>NZ_JBAIYT010000019.1:0-81797 GCF_036763125.1 Nitratidesulfovibrio sp. 1201_IL3209
CGTAAGATTCAGGAATACATCAAACATCAGCTAGAGTCTGATAAACTTGGTGACCAGTTGTCCCTACCGTATCCCGGAAGCCCGTTTACGGGCCGCAAGTAGCAGATATGCAGATGCCAGATCTAAACATGCGCCTGCTAGGGCGCTGCTGGTAACAGAGCCTTACAGGCGCATATGAAATACCACCGGCTATGCCGGTGGATTTTTATTTCCTGGGCGGCACCGCATGTTCTCATTGCGTTGTATAGTAGGTGCGATAAACATGGGGTGCGGCCGCCACCCGCCGCTCCGCCATTCCGGCGGCCATGCCCCACAGCCCGCCCTCCGGCGGCTCTGCACGGAGGCCCCATGCCCGGCGCGTATGCCCATCTGACCATGGTGATGTACAACACGGATGCGGACAATCTTGCCGCCAGCGGGCTGCCGGATGCGGCGGCGGGGCTTGTGCTGCAACATCCCGCCTACGTGGAACTGGGGGCCATCTCGCCGGACATGCCGTACCTGGCCCATTTCGGTCTCAGCAAATCCGCGAATCGGTGGGCGGATCGGATGCATCATGCCCGAACCGGGGCGCGGCTGCACGCCGGTGCCGCAGCCGTGCATCGCCTTGGGGCTGGTCCGGCACAGGCAAGGGCCTTTGCCTGGCTTCTGGGTTTCGCCTCACACGTGGTCTTCGACGTGACCATGCATCCGGTGGTCAATCTGCGGGTGGGCGGGGCCTACGGCCCGGACACCAAGGCAGAACACCAGAAGTGCGAGATGCATCAGGACACCTACCTCATCAGGGAGTTTCACGGCCTTGATGACCCCACCAGTGCCCACATCGTCAGCACGGGCCTGAAGAAGCTGTTTCGGCCCGGTGACCCCGACAGGCTGGACCCGGTCATCGCTACCTTGTGGAGGCAACTGCTGGAGGCCACGGGCGATATAGCCGACATGGGCGACGACCCGGACATCGACGGCTGGTTCGACGGTTTCGCCGACGTCATGCACAGGATCGAAACGGAGCGGCTGCTGGTAGCATTGGGACGGCACGTGGCGCCCGGCAAGCTATATCCGAAGGCGCGGGACGTGGACACCACGTACCTTGCGCAGCTTGCAACTCCGGTCGGCCCCATGGAGTATCGCGACATCTACGAAAAGGCGGCGGCCAGCGTGCGGGAGATGTGGGGTGGCATGTACCGTGCGGCCCTGTTGGGTGACGCCGCGGCGCTTGCCCATGTGGGCGCGTGGAATCTCGACACCGGCCTGAACGATGGCGGTTCCAGCAAGCACGTGTTTTGGGGGTGATGCATGCACGCATGGAATGCGAGAAAATGGCGCATGGCGTGCCGGTTCGGCAGTGTGGCTCTGGTGGCCGTGCTGGGCGTGGTCGTGTTGCTTTCGGCCTGCGCCAAGTGCAACGGCAACACGGATCCGGCGACCATGGGGCCGCTGTCCACGGTGATGCAGCGCGTGGCCAAGCAGGCTCAGGGCCTGCTGTTGACGGGCGAGGCCGACCCCGCCCGGCCCGACACATTGCCCGCCCTCGTGCTGGCGGGGGACGACGAGGCCCGCGAGATGCTCGCGGACTACCAACTGCGGGCCGTCATCCTGCGCGACAAGGATGGCAGGCCCCGCCCGGTGATACTGCTGTGCACCGGGGATGGCGGGCATGCGCTCATCGAGCGGATGGACTGTCTGAACAGCGTCCGCAAGGGCCAGCACTGGCAGGCCAGGCCGCTGCCTCCGTGCCAGGTCACCTTCAGCGACCCGGCAGCGGCCTGCGCCGGCAACTGACGCCACGTGGCCGGAGTGGCCCCGCCTCCCCCATCCTCCCTCCTCCCCGTCGCGTTTCGCCCACGGGGCTCCGCCCGGCTCGTTTGAATCGGTCGGTGCCGTCAGCGTGGTCGCAGCCGGGCCGGTCTGGTCCTGCCCTCACTGGATGCGGTGGCGGAACAGCCACCCGGCGGCGGCCATGCACACCGCGCCGATGAGCGCCAGCGGCCACAGCTGCGGGGCCAGCAGGGCCAGGTCCGCCCCTTCCAGGAACACCCCGCGCACGATGATCAGCACGTAGCGCATGGGGTTGACCCAGGTCAGCCACTGCACCGGCTCGGCCATGTTGGCGATGGGCGTGGCGAACCCGGACAGGATGGCGGCGGGCATGGTGAACAGGAACATGCCCAGCAGCCCCTGCTGCATGGTCACCGACAGGGACGAGATCATCAGGCCGATGCCCACCACCGAGAACAGGAACAGCACCAGCCCGGCGTACAGGGTCAGCAGGCTGCCGCGCAGGGGCACCCCGAACCAGAACACGGCCAGGGCCACGATGAAGGTGGCCTCGAACAGCCCCACGAGAAAGCCGGGGGCCGCCTTGCCGATCAGCAGTTCCGTGGGGCGGTAGGGGGTGACCAGCATCTGGTCGAAGGTGCCCTGTTCGCGCTCGCGGGCCACGGACAGGGCGGTGATGATGAGCGTGACCACCATGGTCACCATGACCACGATGCCCGGCACGAAGAACCACCGGCTGAGCAGGTTGGGGTTGTGCCAGGCGCGCGTCATCAGCGTGGAGGGCCGTGGCTGCCCGCCGTGGGCGGCCACGTAGCGCGCGCCGAAGTCGTCCACGATGGAGGCCATGTAGTTGAGGGCAAGCCCGGCGGTGTTGGAGTTGCGCCCGTCGGCAATGGCCTGGACCACAGCCTGGGAGGGGGCCTGGGAAGGAGCCTGCGAGGGTGCGGGGGACGGAACGGAGGATGCGTCCGCGGCATCCCCCCCTGCGGCCCCGGAGGCCATGCCCCCCACCCCGCCGCGCAGGGTCAGGGCGCGCTCGAAGCCCTGCCCGATGCGCAGCACCAGCCGCACCTGCCCGGCGTCGAGATGGCGGGCCATGTCCGCGTCGCGGCGAACTTCCGCCACCACCCGGAAGGTGGGCGACCCGGCCACCCGAGCGGCCAACTCGTGCGAGGCCCCGCTGCGGTCCTCGTCGTAGATGGCGCAGGGCACGTCCACCAGGTCGAAGGTGGCGGCGTAGCCGAAGATGATGGTCTGGAGCAGTGGCGGCAGGATGACCACCGTGCGGCTCTTGGGGTCCTTGAGCAGGGTCAGGAATTCCTTGGCGATGAGCGCCAGCAGGCGGTGCACTACCGCCAGCGGGTCCGTGGGAGCAGGGGCGGCAGGAGGGGCAGCGGCGGGGCCGGACTGCCGGACTGCCGGGTATGTGTTGGTGCGGTCGTGCATGGCGCGTCCCCTAGTCGAGCCTTTTGCGGCAGCGCAGCCTCGCCACCGTCAGGAAGAATGCCGCCAGCGCGGCCAGGGCCAGCGCGTTGGGCACGATGACCTCCCACACCTCGCCCGCCAGGAAGATGGTCTTCAGCAGGGTGGCGAAGTAGCGCGCCGCGATGATGTACGACACCACCTGCACGAAGGCGGGGGTGCTTTCCAGGTCGAAGATGAACCCCGACAGGAACAGCGCGGGCAGGAAGGTTGCCAGCAGCGCGGCCTGCCCGGCGATGAACTGGTTGCGCGCCAGCACCGAGATGAACAGCCCCATGCCCAGCGCCGCCGTGAGGAACAGCGACGACGCCCCGGCCAGCACCGCCAGCGAGCCGCGCAGGGGCACCCCGAACAGGTACAGGGCCATGAGCACGGTCAGCACCATGCCGCCCATGCCCAGCACGAAATAGGGCAGCAGCTTGCCGGTGAGCAGTTCGCCCATGCGCACCGGGGTCACCAGCAGGGCCTCCATGGTGCCGCGCTCCCATTCGCGGGCCATGACCATGGCGGTCAGCAGCGCGCCGGTCAGGGTCATGATCAGCACCATCAGGCCCGGCACCAGGAAGTGGCGGCTGTCCGAGGTGGGGTTGAACCACATGCGCGTGTCCAGCCGCACCGCCGGAACCTGACCGGCGGCGGCCACCCGGCCGGACAGCCAGCCTTGCCACACCGAGGTGACGTAGCCGGACACGGTGCGGGCGTTGTTGGGGTCCACCCCGTTGACGATGAGCTGCACCGGCACGGTGCCCGTGTCGCCCGCCGGGGGCGCGCCGTCGGGCCGGGCGGTGCCCCCGGCCGCCCCGCCCGTGACATCGGACAGGCGGCGGGCGAAGTCCGATTGCAGGTGCACGATGGCGTCCACCCGCCCAGCACGCAGGTCTTCCTCTGCCTGGCGCATGCCGGTGGCCACGCGCGGGCGGAAGGTGTCGGCCAGCAGCAGCCGCGCGGCGAACTCCATGGCCTCCGGCCCCAGGTCGTCGGCCACGATGGCCACGGGCACGTCGCGGGCGTCCAGGCTGATGCCGTAGCCGAACAGGAGCAGCAGCACCACGGGCATGACCAGCGCGATGGCGATGGCGCTGGGGTCGCGCACCACCTGCAACCATTCCTTGCGCAGCAGGCCGCGCATGCGCACCAGCAGGGCGCGCAGGGCGGAACGGTCGCCCGATGCCATGGCGGATGTCGAACCGGACGGGAGCGGCGCGGCATCGGACAAGGGAGACGTGCCGGGCGCGGAAAGGGAGGCGGGCACGGCCGGTGCGCTGGCCCGGTGTTGCTCCGCCAGCGCGATGAAGGCCCGTTCGATGGTAGGCGGATTGGCGGGTGCGGGTACGGATTCGGGGCCGGATTCGGGACCGGAGGGCGCGGGGGCCAGGGCACGGATTTCCGCCGGGGTGCCCAGGGCCAGCACCTCGCCGCCCACCAGGATGGCCATGCGGTCGCAGTATTCCGCCTCGTCCAGGAAGTGGGTGGTGACGATGACCGTGACCCCGGATTCCGCCAGCGCGGTGATGCGCCGCCAGAACTCGCGCCGGGCCAGCGGGTCCACGCCGGAGGTGGCCTCGTCCAGGAACAGGATGTCCGGCTCGTGCATCAGGGCGCAGGCCATGGCCAGCCGCTGGCGGTAGCCCAGCGACAGTTCGCCGCTCTGGGCGTCGGCCACGCGGGCCAGGTCGAAGTCGCGCAGGGCCCAGGCCATGCGGGCGTCGCGCGCCGGGCCGGAAAGGCCGTAGGCGCTGGCGAAGAAGCGCAGGTTTTCGATGACCGAAAGCTGCCCGTACAGCGAGAATTTCTGGGCCACGTAGCCTACCCGGCGGCGGGCGGCGGCCGGGGCGCGGCGCAGGTCCACCCCGGCCACGCGCAGGCTGCCGCCGGTGGGCGGCAACAGGCCGCAGAGCATGCGGAAGATGGTGGACTTGCCCGCGCCGTTGGGACCCAGCAGCCCGAAGATTTCACCGCGCCGCACGTCGAAGCTGGCCCCCTTCACGGCCATGAAGGTGCCGAAGCGGCGTTCCAGGCCGCGCACCTCGATGACGGGCGGCGCGTCCGGTGCATCGGGCGCGTCGGGAACGGGGGAGGCGGCCAGGCCGGGCTGGGCGCAGTCAGGCTGGGCGGAGGTATCGGCGGCGGGCGCGGGCTCTTCGCCGGTGTCCGGTCCCTGCGGCAGCGCGGCGAACAGGGCCAGAAAGCCGTCCTCGAAGCCGGGGGCGCGGGGATGCAGACGGCCGACGGCGCCCGCCTCCTGCCCTTCCCCGGCCAGCAGCCCGCAGTCCAGCAGCGCCCGCGCCGCCTCCGGGGTGTCCGTGAGCAGGCGCACCCCGCCCGCGTGCAGCACCGCATCGGTGACGCCGGGGGCCGCGCCCAGCAGGGTCTGGGCCGCCCGGGCGCGCACGGCGGGGGTGACGAACCACGTCCGGCCCGCCAGCGGCCGGGTGAAATCGCCGGGCGGGCCATCGCCCACCAGCCGCCCGTGATGCATGATGGCCACCCGGTCGCAGTGTTCCGCCTCGTCCAGGTAGGCGGTGCTGACCAGCACGGTGATGCCGTGCCCGCGCACCAGCGAGAACACGATGTTCCACAGTTCGCGCCGCGACAGCGGGTCCACGCCCACGGTGGGCTCGTCCAGCAGCAACAGCCGGGGCGAGCGCACCAGGGTGCAGGCCAGCCCCAGTTTCTGCTTCATGCCGCCGGAAAGCCGCCCGGCCAGCCGGTCGAGGAAGGGGGAAAGGCCGGTCATGCGCATCAGCGCGGGCCAGCGCTCGGCCTTTTGTGCGGCTGACACCCCGTGCAGGTCGGCGTACAGGGACAGGTTTTCGGCCACGGAAAGGTCTTCGTACAGGCCGAAGCGCTGGGGCATGTACCCGATGGCCGACTGCACGGCCTGCGCTTCGGCCACGGTGTCGCGGCCGAGCACGGTCAGGCTGCCCGCGTCGGGCAGCAGCAGCCCGGCGGCCAGGCGCAGCAGGGTGGTCTTGCCCGCGCCGTCGGGGCCGAGAAGGCCGTTGATGGTGCCGGGGGCAAGGTCCAGGGTCACACCGTCCACCGCCCGGACAACCGAAGCCTTGCTTCCCGGAGCGCGGAAGGTCCGGCACAGCCCGCGCGCGGCAAACACGGGCGAGGGGGAGGTCATTGGGAAGCTCCGGCCTGCGCCGTGGGGGGGGCCTCGGCCTGCGCCGTGGGGGACGCCCCCCCGGCGGTCGCGTTGGCCTGTCGTGTCTCACCGGTCCGCACGGGCACCGCGTGGCCCTCGCGCAGGGTGACCGTGGTGGGCATGCCCAGGCGCAGCACGTCGTCGGGGTCGCGCACGAACACGCGGGCCTCGTACACCAGCGAGGTGCGCAGTTCCGGCGTTTCCACGTTGCGGGGGGTGAATTCCGCCGTGGGCGAGATGAACCCCAGCCAGCCCTCCAGCGGCTGGCCGGGCCGGGCGTCGATGGACACCTCGGCGGGCATGCCTTCGTGCACCCGGCCGAGCTGGGTTTCCGTCAGGTAGGCGCGCACCCACTTGGGGTCGGTGATGGCCACGGTGCACACCGGGCGCTGGGCAGAGGCCATGTCGCCCGGCTCCAGCAGGCGCGAGCGCACCACCCCGGCCACGGGCGCCCGCAGTTCGCTGTCCGCGCGGCGCTGCTCCAGCACGGCCAGGTCGGCCCGCTGGGCGGCCAGCGCGGCACGGGCCTCGTCGATGTCCTCGCGCCGGGGGCCTTCCTCCACCAGGGCCAGTTGGGCCTGGGCCACGCGCAGGCGGGCGGCGGCCCGGTCGCGCGCGGCCAGGGCGTCGTCCACGTCCTGCTCGCGCGCGGCCCCGGTGCCGGACAGGGCGCGCAGCCGGGCGTAGGTGCGTTCGGCGTTGGCCAGTTCCACGGCGGCGGCGTCGGCATCGGCGCGGGCGCGGCGCTTTTCCTGCGGGCGCGAGCCGTTCTCCAGCCGGGCCAGCGCGGCGGCCTGCGCGGCCACGCGGGCCCTGGCGCGGGATATCTCGCGGTCCAGGCGGTCGGTTTCCAGCACGGCCACCAGCGCGCCGGGGGCCAGCCGGTCGCCCTCGCGGGCCAGCACCCGCGCCACGCGCTCGGCGTCCTTGAAGGCCAGGGAAACCTGGCGCAGGTCCACGTTGCCGTACAGCACCACCGGCCCCGCGTCGGGCGCGGGGCGCAGGGCGCGCCAGGCCAGCACGCCACCGGCCATGCACAGCGCCAGCACGGCGAGGACGAGAATGCGTTTCTTCATGCGCTGCTCCGGGTGCACGCGGGGTCCGCGCGGTAATGACCCCAGACTAATGGGGTGGCGGGCAAAAGTCAAATTCAAATTTAAATTTTGAATTTGACACGGCCCCTGTGGCTATCCTATAGCATGCGCATGAAGAAGTCGTCCGATCACAAAGGCCATGCCGCGGCCCGCGAGCAGGGCCGCGAATCCACCCGCCAGCGCCTGCTGGAGGCGGCGGGCATGGTCTTTGCCGAGCACGGCTACGACCGGGCCACGGGCAAGGAAATCTGCGACCTGGCCGGGGCCAACCCGGCGGCCATCAACTACCATTTCGGCGGCAAGGACAAGCTGTACGCCGCCGCCCTGCACGAGGCGCACCGCCGCTTCCTCACGGCCGAAGACCTGCGCGCCTCGCTGCCGCCCGGTGCGCCCCCGGCCGAGCGGGTGGGCATCATCATCCGCGACCTGCTGTCCAACCTGCTCACCACCGACCCCTCGGCCTGGCAACTGAAGCTGATGACCCAGGAGATGATGCGCCCCACGCCCTTCCTGGACGAACTGGTGCGCGCCGAGATCGCGCCCAAGTCCATGTTCCTGCGCGGGGCGGTGTCCGAACTGCTGGGGCGTCCGGACAGTGATCCGTCCGTCCAGCTTTCGTGCATGAACATCATCGCCATGTGCCTCAGCCTGTACCTGAACCGCGAGATTTTCCGCCGGGTGTTTCCCGGCCTCGCCCTTTCGGCCGACGGGCTGGAACCGCTCACCGCGCACACCCTGGCCTTCGTCACCGGCGGACTGCGGCAGGTGGCCGCCATCCAGCCGGGGTCGCCATTGCCGCAGGAGACGCCATGAACGCGCACCGCGCACCGGCGCGACATCCCCGCATCTTGCGGGGGCTGATCCCCTTCCTGACGCTGTCCGCCCTCGTCCTTTCGGGGCTTGCCCTTTCGGGCTGCGCCGTGGGGCCGGACTACGACCGGCCCGTCCCGCCCGCCGCGCCCACGGAGTGGAGCGCCGCCAGGACCCGGCCGGAACTTTCCGCAGCCGCAGGCAAGGATGACGCCGCCCCCGACGGTTCCGGGGCCGCCCGCGCCACGGTGACCGCCGCCGCCCCCGACGGCCGGTGGTGGGACCGCATGGGCGACCCGCTGCTGTCGGAACTGGTGGCCACGGCCGTGGGGCACAACAACGACGCCCTGATGGCCGCCGCCAACCTGCGCGAGGCCCGCGCCGTGGTGGGCGTGGCCCGGGGCGCGCTGCTGCCCGAGGCGTCGGCGGGCGGCAGCTTCGAGCGCAGCCGGGTGAGTAGTAACACCCTGACCGGGCAGTCGCTGCAAGCGGCCCGCATGCCCCTGGAAAGCGACCTGTACCAGGCCGGGTTCGACGCGCGGTGGGAAATCGACATCTTCGGCGGCGCGCGGCGCGGCGTGGAAGCGGCCCGCGCCCGGCAGCAGGCGGCCGAGGCCGGGCTGTCCGACGTGCAGCTTTCGGTGGCGGCGGAAACGGCCCGCGCCTACGTGGAACTGCGCGGCGCGCAGGCCCGGCTGGACGTGGCCGAACGCAACGCCGACGCCCAGCGCCGCACCCTGGACCTGGTGCGGCTGCGCCGCGACGTGGGCGTGGCCAGCGACATGAACGTGTTGCAGGCCGAGGCCCAGTTGGAGCGCACCGAGGCGTTGGTGCCCCCGCTGCGCGCGGCCACGGACGCCGCCATCCACCGGCTGGGCGTGCTGTGCGGCATGGCCCCGGCCGCCCTGCGCGACCGGCTGGCCCCCCGTGCCCCCCTGCCCCCCGTGCCCGACCTGGTGCCCGTGGGCCTGCCCTCGGACCTGTTGCTGCGCCGTCCGGACATCCGCCGCGTGGAGCACGAACTGCACGCGGCCACGGCCGACATCGGCCAGCGCGAGGCGGACCTGTTCCCCAAGTTCTCGCTCACCGGCTCGTACGGGCTGAACAGCATCCATTTCTCCGACCTGTTCCGCGACGACAGCCGCGCCTGGACCATCATGCCGGGCGTGCGCTGGGCCATCTTCGAGGGCGGGCGCACCCGCGCCGCCGTGGCCGCGCTGGAGGCCCGGCGCGAGGCCACCCTGGAGCGCTGGCGCAAGACCGTGCTGGTGGCCTTCGAGGAGGTGGAAACCTCGCTGGCCCGCTACGCCGAATCCTTCGTGGAACGCGAACGGCTGTCCCGCTCGCTGGACGCGCAGGCCGAGGCCACCCGGCTGGCCAAGGTGCGCTACATGGAGGGCGTGGACGACCTGCTGACCGTGCTGGACGCCGAGCGCCGCCAGCTGGAGGTGGAAGAGGCCCTGGCCCGCAGCCGTTCCGGCGTACTGCTGCATCTGGTGGCGCTGTACAAGGCCCTGGGCGGCGGCTGGACTGAAGGAGCCGGGGGGGCCGGACCGGTTCCGGCGGCGGCCCCGTCGGTTGATGACGCACCCGGCGGGACTCCGGCGGCGGCCCCGGCGCTGGCCCCGGCTGCTGGCCCTGCGGGGACGCAGTCCGCGCCCCAGGCCGCGCGCCAGTGACGCACGTTACGACGGGCCACGGGCCACGGGCGTCACGCCCCGGCAGGGGCTTGCATGACGGCGCGCTCCGTGCCATGACGGCGCACCGTCCGGCGTCATGCCTTCCGGCGTCATGCCCGGAGCAGTGAGCCGGGTTCCATCCTTCCGGACAGAACGGACCTTTCCAAAGGAGGCCCCATGCCCGTCATTCCCTTGATCCTGACCGTGCTCGGCGCGTGGCTGTGGTACCAGGCGTTCGTGGCGTGGAAGCGCCACAAGGCCGGTGACCCCAAGGCCAGGACCGTGGCCATCGTCTGCGTGGTGGGGGCCATGGTCGCCATGTTCGGCGGCGTGCTGGGCGGCCTGCCCAGATAGCACCGCCTTTCCCCGCCGTGCCCGCGCGACGAAAAACGCGGCGTCTTCCTGCGAAGACGCCGCGTTGTCGTTGGTCCATCATCTGCCGGGGTCTGGCCTCCGGACCCGCGCCGGACGTGCACGGGACCGGCGCGGCTGACGCCGCGCCGCCGTCAGTCCGTGGTTTCCGGGCGGCAGGGGCCGCATGCCCCCGCCTCGCCCCCATCCTGCCCATCCTGCCCGCTCAGCCCGTCCAGCCCGTCCAGCCCGTTCAGTTTGTCCAGCAGGCGCAGCATCACCGTGTGGGCGATGGTCACGTGCTCCTCGGGGATGCCGTCCATCAACTCGTCGCGCAGGGCGAAACCGATGCCCAGCATGGCGTCGTACACCGGGCGGGCCTGGTCGGTCAGGGCCACCAGCTTCACCCGGCGGTCGGTTTCCGACGGCTGGCGGCGCACCCAGCCCTCCTTTTCCATGCGGTCCAGCAGGCGCACCAGGGTGGGGCCCTCCACGCCCAGCAGTTCGGCCACGCGGCCCTGGGGCAGCGTGCCGTGCTCGGACAGCAGCCAGATGACCACCCAACTGGTGTCGGACAGGCCCATGGGGCGGAAGCGCCGGTCGAACTCGGCCCGCCAGGCGCGGGCCAGTTCCTTCACGGTGTGGCCGAAGCCGTGCGCGCCATGGCGCTCGGCGCGGTCCACGCGGCAGCGGCGGCATTCGTTCATTGCGCGGTCGCCACGGGCTTTCCGGCCGGGGCCGCCGCGCTCCCCGTCTCGCCGGATTGCTGCGGGGCGATGCCCGCCCAGCCGCCGCCCAGGGCGCGGTAGATCTCGACCACGGCCACCAGCTGGTCGCGCTGGGCCGAGGCCAGGGATATCTCCACCTCGAACAGGGTGCGTTCGGCGTCCAGCACTTCGAGGTAGCTGGAATACCCGTTGTCGTAGCGCAGCCTGGCCAGGTGCAGCGAGCGGCGCAGCGCGGTGATCTGGGTGGTCTGCGCCTCCACCACGCCGCGCGCCTTGCGGTTGGCCACCAGGGCGTCCTGCGCCTCGCGGAAGGCGTCCTGCACGGCCTTTTCGTACCCGGCCAGGGCGGCGCGCTGGCGTGCCTCGGCCGCCTCCACCCCGGCCTTGACCCGGCCGAAGTCGAAGATGGGCATGGTCACGCTGCCCGCGTACCGCCACGTGCCGGAAGGCCCGGTGAACAGCCGGGTCAGGTCGGTGCTCTCGTAGCCCAGCAGGCCGGTGAGCGAGATGGACGGGAAGTACGCCGCCTTGGCCACGCCGATGTTGGCGCTGGCCGCGGCCAGCTGCTGTTCCGCCTGCACGATGTCCGGACGGCGTTCCAGCAGGGCCGAGGGCAGCCCGGCGGGCACGCTGGGGGGCACGGGCACGGCGTCCACGGCCAGGCCGCGCTCCACGGTGCCGGACACGATGTCGCGCGGGCTCCTGCCCGTCAGCACGCCCAGCGCGCCTTCGCTGGCGGCCACGTTGTACTGCAGGGTGTGCACGGTGGACCGGGCGGCGGCGGCTTCGGCAATGGCCTGGCGGTAGTCCAGTTCGCTGGTCAGGCCCAGTTCGAAGCGCACCTTGCGCAACTCCTGCGTGGATTCGCGCGAGGCCAGCGTGTCGCGGGCCACCTGCAATTGCTGGTCGTAGGCGCGCAGGTCGAAGTAGGTGCGGGCCACCTGCGCCGTCAGGGCCAGGCGCACGGTGTCGCGCGCGGCCACGGTGGACAGCAGCTGGGCGCGGGCGGCCTCGGTGGCGCGGCGGTAGCGGCCCCACAGGTCCACCTCGTACGACAGCGCGCCGCCCACGTTGTGCAGGTCCTGGATGCGGGTGTCTTCGGTGAACGAGTTGAGGCTGTTCAGCGAATAGCGCTGGCGCTCGGAACCGCCCCTGGCGTCCAGCCGGGGCATCTGGTCGGCCCGGGCAAGGCCCAGTTGGGCGCGGGCCTCGTCCACGTTGGCGATGGCCTTGGCCAGGTCGCGGTTGTGGTCCAGCGCGGCGGCCACCAGGGCGTCCAGGGCCGGGTCGTCGAAGCCCTTCCACCAGCCGTCCTGCACCGCGCCCGCGTCGGCCGTGCCCTCGCGCCAGGCGTCGGGCAGGTCCATGGCGGGCCGGGCATGGTCGGGGCCGAAGGCGCACCCGGCCAGCATGGCCGCCAGCAGCACCGCCGCCAGCGTTTTCGCCAACAGCGGGGGCGCCGGGCGCGCCCCGTGAGCCGGGGCGGCCGTGCGCCGCCCCCCGTCGCATGTGAAGCCCTGAAGGCTAGTCATGGCGCTTCTCCTTGTTGCAGGCGTCGTCGCCCTCTCCCGCGGCGCCGTCATCCGGCAGGTCCTCGAAGGCCGAGTGGCGGTCCTCCTCGCAGTACTTGCCCACGGCCATGGTGCGCATGGCCTCGGTGCCGCGCATGCGTTCGCTGGCGCCCATGATCAACCGGTAGAACATGGGGATGAAGAAGGTGGCGATGAAGGTCGCCGCCAGCATCCCGCCGATGACGCCGGTGCCGATGGAGTGTCGGCTGGCCGCGCCCGCGCCGGTGCTGATGGCCAGCGGCACGCAGCCCAGCACGAAGGCCAGCGAGGTCATGATGATGGGCCGGAAGCGCAGGCGGGCGGCCTCGATGGCCGATTCCACCAGCGAAAGCCCCTCGTGCCGCTTGATCACCGCGAATTCCACGATGAGGATGGCGTTCTTGGCCGCGAGGCCGATGAGCGTGACCAGCGAGATCTGGAGGTACACGTCGTTGGCGAGGCCGCGCAGCCACACCGCGCAGATGGCCCCGAACAGGGCGAACGGCACGGCCATGATGACCGCCAGCGGCAGCGACCACTTTTCGTACTGCGCCGCCAGGATCAGGAAGACCATGACCAGGCCCAGCACGAACACCAGCGACGAGGAGCCGCCGGTCTGCTTTTCCTGGTAGGCGGAGCCGGACCAGGCCAGGGTGTATTCCGCGGGCAGCACCTCCGCCGCCACCTGCTCGACGGCCGCGATGGCCTGGCCAGAGCTGTACCCGGCGGCGGGGCCGCCCACCACCTTGGCGGCGGGGAACACGTTGAAGCGTTCCACCACCTCGGGGCCGGTCACTTCCTGCACCTCCACCAGCGAGGTGAGGGGGATCATCTCGCCCGAGTTGGAGCGCACGAACACGTTGGCCACGTCCGACGGGCGGGCGCGGAAGTCGGCCTCGGACTGCAACTGCACCTTGAAGGTACGGCCGAACTTGTTGAAGTCGTTGATGTAGCTGGCCCCGAAGGTGGCCTGCATGGTGTCGAAGATGGTGTTCACCGGCACGCCCAGGGCCTTCGCCTTGTTGCGGTCCAGGCTGATGAACAACTGCGGCGCGTTGGCGCTGAAGGTGGTCTGCACGCCCGCCAGTTCCGGCCGCCTGGCCGCGGCGGCGATGAGCTTGTTCACCGTGGCGGCCAGTTCCTTGCTGTCGCCTTCGCCGCGGTTCTGCACGTACAGTTCGAAGCCGCCGGTGTTGCTCATGCCCGAGATGGGCGGCGGGTTGAAGGCCAGCACGATGCCTTCGGGCACGCCCATGCCCACGCCGAAGACCTTGCGGGCGTAGTCGAACGACGACTGCCCCTCGCCCTTGCGTTCGTCCCACGGCTTCAGCGGCACGAACGAGGTGACGAAGTTGGGCTTGGGCACGCCGGAGAGCAGGTCGTAGCCGGTCAGGGTGATCAGGTTGGCCACGCGGGGGTCTTCCATGTGGCTCTTGTCGATCAGGTCGGCCACCACGCGGGTGCGTTGCAGGCTGGCGCCGTCGGGCAGGATGGACAGGCCGATGATGTAGCCCTGGTCCTCGTCCGGGGCGAGGCCGCCGGGCACGATCTGGAAGAGGTGCCAGGTGACGCCGCCAAGGCAGGCGAACAGCACCAGCGCGAGGCCCGCGCGGCGGATGAGGAAGGTCACCCCGCCGGTGTAGCGGTGGGTGACGCGCTCGAACCACGCGTTGAACCAGCGGAAGAAGGCAGGCGGCTCATGATGGCCGGGCTTCAGCATCAGCGCGCACAGGGCGGGCGTCAGCGTCAGGGCCACCAGGCCCGAGATGACCACCGACACCGCGATGGTGATGGCGAACTGCTTGTACATCTGCCCGGCAAGGCCGCCCATGAAGGCCACGGGAATGAACACCGAGCACAGCACCAGCACGATGGCGATGACCGGCCCGGTCACTTCCTCCATGGCCTTGATGGTGGCCTTGCGCGGCGTCAGCCGCTCGGAGGACATGATGCGCTCCACGTTTTCCAGCACCACGATGGCGTCGTCCACCACGATGCCGATGGCCAGCACAAGGCCGAACAACGTCAGCGTGTTGATGGAGAAGCCCAGCGCGTACATGCCCGCGAAGGTGCCCACGATGGACACCGGCACCGCAAGGCAGGGGATGAGCGTGGCCCGCCAGTTCTGCAGGAACAGGAACACCACCAGGAACACCAGCACCATGGCTTCCACCAGGGTGTGCACCACCTCGTTGATGGAGATGCGCACGAACTTGGTGGTGTCGTAGGGGATGGAATAGCTGATGCCGTCGGGGAAGCGCTGCGACAGTTCCTGCATCTTGGCGGCCACGCCGTCGGCCGTTTCCAGCGCGTTGGCGCCGGGCGTCAGGAACACGCCCACGGCCACCGTGGGCTTGCCGTTGAGCTGGGTGCGGACGTCGTAGTCCTTGGCGCCCAGTTCCACGCGGGCCACGTGCTTGAGCAGCAGGGTGGAGCCGTCGGGCTCGGCGCGCAGGATGATGTTCTCGAATTCCTCGGGGGTGGTCAGGCGGCCCTTGGTGGTGACCAGGTAGTTCAGTTCCAGCGGGCTGCTGGACGGCTCCTGCCCGATGCGCCCGGCCGCGAACTGGGCGTTCTGCTCGCGGATGGCCAGCGCCACGTCGCCGGGGGTCAGCTTGAGCTGGGCCAGCTTGTCCGGGTGCAGCCAGACGCGCATGGAGTAGTCCTTGGCGCCGAAGATGGAGGCGTCGCCCACGCCGGGCAGGCGCTTCAGCTCGTCCACCACGTTCACCAGCACGTAGTTGCTGATGTACACCGAGTCGTACCGGCCGTCGGGCGAGAACATGTTCGCCACCTGCAGGATGGAGGGCGACCGCTTGGTCACCGTGACGCCCTGGCGGCGCACCTCTTCCGGCAGCGCGGCGGTGGCCGCCTGCACGCGGTTGTTGACGTTGATGGTGGCCTGGTCGGGGTCGGTGCCCACGGCGAAGGACACGGAAATGGTCATCGCGCCGTTGCCGGCGCTGACCGAGTTCATGTACAGCATGCCATCCACGCCGTTGATCTGCTGCTCCAGCGGCGAGGCCACCGTGGCCGCGATGACCTCGGGGCTGGCGCCGGGATACACGGCGGAGACGATGACCTGCGGCGGCACGATTTCCGGGTACTGCGCGATGGGCAGCGTGCGCATGGCCATGAACCCCGCCAGCATGATCACGATGGAGATCACGCACGCGAAGATGGGGCGGTGTATGAAAAAGCGTGATATCATTGTGGAATCCTGCTAGGGGCCGGGCTAGGAGCCCTGGTTTGCGGCCTTGGTCGCATTTCCGGCGGGGGACTGCCCGCTCTGGCCGTTCTGGCCGGGTTGGGCTTCGCGCGGCTGGCCGATGGTCACCGGCTGGCCGGGGCGCACCTTCAGAAGCCCCTCGACCACGTAGCGTTCACCGGCGGCAAGACCCTTTTCCACGATGTATTCGTTGCCGATGGGCAGGCCGATCTCCACGGGGCGCGGCTGGGCCACGTCGCCTTCGCCGATCACCCACACCATGGGGCCCTGCTGGGTTTGCAGCACGGCGCGCTGGGGAATGGCCAGGGCGTTGTTGTACACCGCGCCGGTCATGATCACGCGCACGAACTGGCCGGGCAGCACTTCCGCCTCGGGGTTGGGGAATTCGGCGCGCACGCGGATGGTGCCGGTCAGCGGGTCCACCAGCGGGTCGATGAAGTTCACGGTGCCGGTGCGCTTGTAGGTGGAGCCGTCGATGAGGCGCACGGTGACGTCGTAGCCCTTTTGGGGCAGGGTGATCTTGCCTTCCTCGCGCATGCGGCGCAGGCGGAACAGGTCCACGCTGGGGGCGGAGTAGTTCACGTACACCGGGTCCACCTTGGAGATGGTGGTCAGCAGGCTGCCGTCGGCGGTGGTGGTGACCAGGCTGCCTTCGGACCGGGTCTCCTTGCTGGTCATGCCCGAGATGGGGGCCTCGACCCGGGTGTAGCCGAGGTTGATGCGCGCGGTCTTCACGCGGGCGCGCGCCTCTTCCAGCGCGGCCCTGGCCGAATCGAACTCGGCCACGGCGTCGTCGCGGTCCTTCTGGCTGACGGCGTTCTCGCGGTACAGGGGCAGCACGCGGTCGCGGTTGCTCTGGGCGCTTTGCAGGCGCGCCTCGGCCTGGGCCTGCTGGCCCAGGGCCTGGTCCAGGTCCGCCTTGAACGGTTCGGGGTCGATCTCGAACATCAGGTCGCCCTTCTTCACCGGGCGGCCTTCCGCATAGGCGCGGCGCAGCAGGATGCCGCCCACCCGGGCGCGCACCTCGACCTCGCGCGAGCCGGCCGTCTGCCCCACGTATTCGTAGGTCAGGGGCAGGTCGCGCGGCTGCACCTGCTGCACCACCACCAGCGGGGCGGGCGCGGCCTTGGGGGCGGCGGATTCGTCCTTGCAGCCGGTCAGCACGGCCGCCAGGGCCAGGACCAGGGCGAACAACCCCATGTGCAGGGCAGGCAGGGGCCGCGCCATGGCGGCGGCTGCGGCGCGGGGGCGGGGAGACGGAATGGGGAAGCGGTGTTGCATGGGGTGGTTCCTCCTCGGCGCGGCGTGGGGTACGCCCGGTGCGCCGACATGCGGGACGGTTGGGTGTGTCTCCCGGAATTCCGGTGCGCCGTGCCGGTCCGCCGGTGCGACGGGGCGGGCTGGGGACGGGGGAATCCGGTAGGTTGCTATTCTGTAGCGAGCTATCGAAGTGCCGCGTTCTACATGGGGCGGGAGGGGCCGTCAACCCCGCGCCGCGTCATGGTCCGGCGGGTTGCGGCCGGTACGGGCCGCGCCCCTCGCGTGCCGGGCATCATGGCTTGGACGGGCCGGTGGCTTCACGCGCCGGGCGGCATGGCTCGGGCGGCCCGACGGTGTGGCAGTTGTTTCCCCCGGACATGGCCGCGATGCCGCCCATGGTGAAGCGGGTCACCCCGTCCACTATGCGTTCGAGAGACTCGGGAGTCGGATCCTCGCGTCCGTAGATGTGGGCGATGGCGCCCCGGCCGTTGAAATAGAACGTGATGTGCCCGAAGATGGCCAGCAGGCAGGTGCGCAGCACTTCGGGGTCGTTGGCCGCCGGGCCCAGCAGCCCGCGCAGGATGTCGTCCAGCAGGTTGTTGACAGGGACGATGTGCTCGCGGATCAGGGCGTCCGAGGCGGGGCCGGGGTCTATCATCTCCAGGGACACCAGCTTGCCGTGCGCCTCGCTGACCGGGTCGTCGCCGCCGCCCAGCACGCGCAGCACCAGTCCGCGCACGAAGGCGCGCAACCGCTCCTCGGGCGTGGACTCCGGCGTCACCCCCAGGTCCAGCGGGAAGGTGGCCTGGCAGGTGCGCATGTAGTGGTCCAGCATGGCGGCGTACAGCTTGTCCTTGCCGCCGAAATGGTAATTCACGGCGGCCACGTTGGCCCCGGCCCGGCGGCAGATTTCGCGCACCGTGGCCGACGTGTAGCCGTGCTCGGCAAAGACCTCTGCCGCGGCGGCCAGCAGCCGTTCGCGCGTGCCCTGATCCTGCCTGTCCCGGCAGTCCTGCCCGTGCCGCCCGCTCTGCCTGCTCTGTTTGTCCGGCCTGTCCGGTCTGTCCGGTCTGTCCGGCCTGTCCGGCCTGCCCCGTTCATCGGGAGGGGCGGCGTGGTGGGGGTGGTCCTGCCGTCCGGCCGTGCGGCCGTGGTCGCTCATTGTCCGCATCCTGTCGTTTCACCGGTTGCCAACATAGTTTCAAATTCAACATTCAATCATTGTTTGAAACGTGGATATGCCGCCGGACCTCCCCTGTCAACCCTTGCCATGCGCTGCGGACTGCAAGGGGGGAGGCCGGGCGGGATGTCATGGCTCAGTCTTGCGGCCGGGCGTGGGTGCGGGTGAATGATTTTTCGGGCCGGGTTCCGGGTGGGCCGGACAGGCGGGGCCGGGACGGCGCTTGCCGCGCCCGGCCCCGCCCCGGCGCGACCAAGGCACCACTGGGGCATCATCGGGGCGTCACCGGGGCATCACCGGAACGTCATCGTATCAACCGGCCGGGCCTTCGCCCCAGGCGCGCATGCTTTTGGCCACCTTCTTGCGCACGCCCCGCCAGGTGTCGCGGGTGAGCGCGGAATGCTCCATGGCGTCCAGCATCTTGCGGTACATGGGCAGCGGCACGGCAAAGCTCATTTCGTCGGTCTTCATGAACTTGCGGGCCGAAAGGTCGAACCCGCCCAGCACGGCGCGCTCCTCGCCGCGCTGCTGGTAAGCCAGCGGCCAGGCGATGAGGCTGCCGCACCCGGCGCTGAACGGAGAGGCCACGGCGTTGTGGCTGCCCGTGGCGTAGCAGGCCAGCGAGAACAGCCCGTTGAGCGCTTCCGGCCGGGCGAAGAAGGCCACCACCAGCGGTTCCTCGCCGTCGCCGAACTGGCTCAGCGGCTTGAGCACACAGTACTTGGCCGGGGCTTCCGGAGGAATGGTGTCGTCCATGAAGGCGCGCATGGATTGGTGGTCGGGCAGGTAGTGTTCGCCTTCCATGGGCGTGCCGGGAATGCCCGTGGTCACGTAGAAGATGTTGGTTTCCAGGTACGGGCGGTACATGCCGGAATAGAAGCCGCCGCCCATGCAGCCGCAGGCCTCGTGGCTGATCCACGCCGCCTTCTTTTTCTTGCGGGCCAGCCACATGTTGCCCATGAGACAGGAAAACTCGTTGCCGAACGCCTTCTGCCAGTCGATTTGCCCGGCGGCCTCGCGGTCGCGGGTGAAGATCTCGCCGGGTTTGGGACCGAAGCCGTCGGCGGGTTTCCGGTCGGTGTAGTGCACGCCGAAGGGTTCCTCGTCGTGGCCCAGCAGTTCCAGCAGGCGTTGGGTACGTTCGATGACGGTCTGCATGGCGTTCCTCCCGTGTTGTTGGGGAATGGCAAGGCCGCGCGGCGGCCCCTCTTTCCGTGTGGCGTTTCCTGTTGCCGCGTGGCGGCCCGGTGGCCCGGCGGCCCGGCTCAGCGCCCGGTGGCGCGCAGGGTTTCCTTCACCGTGGCCAGCACCCGTATGCAGGTGGCGTGGTCCTGCGGGCTGACGTCCTTCAGGGTGAGGGCCAGCACCTCTTCAGTGACGGCCCGGCTGCGTTCCTTGAGTTCGTCGGCTTTTTCCGTGGCGCTGATGACCTTGCGGCGGGCGTCGATAGAGTCGGGGGTGCGCACGATGAGCCCCTTCCGCTCCATGGCGGCGAGCGCGCGGCTCATGCTGGTCTTGTCCACGCACGCGATATGGGCCAGTTCGTCCTGGCCGATGCTGCCCCTGTTCCAGACGAGTACCAGCACCCCCCACTGCTCGGCGGTGAGGTCGATGCCCTCCCGGGCCATCCTGCGGCGGAGAAAGGCGGCCATGAGCCGGTTGGCCGTGATGGTCATGAACCCTAGGTCTTCCAGGACATAGAAATCGTTGTTCATGACAACTATCGTGCCAAAGATGGTTGGCGTTGTCAACTAGTCGCGCAGGGGAAGTAGGGAGAGGACGTTTCGCGCCGGAGGCGGGAGGGAAGGCGCAGGACATGGACCGGGCCACGCGCGTGGCCGCCGGGAGAATGGCCGGGGCTAACGGGCCTCGATGCGCTCCACGGCCTCGGCGGGACGGCCCGCCCGGGCTTCCAGCTCGGCCTGGCAGTGCACGCACAGCCGGGTGGTGGGGCGGGCCAGCAGCCGGGGCAGGGGGATGTCGTCGCCGCAGGCGTCGCACACGCCGTAGTCGTGGGCGTCCATGGCGCGCAGCACGCCTTCGATTTCGCGGATGCGCCGTCCGGCGCGGTCCAGAAGGGTCATGCTGAGGGCTAGTTCGCTGATGCGCGAGGCGAATTCGTTCTCGTCGGCGCAGGCTTCCACGCCGCCTTCCACCAGCAGCTGGCGGCGCAGGTGGGTCAGTTCGGCTTCGAGGCGGCGGCGGATTTCGGCGTGATGGCGGTCGGTCATGGCGCGTTCCTTCCGTGGCGCGGCGCAGGCTGGCGGGCCGCGCGGGCTGCGGGGCCATCCTGTCGTGCGGATCGACCCCGGTTTCCGGACACTGCCCCTTCTGCCCCACGGGCGGGAATGGTGCGCGACGGCGCGGCGACGGGCCGCCGACAATCGGGTGACACGCGCGCCGCCCATCTCCTGGCCCGGCGGCCCTTCACGCAATGTTCACCGGCCGGTCATGGCTTCTCCACCTGACGCGCCTATCCATCCATGCAACAGGACTCCATTTCGCGGAACAGGCACGCGGCCGCCACGGGACGGAAACCCCCCGCCACGCGGCCCGCCGGTCGCCCGCCGTCAGTCGGTCGCCGTGCCGACATGCAGGCGGCGCCCGGGGCCCTCCGCGCCACCCGTCTCCGGCCGGAACGGCCACCCCAGGAGGACGCATGGACAGGCTCCGCCCCCGCACCCCCGCCGATTCCATCCCGCCCCCGCATATACTGGATACGCCGTCGGCCCCGGCCATGGTGGCGGCCACCGCGCCGCCCGCCGTCCCGGCCCTGCCGCATCCCGTGCGCGCCCGCTCGCTGGTGCCCGCCGCCGCCCGGCGCATTCCCGCGCCGTTGCGCATCCCGCTGTTGCACCTGTTGGGCGTGGGCCGCATCGACTCGCTGTATCGCGCCCTGCCCCAAGGCGAATCCCCGCTGGATTTCGCCCGGCTGGCGCTGGACGTGCTGGGCGTTTCCGTGCGGGCCGAGGGCGAGGGCTTCGAGGGCGTGCCCGCCGCCGGTCCCCTGATACTGGCGGCAAATCACCCCTTCGGCGCGCTGGAGGGGCTGGTGCTGGCCAAGGCCCTGCTGCCCGTGCGGCCCGACCTGCGCTTTCTGGCCAACTACATGCTGGCGGCGGTGCCGGAACTGCGCGGCCTGATCTTTTCCGTGGATCCCTTCGGCGGCGACGGGGCGCAGCGCCGCAACATGGCGGGCCTGCGCAACGCCATCCGACACGTGGCCGAGGGCGGCGCGCTGGTGGTGTTTCCCTCGGGCACGGTGTCGCACCTGCAACCCTCGCGGCGCGAAATCACCGACCCCGCATGGCAGTCCACCGTGGGGCGGCTGGTGCGCCGCACCGGGGCCGACGCCCTGCCGCTGTATTTTCACGGACGCAATTCCATGCTCTTCAACCTGATGGGCCTGGTGCACCCGGTGGCGCGCACGGCCATGCTGCCCAAGGAACTCCTGCGCAAGCGCAACACCACGGTCACCCTCAGCGTGGGGCGGCCCGTGGCCGCCGCCACCCTGAACGAACTGCCCGACGACGAGGCGCGCACCGCCTACCTGCGCATGCGCTGCTACGCCCTGAAGCCCAAGCCCCGCCGGGTGCTGCCCTTGCCCCTGCCCCTGCCGGGACGCGCCGTGTCCGGAGCCCCCGGCGGGCAGGCGGCGCGGCGCATGCGGCCCATCGCCGCCGCCCGGCCGCCGGAACTGCTGGAGGCGGAACTGGCGGCCATCCCGGCCGACGACGTGCTGCTGCGCGAGGGGCCGTGGACCATCGTGGAGACCACGGCGGACCGTTCGCCCGAACTGGTCCGCGAAATCGGCCGCCTGCGCGAGGCGACCTTCCGCGCGGTGGGCGAAGGCAGCGGCGCGCCGCTGGACCTCGACGCCTACGACGCCGCCTACCGCCACCTGGTCCTGTGGCACCAGGGCGACCGCGCCCTGGCCGGGGCCTACCGCCTGGGCGAGGTGGACGCCATCCTGGCCGCGCAGGGCCAGCGCGGGCTGTATTCCTCCACCCTGTTCCGGTTCCGCCCGGAATTCTTCGCGGGCGCGTCCGCGCTGGAACTGGGCCGGGCCTTCGTGGCGGCGGACCATCAGCGCGACTACGCCCCCCTGCTGCTGCTGTGGAAGGGCATCGGCCGGTTCATCCTCAAGCGTCCCGGCGTGCGCCGCCTGTTCGGCCCGGTGAGCGTGAGCCTGGACTACACGCCCTACTCGCTGAACGCCATCATGGACTACCTGGCCCGCCATCACGGCTGCGCCGCCACGGCCCGGCTGGTGCGCGGCCGCACCGCCCCGTCCATCCGCCAGCCCGGCTGCCTGCGCCGCATCGAACCCGCCGGGCTGGACTGGAACGCGCTGTGCGCCCTGGTGCGCGACATGGAGGGCGGCCGCACCATCCCCATCCTGTTCAAGCACTACCTGAAGCTGGGCGGGCGCATCGCCACCTTCCACGTGGACCGCGCCTTCGGTTCGCTGGACGCTTTCCTGATCATCGACCTGCTGGAATCGCCGCCGCGCATGCTGCAACGGTTCATGGGCCCGGACGGGCTGGAACGCTACTACGCCCAGACTCCCCGCGCCGCCGGAGAGGACGCCGCCATGGGCGCGGGCCGCGCCGCGTCGGCCGGGGAGGCTTAGGTGCTCGCGCGGTTGACAGATGCCGCCAGGCGGGTACCCTTGCCGCCATATACCGGCGGAATGCCGCGCATGCCGCAGAGCGGCGGCGCGGGCTGCAGGACGCTGCGCGCCGTCATGTCCGTGGGCCGGAACATGGGGGGCTCCATGCGCCGCGCGGCGGGCTATGTGGCGGGCTGCGCTACGGGTTGCATGATGCGCCTGCGCGCACGGCGGGGGCCGCTTCCCGCGCCGCTGCCCGTCCTGCCCGCACCCGTGTCCGCCCGTGTTCCCCGTGCGCTGACGCGCGGGGCCGCGCGGCCGCCGGAAACGGAGGCATCCATGATCTACGTGGTCAGCGCCTGCCTGGCGGGCGTGGCCTGCCGCTTCGACGGAGAGGCCAACCCCCGCGAGGGGATCATCGAACTGGTGCGGCAGGGGCTGGCCCTGCCGGTCTGTCCGGAACAGTTGGGCGGGCTGCCCACGCCGCGCCCGCCGTGCGAATTGCGCGACGGCCAGGTGCTGTGCCGCGAGGACGACGGCGCCCTGTCCGACGCCACAGACGCCTTTGCCAAAGGGGCGGAGGAAGGGGTGCGCCTGGCCCTGCTTGCGGGCTGCACCGAGGCCATCCTGAAGGCGCGTTCGCCCTCGTGCGGCTGCGGGCGTATTTACGACGGCAGCTTTTCCCGCACCCTGGTGGACGGCGACGGGCTGTTCGCCGCCGCCCTGCGCAAGGCGGGCATCACGGTGCGCTGCGACGAATAGCCGGGCGTCCGGTTTTCTTTTCGGCCCGGCGTTCCGTCGCGGGGGCAGGCGGGGCGGCAGGAGCGGGCCCCACCGTGCATGCCGTGGCGGGCAGAGTGTATCCGTTTTGCACACGTGCAGCCTGTTTGTGCAAAATTTATGTGCATATCACTGCACAAGAGAAGTCTGCACATTTTCCTGAAAAAATATAATACGCTGAAAAAGCAGTATTTCAATGTTTGGCACGCCCTGTGCTTATTCCCCATCAGCGCATGACAACGCTGCCCTTCGCAGAGTGCAAGCCCTGGCCTGATCCCCCTGGCCGCCGCGACCCCCCCGGCGCGGCGGCCCCCCCCCCCCCCCCCCCCCCCCCCCTCCCCCCGGCACGCGCCGGTGGCAGGGACCACCGAAAGGGAACGGGGAAGGAACAGGACGAAGCGCCCGAAGGCAACCCACGTGCGGCCCGGCACGTTCCGAGCGGCAGGGGAACTCCGCGAGGCTCTTCGCGGATACGGTGGACGTGTGGCGTCCCGTTCTCCCGCCGCTCCTGGCCCCTCTCCGGTTCCCCCTTGCGGAGAAGGGCACGGGCAACGAATTCGCGGCAACGGCCGCCGGACCAAGGCGACGGTCCGGACGACCGAAGCGATACGGGCGCATCGGCAACCTGCCGAACAGCACCCGCACTGTGCCGGACCGACCTCCTCCTGTCCGCACGGTATCTCCAGCCGGGGGCTCGGAGCCCCCGGAAGCGACCAGCGGCCGCCACGGCGACGACAAGATAGTGCCCAAAGCACATGAGACAGCGACCAGCCCAAACTCCTCCTTCGTTGATGCAGTGACCGCAGGGGCGGCGGGACAGCCCACCCGCCGCCCCTCCCTCCTCCGCCTTCCTTGGACCCCGGCCTTTCCCGGCCCTCTCCGGACTCCTCTTTGCCCGACAGACCGACCCCCCTTGCGGAAACCCGGCCCCAGCGGCCGGGTTTCTGTTTCGGCGGCGCGCGCCTGCCGCGAGGGGGGGGGAGACGTGCCTTCCGGCGCGGCCCCTGCCCGCCCGCGTTGACACCCGTCGCCTCCCGCGGCTACCATCCGCCCGGATTCAGGGTGCTTCCGGACACCGGAGCGCGCTCCGGTCCTTCGGGCTCCAGACGGCCCCGGCCCCTGCCGGACCCGCATCCCTCAGCCACGCAAAAGGACAGGCATGGACAGCTACATCGTTCGCGGCATCCTCATCGGCGGTTCCCTCGGCGTGTTCGCGGCGCTGCTGGGCTTCAGCGACAGCATTCCCCGCGCCTTCGGCATGGGCATGATCGGCGGGTTCCTGGCGGGCATCACCTTGGAACGCCGCCGCAGGAAGTAGCCCGCGCCCTTCCATTCCTTTCCGTTTTTCCGGTCGTCTTTTCCGGTCATTTTTTCGGTCATCATGGCCGCGCCCAGCGCCGCGCCAATGCAAACGGGCCGCCCCGGCAATGCCGGAGCGGCCCGTGTCGCGTCGTGCTCGGGGTGATCTACTTTTTGGCCTTGGCCGCCGCCTCCAGCGCCATGTCCACGGCGTCGGAGAACAGGTCCAGCGGCAGCGAGCCGCGAATGACCAGGTCGTTGACCAGGAAGTACGGGGTGCCCTGCACGTTCAGCGCGCGGGCCTCGGCCATGTCTTCCTCTATGGAATCCTTGACCTTCTTGCCCTTGATGTCCTGGGCCAGGCGCTTCATGTCCAGTCCGGCCTCTGCGGCGGCCTTCTTGAGGAAGGGTTCGCCCTCGGCCACCAGCTTTTCGCGGTCGCGGAACACGGTTTCGTAGAACGCCCAGGCCTTCTTGCCGTCCTGCAAGCCCGCGGCCACGTGGTACTCCGAGGCCAGCCGGGCGTTGTCGTGGCTGTCCAGCGGCATGTGCTTGAAGACGTAGCGCACCTTGTCCTTGTAGTTGGCCAGCAGCAGTTCCACGGTGCCCGCCGCCTGCTGGCAGTAGGGACAGGTGAAGTCGGAGTAGGCCACGATGGTCACCGGCGCGTTGGCCGGGCCGCGCATGGGGCGGCCTTCCAGGTTGGCCTTCTTGGGCTGGGTCAGGTCCGTCTGCCACTGGGCGAGGAGCGCCTTCTTGCGGCGCACGTTGGAGCCCTGCTGGGCGATTTCCAGCACGGTTTCGCTGTTGTCGCGCAGCACTTGCAGGATCAGGTCGGGATTTTCGCGCAGCAGGTCGCGCAGGGCGGCCTTCAACTCTTCGTTGGAAGCGGAAGCGGCCTGCGCGGGTGCGGGCGCCATCGAGGTCACGGCAAGGGCCAGCGCCAGCAGCAGGGGGATGAACAGGGTGCGGAGCATGCGTCTTCTCCCGGAAAGGGGGGATGGTGGGCGGGGCAGGCGCGCCCGGAAAGGGCACGTCCGGAAAGGGCCGGAAACCGGACGGAAGCGGGCGCGCGACGGTACCCGCCCCTTCTACACGCCCGCGCATGCGGGGGCAAGTTCGCGGGCGCTTGCCGACGGTTGCGGGTGCGCGGGCCGGGAGCGAACGGGGTGAGGGCGGGCCGGGGCCGGAGGGCTGGCCGGAACTGGCCGGAACGGGGTGGCGGGCCGGAAATGAAGTCGGGCGGCGGCGACGGCGCGGCAAGGAGGTGTCCGCGCCGCCGCCGCACGCCCGGTCTACCGTCGGGGTGTGGGGGGAAAGGCGAAGGGGGTAAAGGGCAACTGGCCCCTACCCCATGCCGAACAGCCGGGCGCAGGCCACGGCGGCCATGCCCACGGCGATGGTGCCGAAGAAGCTGCCCGTGCGCCACGCCACCAGCGTGGCGGGCACGGCGGCCAGCAGGTACAGGTTGTCGGCGGCCATGTGCACCGCGCCCGCCTGCATGGTCAGGTCCGGGGCCAGCAGGGCGGCCAGCACCGCCGGGGGCACGAAGGACAGCCAGCGGGTGATGACGGGGTTCAGTTCGCGCTGCGACAGCAGTTGCAGGGGCACGGCGCGGGGGATGTAGGTGACGGCAAGCATGCCGCACAGCATCAGGAAGAAGGTGGTGGTCATGTCCGGTTTCCTCGCGGCGCGGCTACAGGGTGGGGGCGCGGCCCGGCCCGGCCGGTTCCGCCAGCCCGTTCAGCCCGTTCAGGTCATCCGTTCCGTCCGGTTCCCGGCCGTCGCCGTCATCTGCCGCGCCGTGGGCGGCCCCGGAGTCCGCCGCGCACCGTGCCGCCTGGGCCCGCACGGGCAGCAGGGTGCACAGGGTGGCCGAGCACACCGTGGCGATGATCACGTTCCACTGCCCGGCCCCGGCCAGGGCCAGCAGCACGGACAGCGCCCCGGCCAGCACGGCGGCCAGCGCGAAGCGCCTCGCCTTGCGACAGTACGGCAGCAGCAGGGCGATGAACATGGCGGGCAGGGCGTAGTCCAGGCCCAGGGGGCGCACGTCGGCCACCAGCTCGCTGCCGAACACGCCGATGACGGTGCCCAGAACCCACGAGGCTTGCGCGGTCATGTTCAGGGCCAGGGTTTCGGCGCGGGGGGGCTCTGGCCGCGCATCGCCGGGGGCCGAGGGCAGGCGGCTTACGTGCAGGGCGAAGGTCTCGTCCGTGAGCTGGAAGGCGAACAGCCATTGCAGCGCGCGCGGCCAGCGGCGCAGGGCCGGGGCCAGCGCGGCGGACATGAGCAGGTGGCGCAGGTTGACCACGAAGGTGGTCAGCACCACCGTGGCCGGGGATGCCCCGCCCGCCAGCAGGCTGACCGTGATGAGCTGGGCCGACCCGGCGAAGACCATCAGCGACATGCACACCGCGCCCGATGCGGGAATGCCGGTCTTGCGGGCCAGCACCCCGAAGGCGAAGGCCACCGGCACGTAGCCGAGCACGATGGGCAGGGCCTGGCGCATGCCGGACAGCACGGCGGCCAAGCGGGGCGCGGGCGCGGCGGCCGTGCCGGGATGCGGCCCGGGCTGGTGTGGCCCGTACTGGTGCTGCCCGGACTGGCGCGGCGGGGTCCGATGGTCCATGCCGGGCGACGAATCGGTATCCATGGTGCAACCTCCGGGTTGCACATGACCATGAAATCTGTCACCTGAACAGATACAGTCAAACTGAAAAACAAGCATAACAGATGGCGTGGCCGCAGGCTTGGCCAGAGTAGCCCAACTGCATTCCCCACGCCCGCCGCACCCGCGAGGAGGCCCCATGCCCGCCCGCCCGTTTGCCGCCACGGCCCGCGACGCCGATACGGACGTCGATCCGGACGCCGGTTTCGACGCGCCCGCCCCCCCCGGCGGCCCGCCCCACGGCGACACCGCCGCCTTCCACTACCACCGGGTGGAGCGCCACGTGGCGGACATGATCCAGTCCGGCCGGTTCCGCCCCGGCGATCGGCTGCCGTCCCTGCGCGGGCTGGCCACCTCCATGGGGTTGTCCATCGCCACCGTGGGCCACGCCTATCTGGAACTGGAGCGCAAGGGCATCATCGAGGCGCGGCCCCGCTCCGGCTATTTCGTGCGCCGGGGCATGCGCGGGCTGCCCGTGCCGCAGGCCCGCCCAGAGCCGCCCACCGGCCCGCGCGAGGTGAACCGCGCCCGGCTCATCTCCACCGTGCTCGAAGCCGTGGGCAACCGCGACCTGGTCCCCTTCGGGGTGCTGTGCCCGGACGAATCGCTGCTGCCGGGCCGGGCGCTGGGGCGCATCCTGTCCGAGGTGATGCGCTCGCGCGCGGGCGAGGCCGCCGCCTACGCCACCATTCCCGGCGACATCGAACTGCGCCGCCAGATCGCCTGGCGGCACCGCGAATGCGGCGTGGGCGCGGGGCCGGACGACATCCTGGTCACCAACGGCGCGGTGGAGGCGCTGTACATCGCCCTGCGCTGCCTGACCCGGCCCGGCGACATCGTGATGATCCAGTCGCCCACCTACTACTGCTTCCTGCAACTCATCGAATCGCTGGGGCTGCGGGCCATCGAGGTGCCCAGCACCCCGGAGGCGGGCGTGGACCCGCGCGACGTGCGGCACATCCTGGACCGGCACCGGGTGGCGGCGTGCGCCTTTTCGCCCAACTTCAACAACCCCGACGGCAGCCTGACCCCCGACGACGCCAAGCGCGAAATCCTGGACATGCTGGCCGGGCGGGGCATCCATCTCATAGAAGACGACGTGTCCACGGACCTGCACTACGGCCCGTCGCGGCCGTCCACCTTCCTGCAATGGGACGCGCACGGGCTGGTCACGCTGTGCTCGTCGTTCTCCAAGACCGTGGCGCCGGGCTTCCGCATGGGCTGGATGGTCACCGGGCGCATCGGAGAACGCGCGCGGG
Organism: Nitratidesulfovibrio sp. 1201_IL3209; assembly: GCF_036763125.1. Taxonomy (NCBI): domain Bacteria; kingdom Pseudomonadati; phylum Thermodesulfobacteriota; class Desulfovibrionia; order Desulfovibrionales; family Desulfovibrionaceae; genus Nitratidesulfovibrio; species Nitratidesulfovibrio sp. 1201_IL3209. The sequence goes on from NZ_JBAIYT010000019.1 coordinate 28,912, forward strand.
AGATAAAGGCCACCACCAACGTCTGCGGGGCCACCCTGCCCCAGTTCGCCATGGCCGAATACCTGCGCCAGGGCCTGCTGGAGCGGCAACTGCGCCGCCTGCGCACCGCCTTTTCGCGCCAGATGCAGGCCATGCGCATGCACCTTGCGGACTGCTTTCCGCCCGGCACCGGCGTGACCCGGCCCGAAGGCGGAGGCGTGCTGTGGGTGGAACTGCCGCCCGGCACCGACGGCGTGGAACTATTCTTCCGCGCGCGGCAGGCGGGCATATCCGTGGCGCCGGGGGCCGTGTTCAGCACGCAGGAAAAGTTCGCCAACTACCTGCGCCTTGGCTGCAACGGCCTGTGGAACGAACGCATGGCCGAAGGGCTGCGCACCCTGGGGCGGCTGGCCGGGGAGTGCCGCGCGGGGGCGGGGGCGCGGTAAAGGACGCGACAGGAACGCGACAGGAACACAACAGGGGGCAGCGGGAGAAGGTGCCAGGTATGCCACGGGCCGGAGGAGCGATTCTCCGGCCCGTGGCGTTTGCATCGAGAGCGGAGGACCGGTGGGCCGAGGGGGGGGCGGTGCAGTGGTGCAGCGCAAAGGCCGGAATCGGCGTCCGGGCGGCATTGTCGTGTTCCCGGAGGTTCTCCGGTTTTTCGCGTCATGGCCGCGTACCCTTGGGACCGCCCGGCAACCCCCTTCCACCCCCCCTGCGGTCGTATTCATCCGCAAGGCATGGGGTAGCGTGGCTCCGCGCCATCGGGGCGCGCATCTCCCTGGCGGCGGGGCGCCCTGCAACCCGCCTCGCCGCCTTGCCTGCACCACATGGGCACGCCGCATGGCGTCCGAAGCAGCGCATCCATCTATACACGGAGGCACGTATGAACTACGGCTTGTTCTCGTCCGGCCTGAAGAACGCTGACGACCCCCGCCGCCGCAAGCTGGCGGGTTCGCTGGAAGGCGTGGTGGGCCGCGCCCGCTCGGCGCGCACCATGCAGGACTGGTATGGCGAACTGGTGCAGGGCATCCGCACCATCGACGCCTTCGGCCGCGACGAACAGGATCCGTTGCCCGACGACGAGGACAAGGACTGGCGGCAACGCTTCCAGCGCACCATGTTCGACGACACCGGCGTGCGTGATCTGCAAGACTATGCCGTGTTCCGGCAGCCCCGCGACCGGGGCTACGACATGCTGCAGGAAGAGCGCATGCGCGACATTTTCGAGGGCAGGAACGCCCCACGATCCGAACGACAGCCCCCGAAGGGCGTCGAGTGGAGGGGAGCCCTCAGGGCCGACGAGGTGAAGGGGGAATTGCGCACCATGCCGGGCACTGCCGAAACCAGGGGCGAGTTGGCGCTGTTTTCGAACAACGCCGGAAGCGGCTCCACCTCCGAGCGGAACGGCGCGCCGGGCACGCGCTGGTGGGAGCGCGCCATGGAGACGGCCTTTCCGCAGGACGTGCATCCCTGGCAACGACTGAAGCCTTCCGCCGGACAGGAGCGTTCGCCCCGCGTCGGCGCGATGCTGCGCCAATGGCCCGACGCAACGGATGCGACGAGCGACGACGACCTGGCGCTGCGCGGCGGCGCGGCTCCGGCGCGGGAAACGCAGGACGATCCTTTCGCGGGCACTCTGATGGCGGCCAACCGCAACGGCAGCGCCCAGCGCAATGGCAGCGTCACGGACGCGGGGGGCGGCGCAGGAGGAGGCAAGGCTGTAATGGGCCGCCGCACGCCGCCGCTGGAGGATTTTGCCGACCCGAAGCGGAACATCCTGCGGCCGGACAAGATACTGGACTACTACGACAAGCCCGGCGACATCACCAAGCTGCACGAGACCACGGGCAAGGGGCTGGAAACCGTTTCCAAATCAGGGTCCTGCGGGTCGTACCAGTTGACCGGGGGTACGCTGAAGGATTTCATGAAGAGTCCCGAAGCGGCGAATCTGCCGGAAAAGTACCGGGCGCTGCAAGACGACCCCAAGGCCATTGCCGCTGCATGGCCGGAAATGGCCCGTGAGCATCCCGACGCGTTGTCCGCCGCCAACGAGGCGTATATCCAGAGAACGCATTATGAGCCGACACTGAAAGCCTTTGAAAAGGCTGGCCTTGATACGGGTTCGGAAGCCATTCAAGGCGCGGCTTTTTCCATGGGAGTTCTGCGGGGCGGGAACGCATTTTCAAGAAACGTGGCGAAACATCTCCCAGATAGCGACACGTTGCGGAACATGGGTGTGGAGGAGCAGTTGGATGCATTGGGGAAGGCGTTCAAGATGGGGTACGATGGAGACAAGGAAGTGCGCGATCGTGTCGACAATGAATTTAATGGTAATTTGATAAATCTGCACAGAGCTATCGAAGGTGGAAAAGTGGAGAGTGAGGGTGATGAGAATTAGGCTGATGTTTATCGCACTGGTACTGTGGGTGACAGTGCCCGCCTGCCTTAATACGGCACATGCAGAACAGGTGTCTTTGGAAGGTGTCGTGGGTGTATATTCAATCTATCATGATGGAACGAGCACAGGCCTGTCGGATAAGTATGGAAGAACTTTCGAGAAGGTTTTTCAGGTGTGCTCTATGGGGGATACGTGCGGCATAGATGGGGTTGTGGAAACAGCAGAGCGGCTTGGACCGGTGTTTCTTCGCATTGACAGGGTGCGGCGCATAGCCGCCACGGAACGCGTTCCCATTGATGTTACGGGAGCATGGCACAGCTACCCGACGGGATATTGCTTCTTGGAATCCTCGGGGTACCAGATGCCCTGGGCCGTGATGATGCAACGGTCCGAACCCGCGCGGCGCATTGCTGCGGTGTGTGCCGATGGTGATGTTTGTCGCATTCGGGGCCTAGGCACCCGGGATCCGCAGGATGCCAGCGGGGTCATGCCCTTGGAATTGCACGAGGTGGAACTGGTACGGCGCGCCCGTCTGGTAACGGTGGAGATGACGGGCGTCTACTCCGGCGGCAGCGCGGGGAATTTCGATGTCGTCGGGGACGAGGAGGACCAGTTCCTCGACGGACTGGAGCGGTTCGAGCATACCCCCGTGGGGCGCACCATGCCTTCCTGCGAGCGGTACCGGGTCGTCGCGCTGGTACGGGATACCGATCCCCACCGCGTCGTGGACCTGCTGGCCGTGGGCTGCGCCCGTCCCTACGCCAGTGACATTCCGGCGGCGGTGGAGGGCGGTCCGCAGTGAGCGGCGCATGCAGGGGGCGGGCGGTGGCGGCGGACGGGCATCGGCTGCTGCCCCGCATCGGGCATGGGCGGAGGCGCGGGTGATGGAAACGTGAGGCGGAGTCAGACAAACGGGCCGGAGGAGCGATCCTCCGGCCCGTTGCGTTTGCGGGGGATGGGGTGGTGGGGAGGCCGGGGCGTGGGCTACCGCGCCAGCGGGTCGGTGTCGCTTTCGGGCGCGAAGAAGAAGGCGGCGTCGAAGGGGCCGAAGCTGCCGGTGTCGGCCATGATGGTGAAGAACTCCACCCGGCCGTAGCGGCGCAGGCGTTCCTCGGTCACGCCGTTGCGGGCGTAGTAGTCCGCGCGGGGCTGCGGGGTGCGGGTTTCGGTCAGGTCGTACACGGCCTCGTCGGTTTCGCCCCAGGCGTGCAGCACCCATTTGCCGTTCAGGTGCAGCCAGGCGTGCACCACGCGGCAGTCCTCGCACTCGCTGGCCACTTCCAGCGCGGCGTCGAAGCAGGCCGGGCGGTGCGCCCCGGCGGCGCACTGGCAGTCGTGGTCATGGTCGTGGCCGCAGCCGCAGGCGTCGGCTTTGGGGGGCTGGAAGGGATCGTGGCTGTGCATGGCGTATCCTTGCGCGCCGCGTGGCGGCGGTGGTGCGTGACGGTGGTTGCGTACGTGGTGCCGGATGGCCGTCCGATGGGCCGCATGTTCGGTGACCGGACCCGGCTCCACGTCCGGCCCGGTGACGGTGCGCCGAAAGGGCGGTGCGCGTCAAGATGACGGTGTACGGACGGTGGGTGAATGGCGCGGGACGGGTGGCTGATGCCGCCCGTGTTGCCGCGACTACGCCGTTTCCGCCGTACCGCCGTTGTTCGCGCCGTCATCCGCACTGGCGCGGCAGCCCCCGGCGGCGGCATCCCCTTCGCCCAGCGCCAGCAGGGCCGCGCCCAGGGCGTTGCCCACGTCGTAGCGGCCGGGAAAGGTCACCGTGGTGGACAGCGCCTGCGCCACGGCGGGCAGCAGATGGCGCGACGCCGCGCCGATGCCCACCATGGGCACCCCCAGCGACACGTTGACCCGCAGCAACGCATGCCGGTGCCGCTGGGCCAGGTAGGCCGCGAAGTTGCCGCCCACCTCGCGCCGGGCCACGTGCTGGACCACGGCGTCCTCGATGCGTCGACTGGCGGCGGCCAGCACGGCGCGGGCCGCGTCCTGTGGCGTGTTGGGCCGTGCGCCGGGCGGCAGCAGGGCGGCCAGCGCCCGCGCCCCGGCCAGCGCGGCGGCGGTGTTGCCCGCCCCGGTCGGCAGATCGGCCAGATCGGACAGATCGGACAGTCCGGAAAGATCCAGCAGGCCCAGCACGTGCAGGGCGTCGGTGGGGGTGAACCCGGCCACCTGCACGGCGCGCTGGCGCACCAGCCTGTCCACGGCCCGCTCCAGCGTGCTTTCCGGCAGGCGCAGCGCGCGCAGCAGGTCGCCCGCCGGGGTGGGGCCATGGGCTTGCAGATGGTCCAGCACCGCGCGTTCGGCGGCGTCCCCAGATGGTGAGGGCGGTGGGGCCGGTGTGGACGGTGAGGCCGGTGCGCCCTGTGCGGGTGGCGCGCCGTGTTCGCCGCTGTCCGTGCCGTCCGGCCCGCCGCATACGCCCTCGCGGCGCACGGGACAGATGCACCGCGCCCGTCCGCCGGGCCGCAGCCATTCCGCCGGGTCGGGCAGGGGACCGGCCATGCACAGCGGCACCACGCGCAGCGGCCCCACGGACAGCGTGCCGTCGGCCTCGGGCCGCACCAGGCTGTCGCCGCCCACGCCCACGGTGAACATTTCCACGGCTTCCACGTGGGTTTCCCAGTCGCCCACCACCATGCCGTCGGCCTGGATGACCGGGCGGCCCCGGCGCAGCAGGGTGACGTCGGTGGTGGTGCCGCCCACGTCCACGATGAGGGCGTCCGGCGGGGGCGGCGTGTCTGGTGCCGCATCCTCAGCCGCGCCCGGCGTTTCCCCGCCCCGGTTCGCGCCTTCGTCACCATCCGGCAGCCGTCCGGCGTCCTCTCCTGCCAGCCGTCCGGCGGCAAATGCCGCGCCGTATCCGGCCATGGCGGCCGGGCCGCTGGCCACGGTGGCCGATGCGTTGCGCAGGGCCGCGTCCATGGGCATGGCCGTGGCGTCGCCGCGCACCACCAGCACGGGGGCGGCAATGCCAAGGCCGTCCAGCGCGGTGCGCACCCCGTCCAGAAAGCGGCGCATCACCGGCAGCAGCCGGGCGTTGAGCACCGCCGTGGCCGCGCGCTCCTTCATGCCCGCGCGCGAGCTGGCCAGGTGCGAGCAGAACACCGGCTTGGGGTCCACCATGGAGATGGCCCGCTCGGCCACCAGTTCGTGGGCCGGGTTCACGAAGCTCATCATGCCGCACACGGCGTAGGCGTCCACCCGGTCCCGCATCAGGCGGATGGAGTCCACCAGCCGGTCGAGGGCCAGCGGCGCCTCTTCCGAGCCGTCCAGCCTGTGGCCGCCGGGGATGGCGTCCATGGACGCGCAGGGCACGGTGATGCGCCCGGCGTAGCCGATGATGAACAGCCCCACCTCGGCCCCCTGCCCTTCCACCACGGCATTGGTGGCCAGGGTGGTGGACACGGAGACCAGGTCCACGGCCCCGGCGGGCAGGCCGGACGCGGCCAGCGCGGCGGCCATGGCCCCGGCCATGCCCCGGCCCAGGTCGTGGTGGGTGGTGGGCCGTTTGGCCGACGCCACCACCCGGCGGGTGGCGGCGTCCACCAGCACGGCGTCGGTGCAGGTGCCGCCGGTGTCCACGCCCATGACGTAGCGGACGGGCCGAACGGGCCGGTCAGGTTGGTCGGGGCGGGCTGGTTGGGCGTCGGCGGCCGTGGCGGCGGGGATGCGGGATTGGCTGGTCACGGAAAAAACCTTGGAATACAGATGGATGGGGCCGGGCGTCCACCGGGTCTAGGCCAGTCGGGTCCAGGCCAGTCGGAACTAGGCCAGTTTCAGGCCGTTGGCCACGGGCCGCTCCGGCACGGCCAGCACGACGCTGCCGTCTGCCTGCGCGAAGCCGGTGACCAGGAATTCCGAGCGGAACGGCCCGATCTGCCGGGGCGGAAAGTTCACCACCCCCACGATCTGGCGGCCCAGCAGGTCGCCCGCGCCGTACAGGTGGGTGATGCGCGCGCTGGACTTCAGCACGCCGATGCCCGGCCCGAAGTCGGCCCACACCTTCCACGCGGGGCTGCGGGCTTCGGGAAATTCCTCCACCTGCACGATGGTGCCGGTGCGCAGTTCCACCTTCTCGAAGTCGTCCCAGGTGATGGCGGGCAGGCCGGATGCGGCGGCGGGGGTGCTCATGGTGCGTTGCTCCCGTGATGCAGTGGTGTGCCCGGAGAGGCGCGCAACGGCGCGGGCCGGGCTGTTTATTCCGGTCTGGTGGCGGCGAACAGCGCGCCTTCGGTGACGGACGAACTGCGGTGGCCGGTGCGGCCGATGCAGGCCGCGTCGTGGAATCCCGCCTCGCGGAGCATGGCCAGGAACACCGTTCCCGGTACCGCGCCGCCCTGTCAGCGGAACCAGGTGGACACCACGTCCGCGCCTTGCGGGGCGGGGCCGTCCAGTATCTGGTCGGCCAGGCGCAGGCGGCCGCCGGGCCGCAGCACCCTGTGGATTTCGCGCAATGCGGCGGGCTTGTCCACCACCAAACTGAACACCCCGTTGGAAATGACCACGTCGAAGCTGCCGGAGGCGAAGGGCAGGCGTTCCGCCCCGGTCTCCACGAAGCGTATGGGGGCGGACTGTTCCGGGGCGCGGGCCGCGGGAGCCGCCGCGTCGTCCATGGCGGCAAGATTGGCGCGGGCGCGGTCCAGCATGTGCGGGCTGGCGTCGGCCCCGGTCACCGCGCCGCCGGGTCCGGCCAGCAGGGCGGCGCACAGGGTGTCCACCCCCGCGCCGCAGCCCACGTCCAGCACGGCATCGCCGGGGCGCACCGGGCAGGCGGCCAGTTCCGGCGGCAGGCAGCGGTCGCGGGGGGCGGTGTCCGGGGTGCCGCCATGCGGCGCGGCGGGGGGCCCGTCGTCAGAGCGGACGTCAAGGCGGTCGCCAAAGCACACCGGGGCGTCCAGTTCCGCATCCGGCATGTCGTTGAACATGTCGCCCGGCACGCCGCTGCCCGAGGCGGACACCTGCTCCGCATGGTCCGGTTCCGGCAGGAAGCATACCGGCGGCCACACGCAGGCGTCCACGGCCGCAAAGGGGTTGCCCACCCCGCAGAAATGCGCGCGCACCCCGGCGGGCAGGCGGCTGGTAAGCGCTTCGTCATAGCCCAGCCCGGCCAGCCCGGCATCGCCCACCGGGTAGCGGAACTTGCCCTCCGGCCCTTGGGCCACGGCGATGAAGCGGTCGCGCACGGCGCGGGCGACGAGCGCCCGTTCCGCCGGGCCGAGTCCGGCGGGAGCCTGCCCGGCAGGAGCGTGTCCGGCGGGAGCGTGCCCGGCGGCGGCACGCCCGGACGGAAACATGGCGGCGGGGGATGGCGCGGCGGACCCGCCCGGGGCCTGCGGTGGCGCTCAGGCCCCGGCGGCGCAGGAATCGCCCGCGAAGGGCGGCGTGCGGCGGTGCATGGATTCCTCGTGGAGGTTGCGATGTCGGCGCGGGCCGGTTTGGGTGGTGCGCGCGGCGCGCGACGGATGCGGCTGCCCGCGCCCCGGAGTGACACGGGCAGGCGTGCTGCCCGTGGCTGTCATAGGGGGCGGCGCGGCGTGCCGTCAATGAGAGGGGCGGGAGCGGGGAGAGCGGCGAGCGCGGCCAGCGCGGCGGGGCAGGTTCGCCGCCGCGCCGCCCGTCGCAAAAGCGGGGCGCGGGGCTTTTTTTTCCCGCGCCCCGTGGCGTTGTGCATCCGGCAGTGCGGCATCCGGCAGTGGGCATCCGGCTATTCCCCGGCAGCCTCCGCCAACTGGCGGCCCAAGGCGCGGCAGCGCTCCAGCCCTTCGTCGTCGGGGTTCCACGCCTCGCGGGCCGGGTCGCCCACCTGCGAGAAGCCGCACTTGGCCAGCCGTTCGGCCAGCACCTTGGGCGATTCGCCGCTCCAGCCGTACGAGCCGAAGGCGGCGGCCTTCTTGCCCCGGAACTTCAGCCCTTCCACCTCTTCCAGCAGGCCCGCCACCGAGGTCAGGACGCCCCGGTTCACCGTGGGCGAGCCCACGGCCAGCACCTTGGACCGGAAGATCTGGGTGATGATGTCGTTCTTGTCCACCAGGCCGGAGTTGAACAGCTTCACCGTCAGCGTCGGGTCCGCCTGCGCGGCCCCGGCGGCGATGGCCTCGGCCATGCGCCGGGTGGAGTTCCACATGGTGTCGTACACCACGCTCAGTTGGTGCTCGGCGTAGTTGGCCGCCCATTCCTGGTAGCGCCGCACGATCTGCAACGGGTCCTTGCGCCAGATCACCCCGTGGCTGGGGCAGATCATGTCCACAGCCAGGCCCAGGGCCAGCACTTCGTCGATCTTTTTCGTCACCAGCGGGCTGAACGGGGTAAGGATGTTGGCGTAGTACTTGATGGCCTCGGCCCACAGTTCGCATTCGTCCACCAGGTCCGCGAACATCAGTTCCGAGGCGTAGTGCTGGCCGAAGGCGTCGTTGCTGAACAGCACGTTCTCGCCGGTCAGGTAGCACATCATGGAATCGGGCCAGTGGAGCATGGGCATTTCCACGAACACCAGCTCGCAACTGCCCAGCGACAGTTTGTCGCCGGTGCGCATCACCCGGAAGTCCCAGTCCGCGTGGTACTGGCCCTTCAGCGACTTCACCCCGTTGGCCGAGCAGTACACCGGCACCTTGGGGATGTGGCGCATCAGTTCCGGCAGCGAACCGCTGTGGTCCGGCTCGCCGTGGTTGGCGATGACGTAGTCGATGGACGAAAGGTCCACCACCCGCGCGAGGTTGGCCACGAATTCGCGGGCGTACGGACCCCACACCGTCTCGATGAGCGCGGTGCGGCCGCCGGGGTCGCGCACCAGATAGGCGTTGTAGCTGGAGCCCTTGTGGGTGGAATATTCCTGCCCGTGGAACGTGCGCAGTTCCCAGTCGATCTTGCCCACCCAGTGGACGCGGTCGGTCAGTTGCATGGCCTGCCTCCGTGCGGCGCGCGTGGCGCACCCTTCCGGCAGCGCCGCGTGACGCGGAAGGGTGAAAAAGGGGATTGCCGATGGTGTCAGGCTGGCAGGATACGCGGCAGGTGTCAACCGGGCCGGGATGGCCCGGCGGGCAAGGGGGGCGGGGCGGGCGCCCCCGGCCGGGAGGCGACACGGAAAACGGCGGAGGGGATGGCCCCTCCGCCGTCGGGCGTGGCGAGTGTCCCCGGCGCCCCGATGCTCCGGTGCGTTGGACGGAACCCCGGCCGCCGGTCGCCATGGGCTGCCGCACGGGATTCCGCGAGCGCGGGGTGGGTGGGGGGATGTGCCCGCCGGGCCTGCCAGTGCGGCCCGGCGGACGGTGCGCGGTTCCGGTCAGGCGTGGCAGCCCGCGCGCGGCGTATCCTCGCCGGGCACCCACACGCACTCTTCGGACGAGGCGCGGGGAATGCTCACGGTCAGCACGCCATCCTTGAGGGACGTGGACACGCCTTCGGCCACCGCATCGTCCGGCAGCACCAGAATGCGCCTGAAGGTGCCGGACTTGCGCTCCATGCGGTGCCAGCCCCGGCCCTTGTCCTGCGGCGAGGAGTGCATGCGGCCGGTGATGAACAGCCGCCTGCCGTCCACGTGAACGTCCACCCCCACGTTGCTGTCGGGGTCATCGATGGCGGCGCCATGGCCGTTGCCGTCCGAGGCGCGGACAAGGCCGGGCACGTCGGCCACGACGACGTAGGCGTCGTCCTCCACCGCGATGTCCACCGCAAGGCGGCGGGTGCCTTCAAAGCCGCACTCGGCGGACTGCAGGGGCATGGCCGTGTACAGCAGTTCTTCCGCCCCCGCCAGTTCCATGAGCCTGCGGACCTTTTCCCGTTCGTCGGCGCATTCCACGTCGTAGGGAATGGGGGCCGCACGGCGGCTGTCATCATGCCGGCCGGAACCGGCGTCTTCACGTTCGGCACCCCTGCGGAACCAGTTCCGGGGGTGCAGTGCGTCCAGTTTCATGGCGGTTCCTCCGTTGTCTTCACCGGCGGGACATGCGCCGCGCGGCCGGGCTCCCAATGGCTCGATCCCGGATGGCTCGACCCCGGATGGCCGGGCCGCCGTGCGCGAGGCTCCGTGAACAACGGTCTGCCGGGCATCCCGTGACGCGGGACGCCGGGCGTGCAGGACGGCGGGGACATGGGGCCGGATCGCGCGGCGCGCGCCGGTTCATAAATGAAAATAATTATCATTCAAGACTTGGCAACCGCCACCGCCACCGCGACTTCACGCCATGGCGGACGCACTGCGCAGGCGGCGCGAAAAGGGCGGGACGCCCGGCCGTTGCCGTGGCGTCCCGCCCGTGGGAGCCGTTGTTCTACTGCTCTGCTGTCCCGCTGTTTCGCTGTCCCGCCGGTCCCGCAGGCCGGTGGCTAGGCCTCGTCGTGCTGCATGCGCTCGATGAGCCTGCGCAGCGAATGGGCCTGGGTCGCCAGTTCTTCCACCGCGCGGGCCGACTCGTTCATGCCGGCGGAGGTCTCGCCCGAGATGCGGTTGATCTCGTCCACGGCCCGGTTGATCTCCTCGCTGGCGGCGGACTGCTGCTCGCTGGCCGTGGCGATGGAGCGCACCTGGTCGGTGGCCTGTTCCACCAGGGTGACGATCTCGCGCAGGGCTTCGCCGGAACTGCCCGCGAGGCCGGTGGCCTCCTCGATGGACGCCACGGCGCGCTCCACGTGCTCCACGTTGCGGCGGGTGCCCTGCTGGATGCCCGTGATGGCCTCGCCCACTTCTCGCGTAGCCTGCATGGTTTTTTCGGCCAGCTTGCGCACCTCGTCGGCCACCACGGCGAAGCCGCGCCCGGCGTCGCCCGCGCGCGCCGCCTCGATGGCGGCGTTGAGCGCCAGCAGGTTGGTCTGGTCCGCGATGTCCGAAATCACGTTCATGATCTTGCCGATGCCGTCGGCGCGGCGGCCAAGGTCGGCCATGTCGTCCTTCAGGGCCACGGCCTGGCGTTCCACGGCGCCGATCTCCTCCACCACGCGGCCCACCACGGCGGCCCCGGTGTCGGCCTTCTGCCGGGCGTGCTCGGCGGTTTCCGCCGCCTGCGAGGCGTTGCGGGCCACTTCGAGCACGGTGGCGTTCATCTCTTCCATGGCGGCGGCGGTTTCCGCCACGCGCTGCGACTGCACGGCCGCCCCCTGGGTGGACTGGCCGATCTGGGCGGAAAGCTGTTCCGAGGCGGAACCCACCACCTCCACTACGCCCTGCAACTGTCCGGCGGCGGCCAGCATGCCCTCGCGCCGCGCCGATTGGGCGCGCCGGGTGGCTTCCTCCGCCTGGGCCATGGCCGCGCGGGCGCGTTCCGCCTCGGCCCCGGCGTCGCGGGTGGCGGCCTCGGCCTCGCCGATCTTGGCCTTCAGGTTGTCCACCATGGTGCGCAGGCTGTCGGCCAGCTGGCCCACCTCGTCGCGCTGGTCGATATCCAGCCGGGTGTCCAGCCGCCCTTCGGCCACGGCAGAGGCGAACACCACCCCGCGCCGCAGCGGCCGCACGATGGAGACGGTCAGCAGCACCCCGGCCAGCAGCGCCAGGGCGGGCACGGCCACCATCAGCACGGAGATCACCGTGCGCCGCCCCGAGGCGGTCTGCGCGGCGGCCTGCTGCTGGGCCTTGGCCGAGGCCATGTTCACGGAAATGACGTCGCCCAGTTCCTTGAACAGCACGCGGCTGCGCTCCGTGGCCGGACCCAGCACGAAGGCGGCGGCCTTGTCGTGGGCGGCGGTGTCGCCGGGGTTGCGTTCCCAGCCGCCGATGAGGGCGGCTGCCTCGGCCATGTCGCGCTCGAAGGCGGCAAGGCTGTCCAGGAATTCGTGCCACTCGGCCTGTTCGGACGCGCCGTGCTCGATGGCTTCGTACCGGGCGATGCCCGATTTGAAGGCGGTGACGGCGTCCGCCAGGTTCTTGTACTGGCGAGCCCTGTCGGTCAGGCCGGGGATGAGCAGGGTGCGGTGGGCCACGGTGACGTTGCGCAGGTTGAAGCGCGCCTGGGCCAGGGATTCGATGCCGGGCAGGTACACGTCGGAAAGTTCGGTCTGCGCGGCCAGTTGTTCGCGCATGCTGACGTAGCCCGCGATGCCGAGGCCCATGGACAGCAGGGCGACGAAGATGAAACAAGAAACGAGACGGGTGCCGATTCTGACGTTGCGCATGCAAAGTCCCCCTTGCGGTGCCATACGTGCATGGTGTGGCCCTTCCGGCGCCCGCAAAGGGCGGCGGCCGGAGGGGCGGAACGGTGGTGGAGCGCGGAGCGGCCGTGCCTTTCGGATGATGCCGCGCGGGACGGACCCTTCCGGTAGAAAGCAGCGCTACACCGGATGCCAGTGCCCGTGCAATCACTTTCGCATGCGCGGCGCGCCTGTCGGTGACCTAGGTCACGAACGGGCGGCGTCTCCGGATCCGGCCCGGATATCGGGGGATGCCACGGGTGCGGAACCCGGTGGAAGCGCGGGGGCGTTGCAATGGGCGGCCGGGCCGGGTATGCCTGAAATGGGGCCGGAGCCCGCGCTGGCGGGTATCCGGCGTTCCGGGCCGCCGGTTTGCGCCGGGCGGTCCGCCCCGCGCGCCGATTCCGTCCGCAGATTCCATCCGGCAGGGGCGCTTCGCGGCGCCGTCGACCATGCCGTTCCGGATTCCGTTTCCGGCCCGTTCTGACCAGTCCCGTTCCGCCAACTTACAGGAGCACAACATGACGCAGCGCGTTCAGGTGGGTGGCCTGCAGATCGCAGCGCCGCTGTATGACGTCATCGTCCGCGACATCGCGCCGGGCACCGGCGTAGACCCCGACCGGTTCTGGACCGCCCTCGAGAACATGGTGGAGACCATGACCGGCAGGAACCGCGCCCTGCTGGCAAAACGGGCCGAACTGCAGGACGCCGTCGACGCCTGGCACCGCGAGCGGCGCGGCGTCCCGCACGACGGGGCCGCCTACGAGGCGTTCCTGCGGTCCATCGGCTACCTGGTGGCCGAGGGGCCGGACTTCGCCGTGACCACCGAAGGGGTGGACCCGGAAATAGCCCTGGTGGCCGGGCCGCAGCTGGTGGTGCCCATCACCAACGCCCGCTACGCCCTGAACGCGGCCAACGCCCGCTGGGGCAGCCTGTACGACGCCCTGTACGGCACCGACGTGATTCCCGAAGACCCGGCCCAGGGCGGGGTGCCGCGCGGCGGCGCGTACAATCCCGCGCGCGGGGCGCTGGTGGTGGCGCGTGCCGCCGCCTTCCTGGACCAGGCCTTCCCGCTGGCCAGGGGCAGCCATGCCGACGCGGCGCGCTACGACGTGCGCGGCGGCCGCCTGGCGGTCACCCTGAAGGACGGCGCGGAAACGGGCCTGGCCGACCCGGACCGCTTTGCCGGGCATTCCGGCGCGCCCGCCGGGGGCAACGGCGCGGTGCTGCTGCGCAACCACGGCCTGCACGCGGAAATCCGCATCGACCGCGAGCACGCCATCGGCCGCGAGCATGCCGCCGGGGTGCGCGACGTGGTGCTGGAGGCGGCCATGACCACCATCCTCGACTGCGAGGATTCCGTGGCCGTGGTGGACGGGGCGGACAAGGCCCTGGCCTACCGCAACCTGCTGGGCCTGTTCCGGGGCGACCTGTCGGCCGAATTCCCCAAGGGCGGGCGCAGCGTGCTGCGCACCCTGAATCCCGACCGCGAGTACGTCGGGACCGACGGAGAGTCTTTCGCGCTGCCCGGCCGCAGCCTGCTGCTGGTGCGCACCGTGGGCCACCTGATGACCACCGACGCGGTGCTCGCCCGGTCCGGCGAAGAGATTCCCGAAGGCATGCTGGACACCCTGGCCACGGCCTACATCGCCCTGCACGACCTGCGCGGCACGGCTCGCTACCGCAACAGCCGGACGGGTGGGGTGTACATCGTCAAGCCCAAGCAGCACGGGCCGGAAGAGGTGGCCTTCACCGTGGAGCTGTTCCGCATGGCCGAGGACGCCCTGGGCATGCCGCGCAACACCCTGAAGATCGGCATCATGGACGAGGAGCGCCGCACCACCCTGAACCTGAAGGAATGCATCCGCGCGGCGGCCGAGCGGGTCATCTTCATCAATACCGGCTTCCTGGACCGCACCGGCGACGAGATACACACCTGCATGGAGGCGGGCCCCGTGGTGCGCAAGAACGCCATGCGCGGCGAACGCTGGATCACCGCCTACGAGGACTGGAACGTGGACGTGGGCCTGGCCTGCGGCCTGGCCGGGCGCGCCCAGGTGGGCAAGGGCATGTGGGCCAAGCCGGACATGATGCGCGAGATGGTGGAAACCAAGATCGCCCACCCGAAGGCCGGGGCCAACTGCGCGTGGGTGCCCTCGCCCACGGCGGCCACCCTGCACGCCATGCACTACCACGCCGTGGACGTGGCCGCCGTGCAGAAGACCCTGGCGGGCCAGCGCCGCGCCACCCTGGCCGACCTGCTGACCCTGCCCCTGCTGCCGGCGGACCCGGCGAAACGCCCCACCCCGCAGGAAGTGGAAGAGGAGTTGGCCAACAACTCCCAGTCCATCCTGGGGTACGTGGTGCGCTGGGTGGAACAGGGCATCGGCTGCTCCAAGGTGCCGGACATCACCGACGTGGGGCTGATGGAGGACCGGGCCACCCTGCGCATTTCCAGCCAGCACATCGCCAACTGGCTGCACCACGGCATCTGCACCCGCGAACAGGTGGTGGAGGTGCTCAGGCGCATGGCCGCCGTGGTGGACCGCCAGAATGAAGGCGATCCGGCCTACCGGCCCATGAGCGCCGATTTCGACGCCAGCGTGGCCTTCCAGGCCGCGTGCGACTTGGTGCTGCTGGGGCGCGAGCAGCCCTCGGGCTACACCGAGCCCATCCTGCATGCCCGCCGCCGGGAGGCGAAGGCGAAGTTCGGCATCCTGTAGGGCACGCGCCGCCGCAAGCCATTGGAACACCGCCCCGCCGGACGCGTCCGGCGGGGCGGTTGCGTCACGGGTTCCGTCCGGCCCGCCGCGCGTCTTTCCCCTTGCCCGCTCCCCCGGCCTTCACTATGTTGGGATACTGGGCGATCCGCCTCGTCGTCCCCCCAGCCGTTTGGGGATGCCGGTCATGCGCGGCGTGCCGCCCGTCTCGGAATTTCCGCATTCGCCACGGCAGGCCGCGTGCCGCCGTCACATATGGAGGTTGCCATGAAGGTGCTGATGATCGTCACGTCCAACGACAGGCTGGGCGATACCGGCCACAAGACCGGGCTGTGGCTGGAGGAACTGGCCGCGCCCTACTACGTGTTCGTGGACGCCGGGGCCCGGGTCACCCTGGCCTCGCCCAAGGGCGGCGCCGCGCCCGTGGACCCGCGCAGCGAGACGGAAGAGGCCCGGAACAAGGTCACCCGCCGCTTCACGGCGGACCCGGCGGCCATGGCCGCCCTGAAGGACACCGTGCCCCTGGCCGAGGTGCGGCCCGAGGACTACGACGTGCTGTTCTACCCCGGCGGGCACGGCCCCCTGTGGGATCTGGTGGACGACACGCGCTCGCTGGCCATCATCGAGAACATGCACCGCGCGGGCAAGCCCGTGGCGGCGGTGTGCCACGGCCCGGCCGTGCTGGCGCGGGCCACCGCGCCCGACGGCAAGCCGCTGGTGGCCCGGCGCAACGTGACCGGGTTCTCCAACGCCGAGGAGGACGCGGTGGGCCTGTCGCGGGTGGTGCCCTTCCTGTTGCAGGACGAGTTGACCCGGCTTGGCGCCAAGTACGAGCGCGGCCCGTTGTGGGAACCGCACGTGGTGGTGGACGGGCTGCTGGTCACCGGCCAGAACCCGGCCTCGTCGGAACGTACCGCCAAGGCCGTGCTGGAGGTGTTGGCCCGCTCGTGCGGCTGCGCGCCGTATCCGGGGGAACCGATCAAGGAACCGGGGGCGTAGCCCCGGAGCGAAAGGCGGGATGTGCCCCATGATCAGGGCAGGCCGGTCGATGGACCGCCTGCCCTTTGCCATTGCGCGGGACGGGGGGCTCAGGTGTCGTCGCCGGTTCCGTTAGTCCCGCCATTCCCGCCATTCCCGTTAGTCCCGTTGCCTCCGTTGCCCCCGTTGCCCCCGTTTCCGGATGCCGCGGGCCGCAGCAGGCAGGCGATGGCGTGGAACACGGTCTGCACGTAGCGGCCGGACAGCACTTCCGGCAGGGGGAAGCAGGGCGGGTCCCCGGCGGGTTCGCACCCGGCCAGGGCCACGAAGGTACGGCGCGACAGGTCTTCCAGCGGCCGTTCCAGCATGCCCACCCATAGCCGCTCGCGTTCGCCGGGGTCGTCATCGGGACTGCCGGGGGCGGGCGGCAGACCGGGGGAGGGAGGGATGTCGGACAGGCGGCAGCGCAGCGGGCGGCGGGCAAACAGCATGCATCGCCCGTCCGGTGCATCGGGTGCGCCCATGTCCGCCGCCGGGGCGGTGTCCCCGGCATCAGCGGCATCCGCGCCCGCAGCCGTGGCCCGTGCCGTCCGGGCCAGCAGCGGACAGGCGATCCGGTCCGCCGGGGCTTTGCCGCCGCTCGCCCCGCGTGCCGTTCCGTCTTCTTCCGTCATGTGCGCGGACACGGCGCGGTGCGCGCGGCAGGCCTCCTGCACGGCCCCGCGCTGGGCGGCGGTAAGCAGGGTGTCGGCGCTGCGGGCCAGGGCCGCCGCCTCCACCAGCGTCACCACCGGGGGCACGCGGCAGCAGCGGGCGTGGTCGCGGCCGCACTGCGGCGCGTCGGCCATGCCGGGCATGGCGCGCAGGGCCGCGTCCAGCCGGGCGGCCAAGGCCTCGTATTCGGCCAGCACGGGCAACAGGTCGTCGTGGCGGGCGGGTTCGGGCGCGGGTTCGCGCAGGGTCAGGGGGCGGTTGCGGCGGCCGTAGCGGCGCAGGGCGCTCCACTGGCGGTAGTTGGCGGGCCTGGAGCGCAGGCGGCGCATCAGCCGTTCGGTGCGGCGCTGGCCCATGCCCCGGCGCAGCAGGTAGGCGTTGAGCACCGTGCCGGTGCGCCCGATGCCGTAGCGACAGTGGATGTACACCCGGCGGCCCAGGTACACGGCCTCGTCCAGCCAGTCCAGGGCCTGTTCCAGGGCGGTCTCGTCCGGGGCGTGCTCGTCCTCTATGGGCAGGTAGAACACGTCGAAGCCCTGCTCCTGCTCCAGTTCCGCCAGCACGCACAATTCCTCGCACAGGTTCAGGATGGCCTGGATGCCCTGTTCGCGCAGGGCGTCGAGATGCTCGCGCGTCACCGGCGCGGGTCCGGCGGCGATGTGCGGGGTGACCCAGGTGACCGGGAACGCGGGATGGCCCGACGGGGCCTGGGTGGTCAAGGCATCGCGCAGGAAGGCGGCCACCCCGCGCGCGGCGCGCAGCAACAGGCCGCCCCGGCGGGAGCTGCCGCCGCCCCCCGGTGAAGATGGTGAAGACGGCGAAGAGGGGGGGGGCGGTGGCTGGGCCGGGGGATGCCCCGGTGGCTGGCCGGGCGGGACAGCGGGAGGCGGTGAGCCGGGGCCGCTCATGGCGCGCCCCCGCCCGCCGTGTCCAGCCGGGCCAGGAAGTCGTCGGCCATGGCCTCGGCCTCGTCGGCGTCACCGATGCGTACGTCCAGCAGGCGGGTTTCCGCCAGCAGCATGCCCAGCATGGCCAGCCGTTTCTGGATCACCGCCTCGGCGTCCGGGCCGTGCCGGGCGTCCAGCAGGTCGCCGCGCGTCTTC
Source organism: Nitratidesulfovibrio sp. 1201_IL3209 (assembly GCF_036763125.1). Lineage (NCBI taxonomy): Bacteria > Pseudomonadati > Thermodesulfobacteriota > Desulfovibrionia > Desulfovibrionales > Desulfovibrionaceae > Nitratidesulfovibrio > Nitratidesulfovibrio sp. 1201_IL3209. Next base: position 46,929 of record NZ_JBAIYT010000019.1, read on the forward strand.
ACGGCAAAGCCCTGCCGGGCCAGCACCCGTTCCAGCACGCGAATGCGCAGTTCGCGCCCTTCCGCCGCCGCGCCGCCGCCCTTGAACCGGAACTGGATGTAGTTGGTGCGGTCCTCGGGCGCGCACAGGGTGTCCACCAGCGCGAAATGATAGCCGAAGCGCATCATCAGGTGCGCATAGTGAGCGGAGATGACCGCGTAGCTGGCCAGTTGGGGCGCGTCGCGCCGGAAGATGCCCGCGCTGATGCGGTCCAGCTCGTTCCAGTCCGCCGCCGGGGGCATGTTGGCCCACAGCTCGCGCGCGGCGGACAGGCCGAACCACAGCGCCCACATGGGCGTGGAGCGGAAGTCGTCGGGGCCGATCTCCTCCTTGCCCGCCGCCGTGGGGAACAGCCCGTCCTCGATGTTCAGCACGTACATGATCATGGGCACGTCGGTGCGCAGCTTCTTGGCGCCGCCAAGGCCGCGCCCACCGCGCCCCACGAGGGAGAACATCTCGGCCACCCCGCGCTCGTGGGCGAAGCGCACCAGGTCGTGCATGGACCGGCAGTTTTCCGGCGCGAAGTCGCTGGAGGCCGGGTCCGTGAGGTTCAATTTGGCGATGTGCTGCATGGCCCGGGCCAGACGGCGCATGCCGCCGCGCCGTTCGCGGGCCGCTGCCGCCGCCTTGCGCCGGGCGCGGGGCCGGGCGTCCGCGCCCTTTTCCCGGCCCGCCCGGTCTGCATAGACGCGGCCGGTGGCCCCGTCCACGGTGACCACGGCCCCGTCGGGGATGGCGGTGAACGGGTCGGCGATGCCGGTGACCACGGGCAGCCCGAACTCGCGGGCCACCGAGGCGAAATGGCAGGCCCGGCTGCCGGTCTGGGCCACCACGGCCTCCAGCCGGTCGATGATCCGGGTCAGCGAGGGGCCGAGGGTGGTGGTGACCAGCACGGTGCCCTGGGGCATGTCGCCGATCTCGCAGCAGATGGCCGCGTGGCGGGCCGTGCCGCTGCCCACCCCGGCGGAGACCGGTTCGCTGCCTTCGGCCAGCAGGGGCAGCGTGTCGTGGGCTGCGTCGGCTGCCGGGGCGGCATCCCCCGCATCATCCACCCCGGCGGCCCGCTCCGGCACGACGCCGTGCTCCGTGCCGCCGGGCACTGGGCGCGACTGCACGATGAAGATGCGCCCTGTCTGGTCCAGCACCCATTCCACGTCCTGCGGTTCGCCGAACAGGTTTTCCAGTTCGCGGCCGTAGCGGGCCAGGCGCTTCATGTCCTCTGTGGTCAGCAGGGGGGTGGCCGGCAGGGGCGCGCCCGGCGCGGGCCGTTCCAGGATGCGGCTGCGCGGCCTGCGCGACAGCCACGCCGATTGCGCGGGCGTGTCGCCGCTAACCAGCACGTCGCCGGTGCCCGCCACGGCGTGCACGGCGGTGACGCCTTCGACCAGTTCCCCGGCGGGCAGGCGGCGCGGCGGGTCGGGGTCGCGGGTGTAGATCACCCCGGCGCAGGCCGCGTCCAGCATGGGCATGAGCAGCGCGGCCATGGGGGTTTCCGCGTCGGCCAGGCCGTGCAGGATGCGGTAGGACAGCGCGCGCGGCTGGTACTTGGAGGCCACCACCCGCTTCCAGGCGGTGCCCGCGTGGGCGGGCTCCACCCGCAGCACGCTGGCGTACTGCCCGGCGAAGGACACCGGGCCGTCCTCGGCCACGGCGCTGCTGCGCACGGCCAGCGGGGCGCGCTGGGGGCTCATGGCGTAGGCGGCGGTAAGGATGTCCTCTTCCAGCCGGGGCGGCAGGTCCGCCTCCAGGATCATGGCCCGCAACTCCTCGGAGATGGCGGCCAGCTCGTCCGGCCGCGACAGGCGCAGGCGGCGCAGGCGCGCGTCGATGGGCTCGCGCAGTTCGTTGTGCTCGATGAAGTAGTGGTAGGCGGCGGCGGTGACCACCGTGGCGTCGGGCACGGGCAGCATGGTCTCGCGCCGCACGGCGGCCAGGCGCGCGGCCTTGCCGCCCGCCCGGTCCGGGCGCTGGTGCGCCTCGGCCAGGGGGATGACGTAGGGGGGCGCAAGGTCCGGCTCGGGCACGCTGACGGCCATGCGCATGTAGAAGGCGATCTTGTTGCAGTAGTCGGCCAGGCCCATGTACCGGGCGGGGTTCATCTCCATCAGCTGGCCCAGCATGGCGCGCACCGCGTCGTCCAACTGGTCGGCCAGTTCGACCACGCGCGACCAGTCCACCTTCTCGTTGCCGTAGTGGATGTCCTCCAGTTCGGCGATGAGTTCGAGACTGCGCGAGTCGTGCCGCAGCAGTTCGCGGAAGGCGTTGTACTTGCGCCGCAGCAGGGTGCCGGGCGCGAAGACCTGGTAGGTCCAGTGACGGAACAGTTCGCCGATGGCCATTGCGCTCCTTCGGTGGGCAAGCCGTGGTGACGGAAAGATATCGCAGGAACGCTACGCGCCCAGCACCTCGGCCACCTTGCTTTCCAGTTCTTCCTTGTCGATGGGCTTCACGCAGTACTCGTTGGCCCCCAGGCGCAACGATTCGCGGGCCGTCTCCAGCGTGGGGTAGCCGGTCAGCATGATCACCCGGATGTCCGGGCGCAGCTTCTTCAGCTCTTCCAGCACCTCCACCCCGGTCATGCGCCGCAGCTTCATGTCCAGGATGGCCAGGTCCGCGCCCTTGCCGCGCACGTGGGCAATGGCCTCCTCCTCGTCCGTGAACACCGAGACCGCGTGCCCCTTGCGCTCCAGGATGCGCTTGATGAGCACCCCCGCGTCGATGACGTCGTCCAGCACGATGATGTCCGCCATGGTTTCCTTCTTTGTTGTCTCTGCGGGCCGGTTTTTTGTAAGCCTCCGGCGGGCAGGGGGCCATGCCCCCTGCACCCCCCTCATTTATTGACGGGGATAGCCGCAGGTTCATGCTTTATGCGGATTATACGGGGCCGTTTCCTGCCTCTCCTGTTGGGGGAGTGGGAACCCGACAATGAAAAAGTTTAGGGGGGAGGGGTCCGGGGAGGGAGACCCTTTTCAAAGGGTCCCCTCCCCGGTTCTCTTCCCGCACGGAGCCGGCCACACAACCATGCTGCTGTACATCCACGTGCCCTTCTGCCGGCGCAAGTGCCGGTACTGCGCCTTCCACTCGCTGGAGATGGGGGCGGCGTCGGCCGTGCGCGACTACGTGGACACCGTGCTGCGTGAACTGGCCGTGTGGGGCGACCGCATGGGCGGCGTGCCGGTGACCTCGGTGTTCTTTGGCGGGGGCACGCCCAGCCTGCTGCCCGCGCGGACCATCGGGGCCATCCTGGATCGGGTGCGCAAGGCGTTCGCGGTGCAGCCGGGCGCGGAGATCAGCATGGAGGGCAACCCGGAATCGCTGCTGCGGCCGTCGGAATTGCGCACCCTGCTGTCCGTGGGGGTGAACCGGCTGTCCATGGGCGTGCAGTGCCTGGACGACGCCATGCTGCACGCCCTGGGCAGGCCGCACCGCGCGCGCGAAGCGCTGGACGCCTACCGGACGGTGCGCGCGGCGGGCTTCCAGAACGTGGGCATGGACCTGATCTGGGGCCTGCCGGGCCAGACCCTGCGCCAGTGGATGAAGCAGTTGAAGGAGGTGGTGCGCCAGCGGCCGGACCACCTGTCCTGTTACGGCCTGACGCTGGAGCCGGGCACCCCGCTGGAGAACGACTGCGTCTCCGGCAGGCTGGACCTGCCGCCGGAGCGCGCCCAGGCCGCCATGTTCATGGACGGGGCGGAACTGCTGGAATCCGAAGGCTACATCCATTACGAAATTTCCAACTTCGCCCGCATGGGCTTCCAGTGCCGCCACAACCTGGGCTATTGGGAAGGCGAGGACTACCTTGGCCTTGGCCCGTCGGCGGCGTCCACCATCGGCGGCCTGCGCTGGAACAACCCCGAGGACCACGCCGCCTGGGCCCGCCAGGTGGACGAGGGCCGCGTGGGCACCGAGGCCGAACGGCTGACCCCGCAGACGCGGGTGCTGGAACTGATCATGCTGCGGCTGCGCACGGCGCGCGGCCTGCGGGTGAAGGCCTACCGCGAGCTGACCGGGCGCGACTTCCTGCGCGACCACCGGCGGCTGGTGCACGTGCTGCACCGCGAAGGGCTGCTGCGCATCCGCGACGGCTACCTGCGGCTGACCCGCGGCGGCATGCTGGTTTCCAACTCCATCCTTGAACGGCTGTTCGAGGACACCGAGGCGCTGATGGCCCTGCCCGCCGAAACACCGCCCCCCGGCCGGAATGCGACCGGGCATGACGCCGTTGGGCATGACGTCGCAGGGCATGACGTCGGCGGGGATAGCGCCGACGGGGATGCCGGCGGCGGGCGCAGCCATGGCTGACGCCGCCGCGCCAGTGCCGCCCGAAAGGCCGCGTCTTTCCGACGGCCACGGGTCCGGAGCGCGCCTCCGCGTTCCCCCGGCCCGCCTTGGCGACAGCATGCTGGGCTGGGTGCTGCTGGTGGTGCTGGCGACGGTGGTGGCCACCAGCGCCACCCATGTGCTGCGCGAGCGCGAACGCCACATGGACATGGCCCGCCTGCGGCTGGAAGGGCAACTGCGCCTGATGGGCGAACGCGTGGGCGGGCTGTTGCAGGCCATGGACATCTCGCTGGCCAGCCTGGCCCTGGACGTGGCGGAACGCCAGGGCGCGGACCGGCCCACCCTCGACAGGATGCTGGCCCGGCGGCTGGACCTGTTGCGTCCCCATGCCATGGAACTGGCCTGGATAGCCCCGGACGGGCACGTGGCGGCGTCCACCGGCCCCTTCCCCTGTTCTGCCGGTTCTGCCGGTCCTGCCGGTTCTGCCGGTCCCCTGCCCGTGGCTGCGGTGCTGGCCGCCCACCGCGACCTGCTGCGCGATTTCCACGTGGTCAGGCTGCCGGAGCCCCAGGGTCCGCATGGGGCCGCGCCCCCCCGGATGCTGCTGAGCCGCCGCATCTCCGGGCCGGACGGCAGCTTCGCCGGGGCGCTGGCGGCCCTGCTCGACCCCGTTTCCTTCCATGACCGCTACCAGGACTACGACCCGGACGAGGCCGAATGCACCGCGCTGCTCGGCGAGGATGCCTCGCCACTGGTGGTGTGGCCCCCGGATGCCGGGGCGGCCTGCCTGCGCGCCTCGGTGGCCGCGGCCACCGGCGTCTGGCCGGACGGTTCGCGGGACGGTTCCTCTTCTCCGGACAAGGCCGGGCAGGCGAGCCAGGCCGGACAGACCGGACAGGCCGGGTCCGCTCCGGACGCGCCGCCCTCGCTCGATGGCGCGTCCCTGGCCGACATGCCCGACGATGGCATGTCCGGCAGGGGGAGCATCACGCCCGGCCTGCGCATCGTGGAAACGCCCGAGGCGTTGGTGGCGGTGCACCAGTTGCGCGGCTTTCCGTTCCGCATGACCATGCACACCCCGCTGGATCTGGCGCTGTCCGTGTGGCGGCGGCAGACGGTGGCCAACGCGGGCATGACCCTGGCCCTGTGCATGGCCGTCTCGCTGCTGGCCTGGTCGGCCAGCCGCCAGCGCGGCCGACGCCTGGAGGCGGAGACCGCGCTGCGCCGCAGCGAGGCCCGCTACCGCACCCTGGCCGAAAACTATCCCGGCGGGGCCATCATGCTCTTCGACGAGGGCATGCACTGCCTGCTGGCCGACGGGCTGGGACTGACCGGTCTGCTGGCGCCAAGCCAGCGGCTTGAAGGGGCCACGCCTTCGGACGTGCTGCCCCCGCAGGCGGCCCTGCCCTTCGAGGAACAATTGCAGGTGGCCCTGGCGGGCGCCGAGCTTACCTTCACCATGGCGGTGAACGACCGCATTCACGAGGTGCGCCTGCGCCCCCTGCACGAGGACCTCGAAACCGGCACGCCCGCCCGGTGCATGGCCGTGCTGCAGGACATCACCCAGCGCGAGGCCGCCCGCGTGGCCCTGCGCCAGAGCGAGGCCCGCCTGCAGGAGGCGCAGCAGATCGCCCGCATGGGCAGCTTCGAACTGTACCTGGACACCGGGGCGTTCGTGTGGTCCGCCGGGCTGTACGAGATGCTCGGCCACGATCCCGCGCAGCCGCCCCCGGCCCCGGCCGAGGTATTCGCCATCCACGCGCCGGAAGAACTGGGCTGGTACCACGAACACGTGGCCAGCATTTCGGACGAGCCGGTGACGGAATTGCAGCGCGTCTTTCCGTACCGCACCCTGGGGGGACGGCAGGGCTGGGGACAGTTCCGCTGCCGGGTCACGCGCGGGCCGGACCGCCTGCCCCTGCACGCCCAGGGCACCTTCCAGGACATCACCAGCCTGCGCGAGGCGGAACTGGCCCTGCGCGACAGCGAGGCCCGGCTCAACGAGGCCCAGTTCATCGCCCGCATGGGCAGCTATTCGGTGAACCTGCGCGAGGGCGAGGCGTTCTGGTCGCCCAACCTGTTCCACCTGCTGGAACTGGACCCGCACGACGGTCCGCTGGTGCCGGGCGAGGCCTTCCGCCGCCATGCCCCGGAAACCGCGCCATGGTTCGAATCGTTCCTGTCCACCCCGGCGGACCGGCCGGAAACCACGCTCCAGCGCTCGTTCCCCTACGTCACCGCCACCGGACGGCGCGGGTTCGGGCGGCTGCACCTGATGGCGCGGCACGGCGCGGACGGCCTGCCCGAACACATCCGGGGCACCTTCCAGGACATCACCCCCCTGCACGAGGCCGAACAGGCCCTGCGCGACAGCGAAACCCGCCTGCAAGAGGCGCAGCGCATCGCGCGCATCGGGAGCTTCGAGTTCGACCTCACCTGCGACCGGGCCGACTACTGGTCGCCCGGCCTGTACGCCCTGCTGGAACTGGACCCGGCCACGCCCCCCACGCCCCCCTCGCAGGGCACCGTCATCCATGCGCCAGAGCGCGCCGGATGGTACGAAGCGCTGCTGGCCTCGCGCATTCCCCAGCCGGAAAGCATCCTCGTGGACACCGTCCCCTTCCTCACCGCCAGGGGCCGCAGGGGCATGGGGCACATGCAGGCCGTGGTGCAGCGCGACGCGAACGGCGCGCCCCTGCGCATGCGCGGCACCTTCCAGGACATCACCCGCCTGCACGAGGCCGAACAGGCCCTGCGCGACAGCGAAGCCCGGCTGCTGGAGGCCCAGCTCATCGCGGGCATCGGCAGCTTCGACTTCGACATCGCCAACGACGCGGCCACCTACTGGTCGCCGGGGCTGTACGCCCTGCTCGAGGTGGAGCCCGGCACGCCGCTGCCCAGCCCGCTGGAGGGCTGCCGCATGTACGCCCCGGACTACGTGGCGCAGTTCGAGCGGATGCTCACCGAACCCGCCGACGAGCCGGAATCCGTCTTCTGGGACACCATCCCCCTGCTGACGGCCAAGGGGCGGCGGATGATGGGACAGATGAAGGCCGTGGTGCAGCGCGGGCCGGACGGCAGGCCGGTGCGGGCGCGCGGCGCCTTCCAGGACATCAGCCGCCTGCACGAGGCGGAGCAGGCCCTGCAACGGGCCAAGGAAGAGGCGGAAAGCGCCAGCGAACTCAAGAGCCAGTTCGTGGCCAACATCAGCCACGAGATGCGCACCCCGCTCTCCGGCATCCTGGGCATCGTGGACGTGGCCCTCTCCCGCCTGCACGACGCCACGCCCCACGCCCGCGACGACGAACAGGCCCGCTACCTTTCCATGATCCGCAACGTGTCCGAGGGGTTGCTGCACGTGATCAACGACCTGCTGGACTTCTCGCGCATGGAGGCCGGGCGGCTGGGGCTGGACCAGGTGACCTACGACCTGCGCGCCGCCGTCAACGACGCGCTGGCGCCGCTGGCCGTGCAGGCGGAACGCAAGGGGCTGTCGCTCACCGTGCACATCGACGCGGAGGCGCCCGCCCAGATGCAGGGCGACCCGCTGCGGCTGCGCCAGGTGCTGGTGAATCTGGCGGGCAACGCCGTGAAGTTCACCGACGCGGGCAGCGTGCACGTGGACGTGCGCCGCAGCGGGTCGTGCCCCCGGCCGGGCGGCTGCCTGCGCTTCAGCGTGGAGGACACGGGCTCCGGCATCGCGGCGGACAAGCTGCCCCTGCTGTTCGAAAGTTTCTCGCAGGCCGACGGCTCGCACACCCGGCTCCACCGGGGCAGCGGCCTGGGCCTTGCCATCTCGCGGCACATCGTGCGGTTGCAGGGCGGGGACATCGGGGTGGACAGCACCCCCGGCCAGGGCAGCCGGTTCTGGTTCACCCTGCCCATGGACAAGGACGCACCGCAGGGGGCCACCGCCCCCACCGATCTGCGCCTGGCCCGTCCGCCCCACTTGGCCCACCTGGCCCATGGGGCGGCCGACGATGCCGAGCCGGAAACGGCCCCTCCCCTGCGCGTGCTGCTGGCCGAGGACAACGACCTGAACCGCGAATTCCTGACCTTCTTCCTGAAGGAACGCGGCTACGAGGTGCACCTGGCCATCGACGGGCAGGAAGCGCTGGACCGCCTGCGCGACGGCTGCCCCATGGAACCCGGAGCCGGCGCAACCGTCGGCCCCGATGACCGGGGCCGACGCGCCCCCTTCGACGTGGTGCTCATGGACGTGCAGATGCCCGTGGTCAGCGGGCTGGAGGCCACCCGCCGCATCCGCGAGGCGGCGGCGCAGGGGGCCGCCTGGGCGGACGTGCCGGTCATCGCCCTGACCGCCCACGCCATGCAGGGCGACCGCGACCGCTTCCTGGCCGAAGGCATGGACGACTTCATCGCCAAGCCGGTGAACCGCGACACCCTGTTCGCGGCCATCGAAACCCAGGTGGCCCGCTACCGCGAAAAGCGGGGGGCGACGGGCAGCGGCACGGGCGGGGCATAGCCGTCAACGGTCCGCACGCGATCCGCCCTCTCCCATTTTTCTCCCGTAAAACGCAGGACGGCCCGGCATATGCCGGACCGTCCTGCGTTACGGGAAAAATTCCACTCCTTACTACTAATCCCATTTCACTAACCGAGTGAGTGTACCTTCTTTCCTTGTGGGGGTGCCGCGCATTGGCACACACAATTCTTATTCAAGGATCGTAAAACGTGCATTGCGTCGGCAGCGCCACCGCACTGGCCTTTACGTCTCCGGCCGGACAGCACACTCGCTCGCCAGAGGGTGTCGGCATGAGTAGGATTTTTGTTCTCTGCCAAGGAAGAACAATTTTTTATGGAGGGAGTATACTCTGATGGTATTCGACCGGAATAAAAAACTGTTCTGACGCAGGCAGAGGTCAAAAAGACACTCATGCCGACACCCTCTAGCTGATTTCCCGCGTCGTGCGGAATTCCACCTTCGGATACCGCTCCATGGCCGATTCCAGCCGCCACGGGTTGGGGGCCAGGTACGCCAGCGCGCCTTCCGCATCCACGGCCAGTTCGCCGCGATGATAATCCTGGAAGTCCGCGAAGATCTTCTTGTCCTCGCAGTACACCCAGCGCGCCGTATGGGTGCCCACGCCCTCGTACACGGCGTCCACGCCGTACTCGTCGGCCAGCCGCGCCACGATGACGTCGAACTGCAACACCCCCACCGCGCCCAGGATGTAGTCGTTGTTCACCAGCGGGCGGAACAGCTGCACCGCGCCTTCCTCGGCCAGTTGTTCCAGCCCCTTCTGCAACTGCTTGGCCTTCAGCGGGTTCTTCAGGCGCACCCGGCGGAAATGCTCCGGCGCGAAGTTGGGAATGCCCACGAACTTCAGCGCTTCCTTGGACTCGGTGAAGGTATCGCCGATCTTGATGGTGCCGTGGTTGGGAATGCCGATGATATCGCCGGGAAAGGCCTCTTCCACGCCGGTGCGGTCCTGCGCCATGAAGATGGTGGCGTTGGCCACGGTCACGTCCTTGCCGGTGCGGTGGTGCTTCAGGCGCATGCCCCGCGTGAACGTGCCGGAACAGATGCGCAGGAAGGCCATGCGGTCGCGGTGGGCCTTGTCCATGTTGGCCTGTATCTTGAAGACCACGCCGGTGAACGCCTCCTCGCCGGGCTCCACCACGCGGGTGGCGGCCGGGCGCGGCTGCGGGCCGGGGGCGAACTCCACGAACATGTCCAACATCTCGCGCACGCCGAAGTTGTTGATGGCGCTGCCGAAGAACACCGGGGTCAGTTCGCCCTTCAGGTAGCGCTGCTCGTCGAAGGGCGTGCCCGCCTCTTCCAGCAGGGCGAGATCCATGCGCAACTGTTCGGCCTGGTCGCCCAGATATTCGTCCAGTTGCGGGTCGTCCACGCCGTGGATGACGATGCCCGACTGGATGCGCCCGCCATGGGTGGCGGAAAAGAGGTGCAACTGCTTGTGCAGCAGGTCGTAGGTGCCCTTGAAGCTGGACCCCATGCCGATGGGCCAGGTCATGGGGGCGCACTCGATCCGCAGGTGCTGCTCGATGTCGGCCATGACGTCCAGCGGGTGCAACGCCTCGCGGTCCATCTTGTTGATGAAGGTCATGACCGGCGTGGCGCGCATGCGGCACACGTCCATCAGCTTGCGGGTCTGGGCTTCCACGCCCTTGGCCGCGTCGATGACCACCAGGGCCGAGTCCACGGCGGTGAGCACGCGGTAGGTATCTTCCGAAAAGTCCTGGTGGCCGGGGGTGTCCAGCAGGTTCACCACCCGGTCGCGGTAGGGAAACTGCATGACCGAAGTGGTGACGGAAATGCCGCGCTCGCGCTCCATGGCCATCCAGTCCGAGGTGGCGTGGCGGGCGGCCTTGCGCGCCTTGACCGAACCGGCCATCTGGATGGCCCCGCCGAACAGCAGCAGCTTTTCGGTCAGGGTGGTCTTGCCCGCGTCGGGGTGGCTGATGATGGCGAAGGTGCGGCGGCGCGCGGCCTCGCGTTCCAGTCTGCTGCTCACGGCAATGGTCCTCGAATGGGTCTGGGATTGGTCGGGTGCGCAGGGGCGTCAGGTGCGTCGGGGGCGTCGGGCTCCGCCCCGTCCCGGTCCGGTCTCGGTCCGGGCATGCCTTGCCGGCCCGATGCGCCGGGGAACTGCCCGGAATGTAAAACGCCCGGCCGGGCCAGTGAAGGGAGCGCCCGAAAGGGGGACGCCGGCGGGCCGGAAACGGGGGCGGCGCGACAAAAAAGGGGGGCGGGCCTTGCCCGCGCGAGAAGCGGAGTTATGCTACACCTGAAGAGAGCGGTCAACCGCAACGCCGTGGACCGGCAGGCGGCGGCAGCCCGAGGCTGGCCGGTACGGGCGGCGGCGCACCATGCACAGGCCCCCTTGTTTTACATTTTCGTCAGCCATTCCGGGGTGATGCAAAAACACGCACAAGATGCTTTCCCGGCATGCGGTTTTCGGTTATTGTCCGAAAGTTTCGCGCCCGGAGTCTCATTCCAATGACTCCGCACCCCAACCGCAGGCCGCCCGGCGGCCACCCGACGAGATGACGGCATCCCCTTCCTGCTACGGCATCATTCCCGCCCGCTACGCCTCGTCCCGTTTTCCCGGCAAGCCGCTGGCCGACATCGCGGGCATGCCCATGTTCTGGCATGTGTACCGCCGCGCGGCCCGCTGCCCGGAACTGCGCGAGGTGGTGCTGGCAACCGACGACGAACGCATCGCCGAGGCGGCGCACCGGCTTGGGGTGCCCTTCGTCATGACCCGGCCCGACCACGCAAGCGGCACCGACCGGGTGTACGAGGCGGCCTGCCAGTTGGGCGGGGCCGAAAAATTGCCGGACGACGCGGTGGTGGTGAACATCCAGGGCGACGAACCCGCGCTGGACCCGCGCATGCTCAGCCAACTGGTGGCCCCGTTCGCCGCCGGGCCGGATGGGCCGGATGGCGCGGACAGAGCAGACGGGGCAGACGGGGCGCGGGTGCGCGTGACCACCCTGGCCATGGCCATCGACGCGGCAGAGGCCGCCAGCCCCGACCGGGTCAAGGTGGTCACGGCGGCCAACGGCGACGCGCTGTACTTTTCGCGCGCGGCCATCCCCTTCGCACGGGACGGCGGCGCGCACGGCCCGGCCTACCTCGGTCATGTCGGGCTGTACGCCTTCCGGCTGGAGGCGCTGCGCGCCTTCACGCAACTGCCGCCCTCTTCCCTGGAGCGGCGCGAAAAACTGGAGCAGTTGCGGCTGCTCGAAAACGGCATTCCCATCCGGGTCGTGCCCACCACCTGCCGTACCCACGGGGTGGACCGGCCCGAAGACATCGGCATCATCATCAACCTGCTTGGGGAGAACGAAGGATGAGAGCTTTCCTGGCCCTGGAAGACGGCTTCGTGCTTGAGGGGCGCTCGTTCACCGGTCGCGGCGAATCGGGCGGCGAGGTCATCTTCAATACCGGGATGACGGGCTACCAGGAGGTCCTCACGGACCCCTCGTACGCCGGGCAGATGGTCTGCATGACCTACCCTCTCATCGGCAACTACGGCGTGACGGCCGAGGACATGGAGTCCGGCAAGGTCCATGTGGAGGCCCTCATCGTCAAGGAATGTTGCAAGACGCCCTCCAACTGGCGGGCAAAGATGTCGCTGCCCGACTACCTTGCGCAGCACGGGGTCATGGGCATCGAGGGCATCGACACCCGCGCCCTGACCCGCCACCTGCGCATCAACGGCGCCATGCGCGGCATCATCTCCACCGAGACGGACGACCGCGACGAACTGGTGCGCCGCGCCCGCGCCCTGCCCACCATGGAAGGCCAGAACCTGGTCACCAGGGTGGCCCCCGCCGCGCCCTACCGCTGGGACGGCGCCCGCCCGCAGCCGGTGGAACTGGCCGCCGACGGCTCGTACGCCTGGCCCGGCCCCGGCCCGCGCCTGGTGGTGTACGACTACGGCATCAAGTGGAACATCCTGCGCCTGCTCACCGACCAGGGCTTCGACCTGCTGGTGGTGCCGCCGTCGTTCACGGCCATGCAGGTGGCGGCCAGCGGAGCCGAGGCGGTGTTCCTGTCCAACGGCCCCGGCGACCCGGCCACCCTTACGGATGAAGTGCGCGAAATCCGCGTGATGACCGAGCGCATGCCCGTGGCGGGCATCTGCCTTGGCCACCAGTTGCTGGGCCACGCCTTGGGCGGCGCCACCCACAAGCTGAAGTTCGGCCACCACGGGTGCAACCACCCGGTCAAGGACCTGGTGACCGGGCACATCGAAATCTCCTCGCAGAACCACGGGTTCTGCGTGGACATCGAGAGCCTGCCCGACGTAGAAATAACCCATGTGAACCTGAACGACGGCACGCTGGAAGGGTTCGCCCACAAGACCAGACCCATCCTGGCCGTACAGCACCACCCCGAGGCAAGCCCCGGCCCCACCGACAGCCGGTACTTCTTCGCCCGGTTCCGCAGCATGGTGCGGGAGGCCGTGGGCCGTTAGGGGCTGTTCCTAAATTGTCCTTTCGCCCGTTGGCTTCGTCAAACTTCGCTTGCCATGTCGGTCGAATACGAGAAGAGTATACTCCCTCATGGCAGGCTCGTTTTCCTTGCCAACGAACGAAAATCCTAATTTAGCAACAGCCCCTGGGGCGCACGCTCCAAGGGATCACGTACTCGATTGAATACAGCCTGACGCAGGGGGCGCGGTACAGGCACGCCGCGCCCCTTCGCATACGGGGCCCTGCCCCACCCACGCGACGCCATTCCGGGGGCGATGCATGTCCAACGATCTCACCAAGGCACGACAACTGCTCACCCAGGTGCGCACCCTGCTGCGCCAGGGCAAGGTTATGCCCGCCGCCCAGTCCTTTCACGAAGCGCTGGTGCTGGTGCTGAAAAACCCGCTGATGAAGGCCGAGCGCGACGAATTCGAGCGCATGCTGGCCGACGCCTCGTCCTACCTCGACAACGACCCCGAGCTGCGCAAGGTCTTCCCGCTCAGGATCGACTACAAGCCCGGCGCGGAACGCCAGGTGCTGGACACCGTGCGCGAACTGGTCAAGGCGGTGAACGAGGCCGCCGTGAACGAGGCGCAGGAGCACATCAAGCTGCTGGAGGCCCGCAAGCTCGCCGAACTGGAGCGCGGCCAGAAGCTGCTGGACGACAAGGACTACGACGCCGCCAACGACGTGTTCCGGCAACTGGTGGTGGAATTCAGCGACGACCCGGCGCTGAAGGGCGACATCGGCGAGCGGTTCCTGAAGGCCGGGCGGTACGAGGACGCCTTCGACTACCTGGCCCAGGCCCTGGACCAGAGCCCGGAATCCGTCCACCTGTACAACCGCATCGGCATGGCCCTGCGCAGGATGGGCAAGTTCGAGGTGGCGGAAAAATACTACTTCAAGGCCGCCCAGTACACCGGGCGCGACCCCAACCTGTTCTTCAACATCGGCCGCCTGTACGTGGACTGGGGCAAGTGGGACAAGGTGGCCAAGGCCGCCTCGGCCGCGCTGCAACTGAAGCCCGACTTCGACGAGGCGCGCAAGATGCTGGAATTCGCAACCCGCCAGATGGGCAAGTAGCCGCGGCCATGCCGGATGGCAGCGCAGAAGGGGCCGGTCCTGGGACCGGCCCCTTCTGCATTTACGCCGCCCGCGCAGCGTTCCCGGGGCATGAAAAGGCCCCGCCGAAGCGGGGCCGGTTTGGCTTTGCCTACCATTCCGCCACTGGTGAAACGACCGGGGTGTTCTGCAGGGAGTAGTCGCAGGACGAAAGCACCGTGCTGTCGTCGGCGCGGACGATGCGCGAGGCCACGTAGATCTTTTCCTGCGGAGCGCTGCGGCCCGAGACGCTGGACCGGACAACGGCATAGGTGCCGACCACGACGGCTGCCGCATTGTGCATCCGGCTGATTTCCTTCACGTCGCGGCTGAGCATGAATTCGCCCTTGCCTTCCTGCACAAACAGCGAATTCTGGCGCAGTTTCAGTTCCACCACGTGGTAGCCGCGCTGGGAAAGACGCGAGCCCACGAGTTCCGCGACCATCCGCCCGAAGGTGGAGGATTCGGTCAGATTGTTCACGTTGACGAAACTGGCCACGATGATGGGCTGGTCCTTGGAGATGGGCAGGCGCAGATTGGCATCGAGTTTTTCAGCGATGGCGTAGCCTGCTTCCACGTAGTCGCTGCCCAATTCGTAGGGAGAACCCTGCGCGTCTTGCGACTGCCGGGCCGCGCAGGCTGAGCCCAACATGACGGCGGCAAGGGACAAGAGCAGGACCAATGCACGGGAAATGGCAGGGATAGATTTCATGTGGTCCTCCTACTTGCTGACGACCTGAAGTTGTTTCGTGGGCAGCGTGACCGGAGTTTCCCAGGGGACCTGCCGTTCCCAGTATTGAGCCTTCTCGGCGCGGTCGATGTAGTAGACGGCCAGGAAGTTGCGGCGCAGTTGCCCATCCTGCTTGACCACGACACCGATAATGAGTTCGGTGTCCGTCGTGCTCATGGAGTTCCACTGAGACGAGGCGTTGGCGCCTTCCACGGCGAGCCCGCTCAGGATCAGGATGGTGTCCAGACTATCGTGCCAGTCTGCGCTGTTGTGGTCGAAATAGTGCACTCCTGCAAGGCCCAATCCTGCCAGCAGCAGCCCCATGCCGGGGAAAGGCGCGTTGTGCGGACGCGGCCCCCGGTGCTCGACTATCTGGGTTCCCCAGTCGAGTTCGATGGCGCCATTGGGGACTGCGCTGACCGGTATGCCCCGAAGCATGGCTTCGTGCCGCATGAACTGCGCGAACGCCCGTCCGAACGACGAGCGGTCGTCCTGCGCCACGTACACGGGCTTTCCGGATTCCAGTTTCAGGCCGTCGAACACCGTGGCGGCGAGTTCGCGCCAGTGTTCTGCGGCTTCCAGTTGCTGCTGGGTGGAAAATACGTGGCCGACCGGCTTGGGAACACGGGCGCAACCCGTCATGGCCAGCACAAGGAACAACAGCGCGGACACTCTCAGCATTGGGGGCCTCCTCGACGGTTTTTGATCTTCATATCGCGCCCGTAAGGAAGGTCAATTTTTATTTTCAGAAGAGCATGTTCGTGAATGTTGGGAAAGATGAGCAAGAACGACGCAAAACGACGCGCGATTTCGAGATGCGTTTTGCCTTGTTTTCGTGTCCGAACCGCGCCGCAAGAGAATCAGGTCCGCTCCCCAAAGGACAGTTTGACTATATGCAGAAAACCCAGGGCTCTAAACGCGGAGTTTTCTGCATATGAAAAGGCCCGCCGGATGCATGCATCCGGCGGGCTCTGTCATCGCGGCTGGTCCGCAGAACTCGTCGTCATCGGTCCGTGGGCAGTTCGCAATTGGGCTGTTCCGTGGAGCCGGGACCGGCCATGGGGCGGAAGCACCGTTTGGTGCCGCCGCACACCGGGCAGCGCCAGGTGTCGGGCAGGTCTTCGAACCGGGTGCCCGGCGGGACCTTGCCCTTCCGGTCCCCCCGGTCGGGGTCGTAGACGTAGCCGCAATTGACGGTCTGGCAGCGCCACATGTCCTTGGGATCGGCCATGGTGTCTCCTTTCCCCCGGAGCCGGGCCGGATGCCGGTCCGCTGCGAAATGACGCGGACGGCCGCTGCGCCGCCCGCATCCGGTCGCAACGTCTACCAGTTGATGCCCAGCAGTTCGAAGTGGGCCTGCGGGTGGGCGCAGGCGGGGCACAGGTCCGGGGCCCCGGTGCCTTCGTGCAGGTAGCCACAGTTGCGGCAGCGCCACACCACGGACGATTCGCGCACGAACACGCGGCCTTCCTTGACGTTTTTGGCGAAGCCCAGGAAGCGGCGCTCGTGGAATTCCTCGGCCACGGCGATGCTCATGAACACCTTGGCGATCTCGTCAAAGCCTTCCTCGCGGGCGATGCGCGCGAACGAGGGGTACATTTCGGTGTACTCGTGGTTTTCGCCAGCCGCCGAACTGATGAGGTTGGCGTGGGTGTCGCCGATGACGCCGGCCGGGAAGCCGCCGACGATCTCCACCTCGCCGCCTTCAAGGAACTTGAACAGGCGCTTGGCGTGTTCCTTTTCCTGACTGGCGGTTTCGCAAAAGATGTCGGCGATCTGGACGAAGCCGTCCTTCTTGGCGCGGGCGCCGAAGTAGTCGTAGCGGTTGCGGGCCTGCGATTCGCCGGCAAAGGCGGTCAGGATGTTGCGTTCGGTCTTGGTGCCTTTCAGGGCTTTCATGACTGCTCCTTGTAATTGTCGTCGTGTTCCGGGTGAAAAGGGGAGGTCGCCTGATGGCGCATTCGGCAGCGCGGCCGGATGCGCCGTAAACCGTGACCCGGCGGCCCCTGCGGGGGGCGCCGGAACTGTTGCGTGATGGCCGTGGATGCGCGCCATGCCCGGTCGGCACGGCAGGCGGGGCGAAACCGGCGGGGGCGGCGAAGCACGAACCGTGTGCAGTTCGTGCGCTCAACCCATGCAGTTGGCCGCCATGCACCGTACAACCCTGTCAAGACGCCATCGCGCGACCGTACATTCACCGCGCATCCCGCGCAAGAGTGAACGTGCAGCCGACCGGCGCGCAACTGGGCGCGCAACCGGGCGGCAACGTGGCGCTTAATTCTTCGAGGCGCAGCCCTCGCACACCCCCTCGAACTCCACCCGTCCGGAAAGGATGATGAAGCCGGGCGCGCGCGCCCCCGTGATGTCGGGCACGCGCACGGGTTCCATCACGTCGCCCACGCGGCCGCACTGGGTGCAGCGCACGTGCTGGTGGGGGGTGATGTTGCCGTCGAAGCGCTTCTGCGACCCAGCCGACTCCAGCTTCAGGATGTCGCCCGATTCGGCCAGCAGATCGAGGTTGCGGTACACGGTGCCCAGGCTGATGCGCGGCAGGCGCTGCCGGACCATGCCGTAGATCTCGTCCGCCGTGGGGTGGGAATGCACCCGGCGCAGTTCTTCAAGGATGACCATGCGCTGCTTGGTCATGCGGGTCTGTTGTTGCAGGCGGACCTGTTGCTGCTGGGTCATGTGGGACCTCACGTTGTTTATTGGTAATGATTACTGTTTGTGAGGAGCCCTGTCAAGACCCTGTCAAAAAAAGACACGACCCGCACCGCGAAGTGAAGCGGCACCTCCGAAACGCGGCAGGGCCGCCGGGATAATCCCGGCGGCCCTGAAACGTTCCGTGTGCCCCGGCTGCCCGGTCCGCCCCCCGGCGGGACCGGCCTTCCGGCCGCGCCGCTACCCGTCGGTAAGCGACGGCTTCAACTCGCCCATGGCCGCCCACAGCTTGGACAGCGCGTCCAGGTATTCCGCCTTGGCCCCGGTCAGGGCGGCCTCGGCGGCGGTCAGCTTGGCCTGGGCGTCCAGCACGTCGGTGTTGGTGCCCACCTGGGCCTGGTAGCGGGCCACGGCCACGCGGTAGGCTTCCTCGGCCTGGGCCAGCCCCTTGGTGGCCACCGCGATGCGCTTGGAGGAATCGGTCAGGGTCAGCAGGCGCGACTGCACCTCGTAGGCCACCTCGTGGCGCAGGTTGGCCTCTTCGGCGCGCACCTGCGTTTCCACCTGGCGGGCCTGCTGGCCGGAATACCATGTCCGGCCCCACTCGAAGACGCTCCACTCGGCCCTGAGCCCGGTGGACCACTGGCTGAACCCGGTGGGGCTCAGGGTGCTGCCCGAAACGTCGGGATGGTCGCCATCCGTGGCCCAGTTGAAGTTGGCCGAAACCTGCGGGTACAGCCCGCTGTCCGCGATGCGCACGTCCTTGCCCGCAATCTCCACGGCCTTGCCCGCGATGCGCACGTCGGGCCGGTTGCGGTAGGCGCGCTCCAGGCACTGCTCCAGGGTCATGTCGAAGCCCACGGGCACCAACGCGCCCACGTAGGCGGTGTCGTCGGCCACGGGCAGGGTGAGCAGGGTGTTCAGCCGGGCGTGCTGCGTGGAATGATTGTTCTCGGCGGTGATCAGCAGCGATTCGGCGTTGGATACGTCCACCTCGGCCTGCAACACGTCCAGGCGCGGGCGCAGCCCCACGTCGTAGAAGGCCCGGGTGACCTTGGCCTGTTCGAGCAGGCGGTTCAGGGCGTCGCGCGCGCTGCGCACGTTCTCGCCCGACTTCAGGTAGGCCAGGAAGGCCTCCTGCACCTGCACGGTGAGGTCCAGGCGCGACTTGTCCAGGGTCAGGGACTGGCGCTCGGTCTCCAGCGCGGCCCTCTGGTAGGTGGACAGCAGCTTCAGCCCCGTGAACAGCGGCTGGCTGACGCCCACGGTCCAGGTGTAGGTGTCGTCGTCCAGTTCGCGCGACATGGAGCGGGGCTTCTCGTTCAGGCGGTCGTAGCCGTAGGAGGTGGACACGGCCGGGCCGAACGCGCCGCGCGCCGACTTGCGCCCTTCTTCCGCCGCGTCGCGCCCGGCGCGGGCGGCCACCACGCCCTGGTTGTCGCGCAGGGCAGATTCCACGGCGCGGCGCATGTCGTATTCGCCCCCGCTGGCCGTGGCGGCCATGCCCCCCGGCATGCCGGGAGCGGGTGCGGCCGCGTCGGCCGCCAGCGCCGGGGCGATCAGTCCGGGACCGGCCAGGGCCGCGCCCAGCACCAGGAAAAGAAGGGCCGCGAGCGCGGGGCGGCGCATGCGGCGTGGCGTCATCGACGGGCCAGTGGCGGTGGTGCGATGCATGGATACTCCTGACGGAGGCTGCGTGGAATGGGGAGTGTGTCCGGCGTGCGCCGGGGGTGAAGCCCGGACATGCGGCTGCTTGATATGGTATGGTCCGGCACCCATGGCCGGGCCGGGCCGGACCTGGCCTGATCTGACCGGGCCGTGCCGGGCACGGCACCCATGGCTGGACCGGATACGCGCCGGAGTGTAGCCGGGGCCGGGCGCACTTGCAACAATGTGCACATGCCCTCGCCGCGCGGGGTGCGGCCTTTGCACAACCCGGCCGGATGGAGCGGTGCGCATGCGCACGGGCGGCGGCCCGTGGCCGGGCGGCGGCAGCCCGCGCCCCGCGCCGCTTTTCCGCCGCTCCCGGAAAAGTGCGCCCCTTTTCGGGCCGGAGCCCCGGAATCCCATTGCATCATTGTCCCGAGACGACTAAATGGAGGGCGGGGTGCCGGACGCGCCCACGGTGTGGCGCGGCCCGGCGAAACCGGACGCCCGCGGCGCCGCGCAGCACGCCCCGCCCGCCCCCCTCCCGGCCACGCACGGCGCCACGGCGCTCTGCCGCCAGCCAGCCGCACGGTACAACTCAACTACGGTGGAGACACCCAACGTCATGGATAATACCAGCATTCTTTCGATTCTTTCCCAGGCCACCCTGGTGGCCAAGTTCGTCCTCGCCCTTCTGGTGCTCATGTCCATCGGCAGCTGGACGCTGATGTTCCAGAAGTGGTTCGCCCTGAAAGCCGCCCAGCGCAAGGCCGCCGACGGCCTGGACCGCTTCCAGAAGGCCCGCGACCTGCGCGAGGCCGTGCAGTCGCTGGGCGGCGACGCCGCCTCGCCCCTGTATCACGTGGCCCAGCAGGGCGTGGCCGAGTTCAACCGCCTGAAAGAGGCGGGCAGCTCGGGCGACGTGGTGGCCGACAACGTGCGCCGCTCGCTGCGCCAGGGCGTGGGCAACGAAATGACCCGACTTTCCGCCTCGCTGTCGTTCCTGGCCACCGCCGCCAACACCGCCCCGTTCATCGGCCTGTTCGGCACGGTGTGGGGCATCATGCATTCGTTCCACGCCATCGGCCAGATGAAGAGCGCCTCGCTGGCCACCGTGGCCCCCGGCATCTCCGAGGCGCTCATCGCCACGGCCATCGGCCTGTTCGTGGCCATCCCGGCCACCGTGGGCTACAACATCTTCCTGGGCATGATCAGCAACATCGAGGTGCAGCTGGTCAACTTCGCGGGCGCATTCCTGAACCGCGTGCAGCGCGAGATCAACGCCCATCGCGGCGCGGGCCGCCCCTCTGCTGAACGCGGCGACCGCCCCGACCGCACGGACCGGGGGTAGCCCATGGGCGCTTCCGTCGGCAACAAGGGCGGCTTCGTCGCCGAAATCAACGTCACGCCCTTCGTGGACGTGATGCTGGTGCTGCTGATCATCTTCATGGTCACGGCCCCCATGATGACCGAGGGCCTCGAGGTGGACCTGCCCCAGACGCGCACCGTGCAGGTGCTGCCCGCGGACAGCGACCACCTGCTGCTCACCATACGCAGGGACGGGGTGATGTACCTCGACGAGTACAAGGTGACCATCGAGGAACTGGAAGGCTACCTGCAACGGCTGGTCAAGGAGAAGAACAAGCTGCTCTTCCTCCAGGCCGACAAGGCCGTGCCCTACGGCGTGGTGGTGGACGTGATGGGTCACATCAAGGCGGCGGGCATCGAGAAGCTCGGCGTCGTGGCGGAACGCGAGGACCCGAAGAAGAAATGATCCCGTCATCATGCAAGGACGGCACGGTCCGGTTCCACATCCTTCGCGGCAAGGCCGCACGGTAGGCCGGGGTCGACATGCGCTACACAAGTTTCCTGCTGTCGCTCAGCCTGCACTGCGCCATCGTGCTGCTGGTCTTTTTCTGGCCCGCGTCGCCGCCGGTGCGCCTGGACATGCCCGTGGTGCAGGTGGACCTGGTGAGCCTGGGCGCGCCCGGCGGCCCCAAGGCCCCGCCCGCGCCCGCTCCCGGCCCCGCGCAGCCGCAGGCCGCCCCGGCCCCCGCGCCCACGGCGTCGTCGCCCAAGGCCGCGCCCGTGGCCACGCCCGAGGTGCAGGAAAAGCCCGCGCCCAAGGCCGAGCCCAAGCCTGAACCCAAACCGGAGCCCAAGCCCGAGCCGAAACCGGAACCCAAGCCGGAACCCAAGCCCGACGCCAAGGCCATCAGCGAAAAGAAGGACGAGCAGCAGGCCAAGCCGGAACCGCCCAAGGACGTTTCCAAGAACGCCACGGCCGCCGCGCCCCCCAAACCGGAGCCCAAGCCCGCGCCCAAGGCTCCGGACCCCAAGGACGTATTGAAGCAGGCCCTGGCCGACGTGCAGACCAAGACCGGCGGCGCGCCCGAACAGGGCAAGTCCCGCGCGGGCGTCACCTCGGGCGCGCAGGGTGCCAAGGACGTGGCCAGCGCCCTGTCCGCCCTGCAGGCCACCGTGGGCAAGAGCGGCGGTGGCGGCGGCGCGGCGGGCGGCGGCGACGGCAGCGGGGGCGACGGCTCCGGCGGCGTCGGCATCGCCGGGGTGTACACCATGCAGGTCATGCAGATCGTGCGCAGCCACTGGGAATTCCCCGCCCTCGCCAACCGCGAGAACCTCCAGGTGCGGGTGCGGGTGAAGGTGGCCCCCAACGGCCAGATCCAGGATTTCAACGTGGAGCAGTCCTCGGGCCGGGCCGACTTCGACTCGTCGACCCTGAAGGCGCTGGGCAAGACCGGCATGCTGCCGCCGCCGCCCAGCCCGGAATTCCAGGACCTTGTGCTCAACTTCAACCTTCAGGAAATGATCGGAAAAAGATGAGACAGCATCGTGCCATCCACCGCCTTCTGGCGGCAGTGTGCCTCATCGCGTGCTGCGCGCTGGCGGCCCCGGCCCGTGCGGCGGGCCCCGTGCAGATCGACATTTACGGCCCCGGCCAGGGCAGCCTGAACCTCGCCCTGGCCGACCCGCTGGGCCCCGCGCCCGGCACGCCCGTGACCGGCCAGGGCGCGAAACTCAACGAGATCATCCGCGAAAACCTGAGCTTCCTGCCGTTCCTGCGCCTGACCGACCCCAAGGCCATCCTGGGCGGCACGGTGCTGCAAAGCTACAAGGCCCCGGACATCGACTTCAAGCGCTTCCAGCTTGCGGGCACCGACCTTGTGGTCACGGCGGGCTGGCCGCAGGGCGACGCGCCCGGCAAGCCCTTCGTCGAACTGCGCGTGTACGAGGCGTATTCGGGCAAGCTGGTGTTCGGCAAGGGCTACTACGACATCCAGGAAACGCAGCTGCCCGACGTGGCCGACCGGTTCTGCTCCGACCTCATGAAGGCCCTGACCGGCCGGGGCGAGTTCTTCAAGTCCACCCTGGCCTTCGTGAAGGCCGGCGGCAAGAACAAGAAGGACGTCTGGCTCAGCAAGCCCACCGGCCGCGACCTGCGCCAGATCACCAACCTGCCGGGCGAGGCCCTGTCCCCGTCGTGGTCGCCCGACGCGCGGTTCATCGTGTTCAGCCACATGGACGACCGCACCCACGCCCTCGGGGTGTGGGACCGCCTGACCCGCCAGACCCAGCGCATCAAGTTTCCGGGCAACACCGTCATCGGGCCCACCTTCATGCCCGACAACAAGGTGGCGGTCAGCCTTTCCACCGGCAAGAACCCCGGCATCTTCCTGCTGAACCACGTGTTCCAGAAGGAACGCACCCTGGAGGACAGCGCCTCCATCGACGTTTCGCCCTCGTTCGACGCCACCGGCACCAAGATGGCCTTCTGCTCCAGCCGCCTGGGCGGCCCGCAGATATTCCTGAAGGACCTGACCACCGGGCAGGTGACCCGCATCAGCCGCAGCGGCAGCTACAACACCGCCCCGTCCATCAGCCCCGACGGCACGCTGATCGCCTTTGCCCGCATGACCGACTTCGGGCACCGCATCTTCGTGTACGACATGGTCACCCAGTCGGAACGGCAGGTCACCTTCGGCCCCGGCACCGACGAAACCCCGTCCTTCGCGCCCGACAGCTACTTCCTGGCGTTCACCTCCACCCGTAGCGGCGCGAAGCAGATCTACCTGATCACCCGGCATGGCGGCGACGCCAAGCGGGTGCCCACGGGCTCGGGGGACGCGTCGTTTCCGGACTGGGGCATGATTCCCGACTAGGGGCTGTCTCTAACTTGTCCTTTTGCCCGTTGGCTGACCGACCCGAAGGGCGCGAAGCGTGCCCGTTGGGCGAGCTTGCGAGCCCTACGGGCATCGTGCGCAACGCGGTCAAACTTCGCCTGCCATGTCGGTCGAATACCATAAGAGTATACTCCCTCATGGCAGGCTCGTTTTCCTTGCCAACGAACAAAAAACCTAATTTGGAGACAGCCCCTAGGCGGACGCACGCAGAAGATGGCGCGAACCCGCCATTGCCACCGGCCTGCAAGGCGCGCGGCGGCCCCCGTCCCCTTGATGTTTCACGGGGCGCGGGTTGCAACCCGCGGCGGCGGGAAACGTTCCGGACGAGGCATTGCGGCCTCCCGACCGCCCGGAACGGAAAAAAATCGTGCGGGAAAGTGGAGATACCGCAATCCCCCATCTTGACAAAAAACGGCGTAGAGATACCATTACTGCTGTCCCACTCCGGGGGTGTTAGGGTTGCGGCCGAAGCCGACGGAAAGGGATAAAGGAAAGGAACCGTTCTCTGCATAATTCTATTGGAGCGAAGAGCTGTCTAGGAGGAATCACATGAACACCGCAAAGCGCTTTGGGCTTGTCCTGACTCTGGCCCTGGTTCTCGCCACCGGCTTCGGCTGCGCCAAAAAGCAGGTCGCCGCCACCCCTGAAGGCACCAGCGCCCCCATGGCCACCGAGGACGACGCCGCCCGTCGTGCCCAGCTGGAAGCCCTTGCCCGGGCCCAGCAGATCATCACCGACGCCAAAGTCTACTTCGACTTCGACAAGTTCGACCTGAAGGCCGAATCCAAGGAAGTGCTGAAGCAGAAGGCCGACGTGCTGAAGAAGTTCCCCTCCATCCGCGTGCTGGTGGAAGGCCACTGCGACGAACGTGGTACCCAGGAATACAACCTGGCCCTCGGCGAACGTCGCGCCCGCGCCGCCTACGAGTACCTGGTGATGTCCGGCGTGAACGCCGGTCAGCTGGAAATGATCAGCTACGGCGAAGAACGCCCCGCCGTGGACGGTCACAACGAAGCTGCCTGGTCCAAGAACCGCCGCGGCGAGTTCAAGATCATCAAGTAGGTTTCGTTTCCGCCTGATTTCGAGGCCGCTCCCGTTCGCGGGGGCGGCCTTCCTTTTTTGCGCGCACGGGCGGCAGGGGCAGGCAGGCGGCGACCGGGCCACGCCGCTCCGGCACCAAGGCGGACACGCCGCACGGTGATGGCGGACCCGCGCCGGGGGCAATGCGGCCGTGTGCGTAATCGCACGACGGGCCGGAAGCGCCCGTGGGCTCCGTACGGACATGGAGGGTGCGGGGGAATGCGTCCGCGCGTGCCGCTACGCCACGGCGACGGGCGCGCACTCGGCGCGCAGGCGGCGCAGGCGGTGCTCGGCCACGGTCAGGGCGGAGAGCACGCGGGCGCGGTCCAGCAGGTCCACGACGGGCAGCAGCATCAGGGCCTTCAACCGTTCCACGAACAATTCCAGTTCCTGCCGCTGCCGTTCCGGGCCCGTAGGCGTCGCGTCACCGGGCCGGGCCGCCTGCAACGCCTCGCCGGGGATGCCCGGCAGGCAGTGGCGCTGCATGGCCTCGCGCAGGCGCAGGGGATGGCGCGAGGACTGGCGCTCCGCCGCGTCGGGGGCGGTGGGCGGCGGGGGCAGCAGCGCGGAACGGGCGTGCAGGGCCGCCGCGACGCCCGCCCGATGGCCGAAGACCTGGGCGGCCAGCACCATGGCCCCGCCGATGCGGTTGGCCCCGTGCATGCCGGTGGCGCATTCGCCGCAGGCGAACAGACCCGGCACGGAGGTGCGCCCGTCCCCGTCGATGAGCGCGCCGCCATTGCCCGCATGGGCCATGAGCGACAGCAGGCGCGGTTCCCGTTCGCCGTGGTAGCGCACCGGCACCACCCCGGCCGGGGTCATCCGGGCCAGCAGATGGGCGTCCAGCGCGGCGTCGGGCAGGCCCCAGCCCCACGGGGCATGGGTGGCGCGACCGGCCACATGGTCGCGCAGTTCGCGCGGCAGGGCGGCGGGCACGCCGTCCGTCCCCGCCACCTCCAGTTCGTGGGCCCGTTCGGGCAGGAAGGCGAAGGGATGTCCGCCCTCGTACCACAGGAACTGGAGGAACGAGGCGTTGCCGGTGCGGGCTCCGCAGTCGCGGGCCAGGCCCAGCCCCGCGCCGGTCTGTCCTGCATCGGTGCGGGCAAGTCCGGACACGTCACCGGTGAACAGCGAGGCAGGCCCGCCCACGGCCAGCACCACGGACCGGGCGCGCACCGGCAGCACGGTCCCGGCTTGGTCCAGACACAGCGCGCTGCCGGGGGGACCGCCCTCCACGCCCAGGGCCGCCAGGGTAAAGCCCGGCAACACCTCGACGCCAGCGGCCACGGCCACGCGCATCAGGGCCGCGTGGGCGGCCGCACAGTCGGGGATGACGGCGGCCACGGCCATTTCGGGCAGGAAGCAGGCGGCGCGGCGCAGCCGCGCGCCCCCCGGCCCGGTGGCCAGGGGCACGCCCCATTGTTCCAGTTCGCGCAGGCGCGCCTCGCCCTGTTCCAGCAGCAGGCGCACCAGCGCCGGGTCCGCCGTGCCGGGATGGGCGATGTCCAGGGCGCGCTCCAGAATGACGGCGCGCTCCTCGTCGTCGGCCGGGGCCAGCACGCCCAGCGAGCCCGCATGGCCCGCAAAGGACGACCCGCCCGGCCCATCGTGCGGGGCCAGCACGATGACGCGCAGGCCGCGCCCCGAAACGGCGGCGGCCACGGCGGCGCGCAGACCGGCAAACCCGGCCCCGGCAACGAGAACGTCCGCTTCCAGCGACATGCGGTCTCCCTCACGCTCCGTGGCATTGCATGTATCCGCCATGCCGACGCGCGGGGTCCAGCCCCCGGACACCGGCGGGCGCGCCCCCGGCGGGGCGGCACTTCAACACACCTTCACTCTGCGCGGAACCGCACCGGAAATCAAGCCGCACGCACAACGCCCCCGGAGCGGCATGCTCCGGGGGCGTTGTCGTCAATCAGGCGGACGAAAGGACCATTCGGGGCCAACGCTACTTCATGGCCTCGGGAAACAGCTCCGACGCCAGTTCGCGCAGCTTGAACTTCTGGATCTTGCCGCTGGCGGTCATGGGATAGGCGTCGATGAAGCTGATGTAGCGCGGCACCTTGTGCCAGGCGATGCGGCCGCGGCAGTGGTCGCGCACGTCTTCGGGGGCCAGTTCCACGCCGGGCTTGGGGATGATGAACGCCCCCACCTCCTCGCCGTACTTGCGGCTGGCCACGCCCACCACCTGCACGTCCTGCACGCCGTCCATGCCGTACAGGAACTCCTCGATCTCGCGGGGGTAGATGTTCTCGCCGCCCCGGATGATCATGTCCTTGATGCGGCCGGTGATGACCACGTAGCCTTCCTCGTCCATGACGCCAAGGTCGCCGGAATGCAGCCAGCCCTCGGGATCGATGGTGGAGGCCGTGGCTTCGGGCATGTTGTAGTAGCCCTTCATCACGTTGTAGCCCCGGCAGACCACCTCGCCCTGGGTGCCGCGCGGCACTTCCTCGTTGGTGTCCGGGTCCACGATGCGCACCTCGATGCACGGCATGGCCCGGCCCACGGTCTGCACGCGGCGCTCGAAGGGGTCGGTGACCAGGCTCTGGGTCATCACCGGCGAACCTTCGGTAAGGCCGTAGCAGATGGTGATCTCGCGCATGTACATCTTTTCGATCACCCGGCGCATCAGCGGTTCCGGGCAGACCGAACCGGCCATGATGCCGGTGCGCAGCGAACTGAAGTCGAACCGGTCGAACAGCTTGTGCTCCAGCACGGCCAGGAACATGGTGGGCACGCCGTACAGGGCGGTGCACTTCTCCTGGTCCACGGAGGCCATGACGTGCATGGGGCTGAAGCTTTCCAGGATCACCAGCGCGGCCCCGTGGTTGATGGCGGCCAGCACCCCCAGCACGCAGCCGAAGCAGTGGAACAGCGGCACTGGCAGGCACACCCGGTCCTTTTCGGTGAAGTGCTGGTTCTTGCCGATCCAGTAGCCGTTGTTGCCGATGTTCACGTGGGTGAGCATGACCCCCTTGGGAAACCCGGTGGTGCCCGAGGTGTACTGCATGTTCACCACGTCGTGCGGGTCCAGCGCGCGCTGGCGCTCGGCGTATTCCTCGTCCGAGACCATGGCGGACATGCTGATGATCTCGGGCACGGAATACATGCCCCGGTGCTTTTCCGCGCCCAGGAACATGACCCGCTTGAGGTGCGGCAGCGAGGGGCAGCGAAGCTGGCCGCGCGGCTGCGTCTTCAGTTCCGGGATCATGTCGTAGATGGTCTGCACGTAGTCGTGGTCGCGGAACCCGTCGATGATGAACAGGTTTTCGCATTCCGACTGGGTGAGCAGATAGCGTATCTCGTGCTCGCGGTAGTTGGTGTTCACCGTGAGCAGGATGGCCCCCATCTTGGCCGTGGCGAACTGCAAGGCCACCCAGTAGGGCACGTTGGTGGCCCATACGGCCACCTTCTCTCCGTGCTGCACGCCAAGGGCCATCAGGCCCTTGGCCAGGTCGTCCACCACCTGGGCGAACTGCCGGTAGGTCTGCCTGTAGTCGCGGTCCACGTAGATGACCGCGTCGTTGTCCGGATAGTTGGCGACGGTCTCGTCCAGTATCTGGCCGAGGGTACGTTCGCGCACTGCGAATTCGTCCATGCCCCTTCCACTCCTAAGGGTAGTAGATCACGGCGTAGATCTCGGCCGGGGCGTCCCCCTCGGCCCCCACGTAGTGGGGCACGATGGAGTTGTAGTAGATGCTGTCGCCCGGTCCGAGCAGATGCTCTTCCTTGCCGTACACGACGCGGATGGAGCCCTTGTTCACCAGGATGAACTCCTCGCCCTGGTGCGAGGACAGCTTGCGGTCCTCCACGGGCTCCGGACAGATCTCGATGAAGAACGGCTCCATGTTCCGGTCGCTCTTGCCCTTGCCCAGCGAGTGGAAGCGGAAGGCCGCGCACTTGTTGCGCGCCTTCTGCATGGTCAGGTCCGCCTCGCGGTCGCCCTGGCGGCTCACGATGGGGTCGCGGCTCACCGCGTCGTCCATGAAGGTGCCAAGGCGTACGTTCAGGGCGCGGGCGAGCTTCTGTAGCGGCCCGATGGACGGATACAGGTTGTCGTCCTCGAGGGCGGCGATGAATTCCGTCTTGAGACCGGCCGCGTCCGCGAGTTCCTCGCGGGACAGGCTGCGGTCCTCCCTGTACTTGCGCACGCGCGCGCCAAGCTTGTCAGCGCCCATGGCTCCTCCTTGAAGCGGATTGGTTTGCATCGCTCCCGCCTGCGTCCGCCCGCGCCCGGTGACGGAATGCGGCGACGGAATGCGGCGGGAATCGTTCTACTTAGCCGACCGGCGCACGCTGTACAAGGGAAATACCCCGGACTGCGCGCGCGAACAGCGGTTCCGCGCGAATACCGGTCGCGCCACGGCCCCCCGGAGTCGGCCCGGCCACGTGACGCGGAGCGGCCGGACGCACCCGACGTGGCGCGACCGTTGCGACACTTTATAAGAGCGACGCCCCCATGACAACCGGTGCATGGGGGGCGCGCACCGCCGCATGCCTTTTCACGTTCCGGGTCTTCCGCTATGGTCGCCGCATGCCAGACGATCTCGTGCGCCGCAAGTTCACCGTCTCCGGGCAGGTCCAGGGGGTGGGGTTTCGCCCCTTCGTGTACCGCATCGCCGCCGACCATGCGCTGACCGGCACGGTGAGCAACACCGCCGCCGGGGTGTTCATCGAAGTGCAAGGACTTGCGGCATCGGTGGACGGGTTCGGGCACGACCTGGCCCACAAGCTTCCGCCGCTGGCCCGGGTGGTCTCCTGCACGCGCGAGGACATTCCCGTGGTGCACGGCGAGGAGGGGTTCCGCATCATTGCGAGCGGCGACGGGGGCGCGGGGCACGAGGTGCTCATCAGCGCCGACGTGGCCACCTGTGACGACTGCCTGGCCGACATGGACGACCCGGCCAACCGCCGCCACCTGTACCCCTTCACCAACTGCACCAATTGCGGGCCGCGCTACACCATCACCCGGTTCATCCCCTACGACCGCGACAAGACCTCCATGGCCTGCTTTCCGCTGTGCCCGGAGTGCGCGGCGGAGTATGAAAACCCGCTGGACCGGCGCTTCCACGCCCAGCCCAACGCCTGTCCGGCGTGCGGGCCGCGCGTGTGGTACGTGGACGGCGCGCCGCAGGGGGCGGCGCAGGACACCGGCCCCGGCTCCGCGCCCGGTTCCGGACCCGGTTCCGAACAGGACGCGGGCCGTCCCGCCGGCACCCCGGCCATTCAGGCACTGGCGGAAGCGCTGGCCGCCGGGCGCATCGCCGCCGTGAAGGGGCTGGGCGGATTCCACCTGGCCTGCGATGCCACCAGCGACGCGGCCGTGGGCGAACTGCGCCGCCGCAAGCACCGCCCGCACAAGCCGCTGGCCATCATGGTGCCGGACCTGGCCACGGCCCGGCGCATCGTGCACGTTTCCCCGGCGGAGGAAGCCCTGCTGGCCGGGCGCGAGCGGCCCATCGTGCTGTGCCGCGCGCTGGCCGGGCTGGCGGGCGGGATGCCCGACCGGGCGACGCCCCCCCCGTCTCCCTCGCCGGTCTCCCCCGCCGCCGCGCCGCCCGTTTCACCCCTCATCTCGCCCCTCATCTCACCGGACACGCCCTTCGTGGGGGTGATGCTGCCCTACACGCCCCTGCACCACGTGCTGCTGCGCCTGTACGGCGCGCTGCTGCCCGAAGGCCGCGTGCCCGCGCTGGTGATGACCTCGGGCAACGCGGGGGGCGAGCCCATCTGCCTCGGCAACCGCGAGGCGTTGCGCCGCCTGCGGTCCATCGCCGACGTGTTCCTGCTGCACGACCGCGACATCCTGATCCGCACCGACGACTCGGTGACGCGGGTCAACCCGGTCACCGGCGCGCCGCAGTTCCTGCGCCGGGCGCGCGGCTTCACCCCCCGGCCGGTGTTCCTTGAGGGCGACGGCCCGTGCGTGCTGGCCATGGGGCCGGAGCTCAAGAACACCCTGTGCGTCACCCGGGGCGACAAGGCCTTCGTCAGCCAGCACATCGGCGACATGCACAACCTGGAAACCCTGGGCTTCCACCGCGAAATCGCCGCGCACCTGCCGCGCATCCTGCAAGTGACCCCGCAGGCCGTGGTGCGCGACCTGCACCCCGACTACATGACCACGGCCGAGGCGGAGCAGAGCGGCCTGCCCGCGCTGCCCCTGCAACACCATTTCGCGCACATCCACGCCGTGCTGGCGGAGAACCGCCACGACGGCCCGACCCTGGGGCTGGCCCTGGACGGCACGGGGTACGGCGACGACGGAACGGTGTGGGGCGGCGAACTGCTGTACGTGGACAACGTGGCCCTGGACCACCAGCGGCTGGGGCGGCTGGCCCGCATCCCCCTGCCGGGGGGCGAGGCCGCCATCCGCGAGCCGTGGCGCATCGCGCAGGGGCTGCTGTGGCAACTGGGCCTGCGTGAGTCCGGGAGGGACGGCGCACGCCCGTGGCCGTGGCTGCGTCGCCACGCCCAGGCCGCCGCCCTGCTGCCGCGCCTGCTGGAACGCGGAGTGAACACCCCGCTCACCTCCAGTTGCGGGCGGCTGTTCGACGCCGTAGCCGCCCTGCTGGGCCTGTGCGACGCCATCACCTACGAAGGGCAGGCGGCCATCCGGCTGGAACACGCGCAGGACGCCATCTCCCCGCACGGGGGCAGCCACGACGCCTTCCTCGCCCGCGCCTACCCCTGCCCCCTGCGCCCTGCGCCAGACCGTGACGCGCCAGACGGGGGCGAAACCCTCGTGCTCGACACCCACGTGCTGTTCCGCGCCGTGCACGACGACTGGGCGCGCGGCGCCGCCCCCGGCGAGGTGGCGCTCCGCTTCCACGCCGGACTGGTGGCGGGCCTGACCGACATGACCGCCAACATGGCCGGGGTCATGGGCGTACCCGTGGTGGCCCTGTCCGGCGGGGTGATGCAGAACCTGACCCTGTCCGTGCACCTGCCCCAGGCCCTTGCCGCGCGCGGGCTTACCGTGCTGACCCACGCGGAACTGCCCCCCGGCGACGGCTGCATCTCGCTGGGGCAGGCCGCCTGGGCGCGCCGGGCTCTGGCCGCGCGAGGATAGCCCCGCCGCGCCGTACCCCGGTTGCGCTCCTGGTTGTTCCCCGGTTGCGCCTTGCCCGGCCGCAACGCCGGCCGCGAAAATCCGAAAGCGCCACTCTCATTCCGCAACGCCACTGTACGTCCCATTCACACGCGGAATCCACGAAAGCATCCTGGAATATAACCCGGTTTACTCTCGCGTTGCATCCGTGCTATGCGGATATGTTCCGGAAGTTTTCCGTCCGCAATCGTCCTCCGCGCGCTTCCGCACACTCCCGATGCATCCGGCAACGCCTCATCCACGGCCGGTACCTCCACTTCACCAAGAACAGTCATGGCGCGCCAGAGACCAGCCGACACTCCCTATTTTTCCGCCCGGCTGAAGAACAGGCTGCGCGAAGCCCTGACCATGCGCAGCGTGCTCATCGAGGCGCCTTCCGGCTACGGCAAGACCACGGTCGTGCAGAACTACATCCATCCGCACCTGCCCCGGGACACCGCATGGGTGCGGCACGTCGGCGCGGAGGAATCGCCCCAGGCCGCATGGCGGCGCTTTTGCCAGGCCGTGCGGAAGATCGACGAGCCCACGGGCAGGACGCTGCTCGGCCTTGGCCTGCCGGACGAGGACAACGCCGGTGACGTGGCCGCCCTGCTGCGCGAAATGGACAGCGCGCAGCCCGCATGGCTGGTGCTGGACGACTTCCAGCACATCGCCCCCCTTGCGCCCATGGCCGTCTGGAAGGCCCTGCTGGAGCACGATTCGCCCCTCGTGCGGGTGGCCGTGGTCACCCGCGCGCTGGAACCCTGCGTCATGCCGTATGAAAAGTCCGGGTACCTGCGGCTGGACGTGGCCGACCTGCGCCTGACCGAGGGCGAAACGCGGGAATACGCCGCCCATGCCGGCATCACGCTGGCGGAAGAAGAGGCGGCGGAACTGCACCGCCGCGCCGAAGGCTGGATGATCGCGCTGGCCCTGCACCTGCGGCGCTGGCGCGAAACGGGCGGCTTCGCCGCCGCGTCCGGGCTGGAGGGGTTGCTGCGGGACGTCATCTGGAACGGCCTGGACGACGCCGGGCGCGACTTCCTGCTGCGCCTTTCCCCCTTCGAATGCTTTTCGTCCCGGCAAGCCTCGTTCCTGCTGGACAGGGACCACCTGCCCCGCAAGACCATGACGGCCCTGCAACGCAACGCCCTGCTGCGGTTCGACGCGGCCCAGGGGCTGTACTATCCGCACAGCACCCTGCTGGAATTCACGCGCAAGGCCTTTGCCCAACTGCCGGACGCCCGGCAACGCGCGGCGCTGTACGCGGCGGGCGGCTGGTGCGCCGCCGAGGGCGACTGGGAAGCGGCCATTTCCTTCTATTACCGCCTGCGCGACTTCGAACGGATACTCTCGCTCGACCTTGCGGGCATGGAAGGCAACCGCCTGCTGGACATGCCGGACGTTCCCTACACCACGGCGCTCGCGGACATCGCCGCCAACTGCACGCGCGGGATGAAGCTGCGCCATCCCGTGTCCGCCATCCAACTAGCCTTCGAACTGTTGTCCCAGGGCTGCTACGAGGAATTCGGCGCGCTGTTTGCGGACATGACCGAACTGGTGGAAACCGCGCCCATGCCCGAGCCGCGGCGGGACTACCTGCGCGGCGAACTGCTGCTGGTGGAGGCCTTCAGCCGCTACAACGACATCGCGGAAATGGGGCGGCGCATGCACCGCGCCTCGGAACTGACGGGCGGCAGGACGGCGCTGGTGGCCCTGGACAATTCCTGGACCTTCGGCAACGCGTCGGTCCTGTTCATGTACCACAGCGAAACGGGCAGGCTGGACGGGGAATGCGCGGACATGAAAACCTACTGCCCCTACTACTTCGCCATGACGCAGGGGCACGGCAGCGGCGCGCCGGAACTCATGGAGGCGGAATGCCTGCTGTACCGGGGCGACGCGGCCATGGCGCAGGTGCACGCCTGCAAGGCCCGGCACGAGGCCGCGTTGCGCGGGCAGGCCAGCATCCTGATCGGGGCGGAATTCGTGCTGGGGCGGGCGGCCATGCTGCGTGGGGACGCCGACGCCCTGGTGGACGCCCTGGACGCCATGACCGCCATCGCGAACGCCCACCCGCAAAAGACCAACCGCATGGCGGCGGACATGGCCCGCTCGTACCTGATGAGCCTGCTGGACCGCCCGCACCACATGGCGGAATGGCTGCGCGAGGGCGCGCCCGGCGCGTTCACGAAGCGCCTGTTCACCCCGGCCGTGCCGTTTGCCAACCTGTGCCGGGCCCGCTACCTGCTGCTGGCGGGCAAGCCGGAAATCCTGCTGGGCGAGCACGACGCGGCCATGGGCCTTGCCGCCGCCCTGCGCTATCCGCTGGCCCTGCTGCACGGCCACGTCCACAACGCCGCCGCATGGATGCTGCGGGGCGAACGCACCATGGCCGCCAGCGCCCTGCAACAGGCGATGGACATGGCCCTGCCCGACGGGCTGCTGCTGCCCCTTGCCGAAAACCACGCATGCATCGCGCCGCTGCTGGAAGACCTGGCCCCGTCCATGGCTTCCGGGGCGTCCGGGGCGTCCGGCTTCGCCGCCTCCGTCCGAGCTCTCGGGCAACGGATGGAGGAAGGGCGCAAGGCCATCGCCGACAGGCTGTATTCCCCCCGTGGGGTCTTCGGCCTGTCCCGGCGCGAATACGAAACCGCCAGCCTCGCGGCGCAGGGGCTTTCCAACACGGAAATCGCCGGGCAGCTGTTCCTCAGCCCCAACACGGTGAAAACCCACCTCAAGACCGCCTACCGCAAGACGGGCGCCACCTCCCGCACGGCCCTGCGCCAAATGCTGCGCCAGACGCCGCCACAGTGAACATCACCCGTTCCGAGTGAATACCACCCGTTCCGGGTGATGCCGCGAAAAAAGAAACGGCGCTATCCTTCCGCGATAGCGCCGTTTCTTTTCATCCGGCCCCGCATCTTCCAACCGCGCATGAAGGGAATCCGCAGTCTTTTCCTGCCACGCGGAAGGCAAAGCGGTCTTGACCAGCTTTCGAGCGGGTGCTATCCTGAATTATGTACGCAATTAAGTACGAATGGAGTTTTTATGAATACCCA
>NZ_JBAIYT010000020.1:0-80235 GCF_036763125.1 Nitratidesulfovibrio sp. 1201_IL3209
ATCAATATCGATGCAAAAGCATTCAGCAATTTTTCCGATTTTGTAGCGGCTTAATTTGCTGTTTTTAAACATGATTCTAGCCTATCAGGGCTTGGCCTGATGGTCTAGAGCCATCCTAATTTGGAAACAGCCCCTAGCGAGAGGGCCGCATGGACCCGATACTTTCCCCGCACGTCCCGGAACTGTTCATCACCCTGACCCAGCGCTTCGGCCTGCTGCTGGCCGGGGGCTTCGCCATCATGACCTTCGCCCCGCTGGACAAGGTGGGGCCGGGCCGTTCGCGCCCGCTGTGGGCCACGGCCCTGTTGGTGGTCATGTTCGGCCTGTTCGGCATCCTGGGCACCTACACCGGCAACTTCGTGTTCCAGTCGTTCGCCAACCTGCGCGCCATGGGCGTGATCACCGCCGGGCTGTTCGGCGGGCCGGTGGTGGGCGCGGGGGCGGGGCTCATCGCCGCCGGGCACCGCTACCTCATCGACGTGGGCGGGTTCAGCGCGCTGCCGTGCGGCCTGGCCACCCTCAGCGAGGGGATACTGGCGGGGCTGGTGGCGTGGCGCTTTCCGGACCGGCGGCTGGACTGGGCCACGGCGCTGGCCCTGGGGCTGGTGGGCGAAACCTACCACATGGGCCTGGTGCTGTGGCTGGCCGTGCCCTTCACCGAGGCCGTGGAACTGGTGCGGGTGATCAGCCTGCCCATGATCCTCATCAACGCCATGGGCGCGGCGCTGTTCGTGCAGGCCCTGCGCCTGCAACTGCACTTCCGCGACCTGCGCGACTCCACCCAGGCCCGGCAGATCCTGTCCATCGCCAACCAGACCCTGACCCACCTGCGCTCCGGCCTGACGCGCTCGTCCGCCCAGGCCACGGCGGAAATCATCCTGGACGAGACCCACGTGGCCGCCGTGGCCCTGACCGGGGGCGACATGGTGCTGGCCCACGTGGGCGCCGGGGCCGACCACCACCTGGCCGGATTCCACGTGCGCACCATGGCTACCCGCAAGGTGGCGGAAACGGGCGAACCGCTCTTCGTGCGCGACCGCGAATCCATCGGCTGCCGCCAGCCCGGCTGCCCGCTGACCGACGCCATCATCGTGCCGCTGCGCAAGGGCGGGGACATCCTCGGCTGCCTCAAGCTGTACGGCGTCAAGAACCGCCCGCTGGACCAGACCCGCTTCGAACTGGCCAAGGGGCTGGCCGACCTGTTCTCCACCCAGATCGAACTGGAGGAGATCGGCATCAAGAACCAGCTCATCGCCCGCGCGGAAATCCGGCGGTTGCAGGCCCAGATCAACCCGCACTTCCTGTTCAACTCGCTGAACACGGTGGCCTCGTTCTGCCGCACCGCGCCCGGCCAGGCGCGCGACCTGATCCTGGACCTGGCCCGGTACATGCGCCGCAACCTCGATTCCAGCCGGGGGGCCATTCGCCTGTCCGAAGAACTGGAACAGGTGCGCTCGTACCTGGTCATCGAGCAGGCCCGCTTCGGCGACCGCATCCGCGCCGACATCGACCTGGCCCCCGGCACGGCCGACTGGCTGGTCCCGCCCCTGCTCATCCAGCCCCTGGTGGAAAACAGCGTGCGCCACGGCATCCTCGCCCGCGAAGAGGGCGGGCTGGTGCGCCTGTCCGCCCACGCGGAGGGCGACCACCTGCTGGTGACCGTGGAAGACGACGGCGCGGGCATGGACGACGACACCCGCAACGCCATCCTGGCCCCCGCCGCCAGCGACCTTTCGCCCTACGCGCCCCCCGCGCCTCCGCCCGACCTGCACACCGGCCCGCACCCCGGCCAGACCTGTGCCGACGTCACGGGCGAAAGCCTGAACGACGGCATCGGCGCGCGCAACTGCAACCAGCGCCTGGTGCAACTCTACGGCCCCTCGTACGCCATGCGCATCGACAGCGAACCCGGCCGGGGCACGCGCGTCTCGTTCCGCATTCCCCGCCAGCAGTTGCAGTAGCGCCGGTCAGGACGCCCTGCCGCGTTTCCGCCGCTGTCCACGCGCGCCCCCCGCGCACGGTCGCCAGGGACCACGGACGGCACGACCGCCGCCCGCGGCCGCGCTCCCCACGCCCGCCATTGCCGTTTCCCTCGTTTCGCCCCCCGCACTCCGCGTTGCCATGCGCGGCGGTTGCGGGTATTTTCCACCCGGTCGCCGGCTCCCCGCGACCGGCCGCGCCATCACCCTCCAAGGAGCACCCATGCCGCCCGGGGCATATCTTCTCATAAGCCTTGCCGCCCTCATCTGCGGCTACCTTCTCTACGGCCGCGTCATGACGCGCCTGATGCGCCCGGACAATGCCCGTCCCACCCCCGCCTGCACCATGGCCGACGGGGTGGACTACGTGAAGATGCCCGCCAAGAGCGTCTTCCTCATCCAGTTGCTGAACATCGCGGGCATCGGGCCGGTGTACGGCCCCATCCTGGGCGCGCTGTACGGGCCGTGGGCGCTGGTGTGGATCGTGCTGGGGTCCATCTTTGCGGGGGGCGTGCACGACTATTTCTCGGGCATGCTTTCGGTGCGGCGCGGCGGCCTTTCGCTGCCCGACGTGGTGGGCGACCACCTGGGCGCCTCCATGCGCCGCTTCATGCAGGTATTCTCGCTGGTGGTGGTGGTGCTGGTGGGGGTGGTGTTCGTCACCGGCCCGGCGCGCCTGCTGTCGGACATGACCGCCATACCGGTGATGACCTGGGTGGTGGTCATCTTCGCCTACTACTTCCTGGCCACCATCCTGCCCATCGACGTGGTCATCGGGCGGGTCTACCCCATCTTCGCGGGCTCGCTGCTGGTCATGGCCGTGGGCCTGACGGCCGCGCTGTTCGTGGAGGGGCACGCCACCGGCGCCCCCCTGGCCTGGGCCGCCCCCCCGGCGGACCTGCCCATGTGGCCGCTGTTGTTCATCACCATCGCCTGCGGGGCCATCTCCGGCTTCCACGCCACCCAGTCGCCCCTGATGGCGCGCTGCCTGCCCGACGAACGCAGCGGGCTGCCCGTGTTCTACGGGGCCATGATCGCCGAGGGTGCCCTGGCGTTGATCTGGGCCACCCTGGGCATGGCCCTGTACCCCGACCCCGCGAAGTTGCAGGCCGCCATCGCCGCCGGGGGGCCGGGCAAGGTGGTCAACGACGTCTCCATGGAATTGATGGGCCCGGCGGGAGGCATCCTGGCCATCCTGGGGGTCATCGTGCTGCCCGTCACCTCGGGCGACACGGCCTTCCGCTCCGCCCGCCTGACCATCGCCGACGTGCTCGGCATACCGCAGCGGGAACGCAGGCGCCGCCTGCTCATCGCCGTCCCGCTGTTCGCGCTGGGGGCCACCCTGTCGCAGGTGAACTTCGAGGTGATCTGGCGCTACTTCGGCTGGGCCAACCAGGTGCTGGCCGCCCTGGTGCTGTGGGCGGTGGCGGCCTTCCTGGCGCGGGGGGGCGTGTTCCACTGGCCGGCCACCCTGCCCGCCACCTTCATGACCGCCGTGTGCGCCACCTACATCTGCCATGCCCGCATCGGCCTGAACCTGCCGCTGGCCGCCTCGTCGTGGGCGGGCGCCGCCGCCGCAGTGCTGGCCCTGGCCCTGTTCCTGTCCCGCTGCCGCCGCAAGACCTGATTCCCCCCCGCACGCCATCGGCTGCCGCAAGGAGGAAGCCCGGAAATGCCGGGCTCCCTCCTTGCGGCGGTGCGCTCTCTTCCGTCCGCCGCCGCTGCCCGCGTGCACCCCGAGGCCGTGGCGGCACGCCGCCCCCTGAAACCGCGCGGCGGAGTCCACCTCCGCCGCATTTCTTCTTGCGCCGCCCGGCATACCGCCGGGCGGCGCACCTTTTTTTCCGCCCTGTGCGCACAGCGCATCTCAATGCACCCCCCATGTCCCCCATACCGGCAAATAGACGTTTCACCCGCAAAATACTACATCTCGTTGCCGGATCATTGCCTTACCCATAAAACAGCGTAGTAGAAGCATCATGAAGAAACTCATGCATGAAATTTTCTGATTAATCAGACAATTTCTCTTTCATGAGTGTCATTATATGACGATAAACTGAAAATATGCGTCTGCTTTCCATATTTTTTGAATCACATCATCGTTCATGACTGCATCTATACAAAAATATTTACAAAAAATATTCATGCTTTCAGCATATGACTTGATACTTGAATATTATTTCAATGTATTTAGATAATTATAATACTTCAATTACACGATATTTTCAGTTCATGAATCGCAACTATCATGAAAAACATAAAGACAGACATCTGCAACTTTCAGCAAAAGGAGCACTGAAATGCCATCTGTCATGTATTTTCTGCTCAGCCTAGCCGCCCTGATAGGTGGATACGTCGTCTACAGCCGTGTGGTGGAACGGATGTTCGGCGTTGACAACTGCAGGGCAACGCCGGCCTGCACCATGGCGGACGGCGTGGACTACGTGAAGATGAACCCCAAAAACATCTTCCTCATCCAGTTGCTGAACATCGCGGGCCTGGGTCCGGTGTTCGGCCCCATCCTGGGCGCGCTGTACGGCCCGTGGGCGCTGGTGTGGATCGTGCTCGGCTCCATCTTCGCCGGTGCGGTGCACGACTACTTTTCCGGCATGCTTTCGGTGCGCTATGACGGCAAGTCCGTGCCCGACGTGGTGGGCTACAACCTGGGCAACGGCTTCAAGCAGTTCATGCGCTTCTTCTCGGTGGTGCTCCTGCTGCTGGTGGGCGTGGTCTTCGTCACCGGCCCGGCCAAGCTGCTCGACAACCTGACCGGCTGGGGCCTGATGGTGTGGGTGGTGATCATCTTCGCCTACTACTTCCTGGCCACCATCCTGCCCATCGACAAGATCATCGGACGCATCTACCCCGTCTTCGCGGCCATCCTGCTGATCATGGCCGTGGGCCTCACCGCGATGCTGTTCGTCAAGGGCTACGACTTCTTCCCCGCCGCCCAGTGGACCAACCAGCACCCCGCCGGGCTGCCGCTGTGGCCGCTGATGTTCATCACCATCGCCTGCGGCGCCATCTCGGGCTTCCACGCCACCCAGTCGCCCATGATGGCCCGCTGCATCCCCGACGAGAACTGCGGCCGCCCCATCTTCTACGGCGCCATGATCGCCGAGGGCGTCATCGCCCTGATCTGGGCCACCCTGGGCATGACCTTCTACCAGACCCCCGAGGCGCTCAACGCGGCCCTGACCGCCGGCGGCCCCGGCAAGGTGGTCAACGACGTCTCCATGACCCTCATGGGCCCCATCGGCGGCGTGCTGGCCATCCTGGGCGTGGTGGTGCTGCCCATCACCTCGGGCGACACGGCGTTCCGCTCGGCCCGGCTGACCATCGCAGACTTCCTGAACTACTCGCAGGTGGAAAACGGCAAGCGCCTGATGATCGCGGTGCCGCTGTTCGTCATCGGCGCCGCCCTGTCGCAGGTGAACTTCGACATCATCTGGCGCTACTTCGGCTGGGCCAACCAGACCCTGGCCACCATCGTGCTGTGGGCGGCGGCCGCCTATCTGGTGCGGCGCGGCATGCTGCACTGGATGGCCACCGTGCCCGCCACCTTCATGACCGCCGTGTGCACCACCTACATCTGCTACGCCAAGATCGGCCTGAACATCCCGCTGAACATCTCGACCTGGATCGGCATCGCCGTGGCCGTGGGGTCGCTGGGGCTGTTCCTGTCCAAGCGCAAGGCGTTCGAGGCGTCGCCCGCCTGACCTGCACCCTTCCCGCGACGGGCCATGCGGCATGACGCCGCACCCCGCCCAACGACCAGCCGGCGCCCCGCCTGCATACGCAGGCGGGGCGCTTCGCGTCGGCTGACCGGAAGACACGTTTGCCGGCCGGGCCGGCAAGCCGGACCATGAATGGCCCGCCTCCCCTGGCGCCCAGCCCGCCCGCACCCATCCAGGCGGGAAAAAATACCGTTCGGGAAGGAAAAACGACAAACACGGCGATCGCAGTTGAAAAATTAATCCACAACGTATTACCAACACGCCCATCCAAGACCATCATGGTTCACTTTGCGAAGCGCCAAAGACATCATTAAAAATGCAACACAAGAAATTTTTCAACCATACTGCACAAGAACAAAAACAAACAATGCGTCATAAGAACATTCATAACTGTCACATACTTTCTCTATGCACTCCAATAAAATCAAATCGGTCAACAAAAATACAACGCAAAAATAAAAAAATAAAACATAATATATCATGCATTACACACATCACAAACGCTAAACATCGCAAAAACGGGCTGCAAGGACATTCCGTCAACGCACGACAATGACACGGCGGAACAACGAAAGGAGAAGACCATGCCTTCGGTAATGTACTTCATCATAAGCGTGGCAGCGCTCATCATCGGCTACATGGTGTACAGCCGTGTGGTCGAGCGGTTCTTCGGGGCCGACAACTGCAAGGAGACCCCGGCCTGCACCATGGCCGACGGCGTTGACTACGTGAAAATGTCTCCCGGCAAGATATTCCTCATCCAGTTGCTGAACATCGCGGGCCTGGGGCCCGTGTTCGGCCCCATCCTGGGCGCCCTGTACGGCCCGTGGGCGCTGGTGTGGATCGTGCTCGGCTCCATCTTCGCGGGGGGCGTGCACGACTATTTCTCGGGCATGCTTTCGGTGCGCTACGCGGGCAAGTCCGTGCCCGACGTGGTGGGCTACAACCTGGGCAACGGCTTCAAGCAGTTCATGCGCTTCTTCTCGGTGGTGCTCCTGCTGCTGGTGGGCGTGGTCTTCGTCACCGGCCCGGCGGCGCTGCTGGCCAGCATGACCGACTGGACCCTGCTGGTATGGGTGGTGATCATCTTCGCCTACTACTTCCTGGCCACCATCCTGCCGGTGGACAAGATCATCGGCCGCATCTACCCGCTGTTCGCCGTGATCCTGCTGATCATGGCCGTGGGCCTCACCGCCATGCTGTTCGTCAAGGGCTTCGACTTCTACCCCGCCGCCCAGTGGACCAACCAGCACCCCAAGGGCCTGCCCCTGTGGCCGCTGATGTTCATCACCATCGCCTGCGGCGCCATCTCGGGCTTCCACGCCACCCAGTCGCCCATGATGGCCCGCTGCGTGCCCGACGAAAACTGCGGCCGGCCCATCTTCTACGGCGCCATGATCGCCGAGGGCGTCATCGCCCTGATCTGGGCCACCCTGGGCATGACCTTCTACTCCAGCCCCGAAGCGCTCGACGCCACCCTGGCCGCCGGCGGCCCGGGCAAGGTGGTCAAGGACGTCTCCATCTCACTGATGGGGCCAGTGGGCGGTATCCTGGCCATCCTGGGCGTGGTGGTGCTGCCCATCACCTCGGGCGACACCGCCTTCCGTTCCGCCCGCCTGACCATCGCCGACTTCCTGAACTTCTCGCAGGTGGAACACGTGAAGCGGCTGGTCATCGCGGTGCCGCTGTTCGTGGTGGGCGCCATCCTGTCGCAGATGAACTTCGACATCATCTGGCGCTACTTCGGCTGGGCCAACCAGACCCTGGCCACCATCGTGCTGTGGGCGGCGGCCGCCTACCTGGTGCGGCGCGGCATGTTCCACTGGATCGCCAGCGCGCCCGCCACCTTCATGACCTCGGTGTGCACCACCTACCTGTGCTACGCCAAGATCGGCCTGGGCATGCCGCTGAACGTCTCCACATGGATCGGCCTTGCCGTGGCCGCCGGATCGCTGATCCTGTTCCTGTCCAAGCGCAAGGCGTTCGAGGCGTCCCCGGCGTAACCGGAACCGCCCGTTCCATTCCGGAAAAACGCGAAGGCGGGGTCCGCAAGGGCCCCGCCTTTTCGCCGTCCGTCGCCAGTTGGAAAGACGACGGGAAAAACGATGATTCGCCTACCCGCCGATGGCGCTCATGCGGCGATTGGCCACGGCGGTGCCGCCCTCGCACGGGGCGTTGGGCAATTCCTGTCCCGCTCCGCGCAGTTCGGCCAGCTGGCCTGCGCGCACCCTGGCCAGCAGCTGGTAGCCCAGGGGCTTGCGGCGGTTGGCCAGGCGCAGCACCGTGCGCACCGCGTCCATGCCCAGTCTGGGGTGGCGCAGCAGCGGACGCAGGCGGTATTCGCGGTCGGAGAACAGGCAGGTGCGCAGCCGCCCGTCGGGGGTCACGCGCAGGCGGTTGCAGTCGCCGCAGAAGTGGTCGGACAGGGGCGTGATGAGCCCGAAGCGGCCCAGCCCACCGGCGATGCCCCACAGCTTGGCCGGGCCCTTGCGCCGCTCGCCGGGGGCCAGGGGCACCAGGTCCGCCAGCCGTTCCGCCGCCGACAGGATGTCCGGCGCGCCCCAGAACTGGTCTTCGGTCCAGTTGGTGCCGCCGCCCATGGGCATGAATTCGATGAACCGCATGTCAACAGGATGGGTTCGTGCAAAATCGAGAAAGGTTGCCAGTTCGTCGTCGTTGACGCCCTTCAGGGCCACGGCGTTGATCTTCACGGCCAGGCCCGCGTCCAGCGCGGCGTGGATGCCCTCCAGCACCAGGGGCAGCATGTCGCGCCCGGTGGTGGCGGCGAAGCGGTCGCGCCGGAAGGTGTCCAGCGAGATGTTCACCGTGCTCACGCCAAGGCCGCGCAGTTCGGCGGCGTGCGGGGCCAGCAGGGTGCCGTTGGTGGTGATGCGGATGTCCAGCGCCGGGTGGCGCTGGTGCAGCATGGACACGAACCCGGTCAGCCCCTTGCGCACGAAGGGTTCGCCCCCGGTCAGACGCACCTTTTCCACGCCCTCTTCCACGGCCACGTCCACGATGCGCGCCATTTCCTCGTAGCGCAGCACGTCGTCGTGGGGGATGAAGCGCATTTCGGTGCAGCCCCAACAGTACGAGCAGCGCAGGTTGCAGCGGTCGGTGACGGACAGGCGCAGATAGCGCACCCTGCGGCCGTGCGCGTCGGTCAGGCTGGCGCGGTCCGCCGCCGCGTCCCGAGCGGGACCGGGCGCAGAGCAGGGCGCGGCGATACCGGAGGGGGCGTCAGCGTCTGTGGGCATAGCGTCCGGGGTCATCACGGGGGTTCTGGTCATGGCATTTCCGGTCACGGCGGCGCCGTGCATGACGTTTGCCGGGGAAGGCCCGTGCGGCGCCCCCTGCCCGGACGGCGCACCGGTTACGGCGCGCCGATGATCCGCCGGGCCATCTCGAGGTCGGCGGGATAGTTGATGTTGAAGAACGGCAAGGCTTCGCGCACCGAGTAGGGAATGTGCTCGCGCAGGTCCGGCGGCACCACCCGGCTCAGCTTGCGTTCCCCGTCCTCCAGCGCCTGCCGGAACAGCGGCAGGGCTTCGAATTCGTACACGGCCACCAGCGATTCGATGAACCCGGTCTCCACCTGCCGGAAGGTGGTCATCACCGTGCCCGGCCGCCGCATGGTCCGGTGGACCAGCAGCCGTTCCAGCACGGCGCGCTCCATGAACGGCAGGTCGCACGACAGCACCAGCACCGGCCCCTGCGCCACGCGCAGGGCGGTGATCACCCCGCCGAACGGGCCCATGCCCTCCACCTCGTCGTTGAGGCGGTAGCAGGGGCCGTCCACGCCCGTTTCGGCCACCGGGCAGGGGCGGCCGCTCCGGCAGGATATCCAGACCTCGCCGGTGACGGAGCGCAGCAGCTTCGCCGTGCGGGCCAGCAGGCCCGGCGCGGTCTCGCCGTGCAGATGCAGCCGGGTCTTGTCCTGCCCCAGCCGGGTGGACAGCCCGCCCGCCAGCACCACGCCGATGACGCCGTGCGCGGCGTCCCCGTGGGCTTCGGCCACGGCCACGTCCGCAGACGCGCCGGGAGCGGCGTCCGCCCCTTCCCCCGGCATGCCCGCCGCGTGCTCCGTGACCCGGTGGCGACTCATTCCAGCACCCTGCCCCCGGCATCGGCGAACACGGTGAAGCGCTCCTCGCGGTCCCGCGCGAAGCCCACCAGGGTCACGCCCTGCTCCGTGGCCATGTCCACCGAGGCGGTGGTCACGGCCGAACGGCTGACGATGAACGAAAAGCCCGCCCTGCGCGCCTTGGCGAACAGGCTGGCCGTCACCCGCGCGGAAACCAGCAGCAGCCGGGGGGCCAGGTCCACCCCTTCGCGCGCGG
Organism: Nitratidesulfovibrio sp. 1201_IL3209; assembly: GCF_036763125.1. Classification (NCBI taxonomy): domain Bacteria; kingdom Pseudomonadati; phylum Thermodesulfobacteriota; class Desulfovibrionia; order Desulfovibrionales; family Desulfovibrionaceae; genus Nitratidesulfovibrio; species Nitratidesulfovibrio sp. 1201_IL3209. The sequence goes on from NZ_JBAIYT010000020.1 coordinate 10,057, forward strand.
CCCAGCCGGCCAGACGGTCGATGCAGTTGTGGCGGCCGATGTCCTCGGCCCGGCGCAGCAGGCGGCCCTGCACGGGGTCGTACACGCCCGCGCGGTGGAAGCAGCCGGTGCCGTCCCACAGTCCTTCCTCGCCCATGAAGGCCCGCATGGCGTCCAGCAGGACGGCGGCCCGCATGGGCACGGGCGGCTGCGACGCCGTGGTGGCGGACGGCTGCGGCGCGGAGGCGGGAGGCGACGCGCGCAAGGCCACGCGGAAGGCAAGGGTGCCGCCTTCACTGGCGTCCACGCTTGCGTCCGTGCCGATGCCGGTCACCGTGCCCGCGTGGCGGATGCCCCACGCCCCCGGCTCCTGCCCGGTGACGGCGGGGTGCACCCGGTCCAGCAGCACGTGGCCCAAGGCCAGGTCGGCCAGGCCGTGCGGCCAGGCCCACAGCCGGGTGGCCCCGGCGGCGATGCCCGCCGCGTTCGCATCACCCGATTCCGGCCGCCATTCCACGCGCACCGGCACCTCGCGGCTCAGCACGTCGTCCACGTCGCCCCAGGCCGCGTCCTTGTAGCGGCGCACGGAAACCTGGCGCGGCATGGCCCCTTCGGCCCTGTCTGCCCCATCTGGCAGTTGCGTCGCGTCGCGCCCGCTCATCAGAACCCCCAGGCCGACGCCGTGGGCCGCGCGTAGCCCTGCTGGCGCGCCACGATGTCCAGCGCCAACGACTCCAGGTCGTCCAGCACCGGGATGGAAATGCGATCGAACTCGCGGAAGTCCGCCACCTTGATGTAGCCCTTGCACGATTTGCAGACGTGCACCTGGAAGCCGGGCTCGCCGTCGGCGGTGAAGTATTCGAGATTCTTCGACTCGTTCTCCAGGCAGAACGGGCACTGCAACCGCTTGGCGCGGTATTCGTGGCGGCAGAACGAGCAGGTGTGGTGCAGCGCCCCTTCCTTGCCCACCAGACGGCCCACCAGCGGCGCGCTGCCGCACACCGGACAGTGGCCGTGCTGCCAGACCACCGGGGTGGCCCCCGGCTGGTCCGCGCCCGTGCGGCGGGCGTGTTCCGCCGCCACCGCCGAGGCCAGCGCCTCCACCGAGGGCACCACGCTGCCCATGGCCAGGAAGCGCACCAGGCTGGGTGCGTCGTTCAGGCGCAGGGCCCAGGCGTCGAACCAGGCCACGTCGTCGCGCAGGGCCGCGTCGCAGGCGTCCTCCACGGCCAGTTCGCCCTTTTCCATGGCCTCGCGCACCACTTCGGCGGCGGCTCCCAGGCTGCCCCCGGCGGCGCGCATCATGGCCAGCAGGCGGCCGAAGGTGGCCGCCGTGCGCGCCCGGTCGTAGGTGAAGGCGTCGCGCTGGAGCAGCGGCGCGCCCTGGGCGTGGGCCTCGGGCGTGGCCAGCCCGGCGGCCAGTTCGGCGGCCAACCCGGCGGGCAGGTCCGCCTGCGCGGCGGCGCGGGCCTCCATCTGGATGGCGGCGGTGCGCGCCACGATCTCCAGCAGGGCGTCGGGGATGTATTCCTTGCTGCGCAGGGCCTTCAGCTTGCCCTCAAGGCGTTGCAGTTCGCGGTCGAAATCGGCGGTCATGCGTTCTCCTGAGTGGAACGTGAAGGGGGTGCGGTCCCGGCGGACAGTGCACCCGTTGAAAATCACCCTAGCGCCCTTGGCGGCCCCCTTCAATGACCGGGGTTCCTGCGCAAGGTCTTGCACCGGACCGGCTCCGCTCCGGGTGGTCCGTCTCCGGTCCGGAAGGTTACGGTAACCATGTTCCGCGCCCCTGTGAACCATCCCGGCGCATTTCCCGCCCGGCACGCGACGAAACGCCCCGGCCGCATGCGGCGTCGCCCGCCTGTCCGTCTTGACACGCCCTCCGCAGGCTCTACCTGTTTCGGAGAGGCCCGCCCCTTCCAGGAGTATGTCACCGGTCCGGGAGTACGTCACCGGTCCGGGAGTACGTCACCGGACCGCGCGCGGGCATCCGGAGGCGGCGCACATGCGCCGCCGGGAGGTCGCCATGCCCATTCCACGTTTCAGCGCGTTTCGCGTGTGCCGCTCGGCGGCGGGTCGCGTTTGCCGCACGCCGGGCGCCCTGCCCCGCCTGCTCTCGCGTGTTGCCGCCCGCTTGCCGCACGCCCGGCGGCCCCGCCCCGAACATCCGGAACCGGCGGAACCGGCGGCCCCGCCCGCACCACGCGCCGGATACCGCCGCATTCGCGGACGAGACGGCCTGCCGGACCTGCTGTGGCTGGTGCTGGCCGTACTGTTGTTCGCCCTGCTGGCCGGGCAGCCGACCTTTGCCGGGCCGGATGCGTCCGGTGTGTCAGCCACATCCGGCACATCGGGCACATCCGGCCCATCGGGCACCGACGCCGCAACCCTCCAGACGCAAGGCTCCGCCGCCCCCGGCGCGCCAGGGGCCACGGGAGATACCGCCATGACCGCACCCGCACCATGGCAAGGTTTTGCCAAACCCGCGGACAAGGAACTGCGCACCCGCCTTACCCCGCTACAGTACGAGGTCACCCAGAAGGAAGGCACCGAACCCGCCTTCCGCAACGAGTACTGGGACGAAAAACGCGAGGGCATCTACGTGGACGTGGTCTCCGGCGAGCCGTTGTTCCTTTCGTCCGACAAGTACGATTCGGGCACCGGCTGGCCCAGCTTCACCCGGCCCGTGGACCGGGACGCGGTGACCGAACACGTGGACCGCACCCTGTGGATGGTGCGCACCGAGGTGCGCAGCCGCATCGCCGGGTCGCACCTGGGGCACGTGTTCACCGACGGCCCCGCCCCCACGGGGCTGCGCTATTGCATGAACTCGGCCGCGCTGCGGTTCGTCCCGCGAGAGGCCATGCAGGCCGAGGGATACGGGGATTTCCTCAAAATGCTTCCGTAACCACGTGGGACAATAGGCACTTGCCGCCCCGTTCCGGCTCTGCTACACGGGCCGGATGAAGCACACCATCCGCCCGCTCGTCCGCCCGTTCGCCTTGGCCGCGCTGCTGTCCCTTGCCCTGCCCTGCGCCGCCATGGCCTGGGACGGTTTCGACACCGAATCGGGCCATCTCGTGGAAGTCGATGTGGATGCCGTGCCCATGCGCGGCGAGATCATCGACGTGTACGACTGCGATACCAAGGAGACGGCCACGCTGATGGTGGACGCCGTGAAGAACAACGCCCGCACCGTGGAGATCACCGTGCGCGAGTCCGACACCGGGCGCACGCGCATCCTGGTGATGGAAGCCCGCTAGGGACTGCTTCCAAATTGTCCTTTCGCCCGTTGGGCGCAAGGCGCGGTTCTGACCGCATGCAGTGAACATTTCAAAGGCCGGGCGTCGTCGCCCGGCCTTTGGTGTTGCGCTTGCCCGCCGCCGTGCGACGCCCCTTCCCCTCCCGCCCCCCTGCCCCCATGCCCGTGAACGACGAAAGGCCCGCCGCTTGCGCGACGGGCTTTTTTTCGCAGGTATGGCCGGATAAGGCGCTACGGCCCTACGGCCGCACGGGCACCGTGGAAACGGAGTTGTACGGCGAGCCGTCGATGATCTTGCGGCTTACCGCCAGGTAGACCAGGGTGTTGCGCTCCTTGTCCCACAGCCGGGTGACCCGGGTGGCCTTGAAGAACACCGAGGTCGATTCCTTGAACACGTTTTCCTTGGCGGGCAGCTTGTCGGGAATGACGATGGTCCCGGTCTGGCTGCACGAGACGGAGAAGTTGGAGGGGTCCTCGGCCAGGCCCAGGCTGCCGCTGATGCCGCCGGTCTTGGCCTGGCTGATGAAGCACGACACGCCGGGAATGCGCGGGTCCTGGAAGGCGAAGACGCACACCTGATGGTTGGCGCCCAGCAGCTTCCATTCGGTGGTCACGCAGCCCACCTCGCTGTCGTCGGCGCGCGCGGGCGCGGCCAGCGCCAGCATGCCCAGCAGCAGAAGCAGGACGACGGAGGCAAACAGGACGGAGGAAAGGGTGTCGTCGCGGGTGGCGGCAACGGCCACGGCGCGGGGGCGGACGGTGCGGGTACGGGGGTGCATGGCGATGCTCCTTGGGCTTCGTGACGTCGGGTGAACGCAACCAGCTTTCAGGATAACGCATCCCGCGGATGATGCAAGGCCGGGGACGCGGCAAGGCGGGCGTCCCGAACCCGCAGGGGCCGTTTCCGGACTGTAGGGTATCCCTACCGCCAGCGCACCAGCCCCAGCGCGTAGCGCTCCACCGGGGCGTATTCGTCGGTCAGGGGGGGCACGCCGTCACGGGCAACATCCGGCAGGTTCAGGCGGCGGGCCAGCATTTCGCGCACCTCCGGCGTCAGGAACGCGGCGGGCACCTCCGGCAGCCCCGCCACCGGGCGCGCCACCAGCATCAGGTTCTGCACGTAGTCCGTCGAATCGGCCGTGGCCACGGCGTACGCCCGCACGTCCCCGAACGACGCGGCAAAGGCCGCGCGGATGGCCCGGAACAGCCGCCCGTCCTCGCCCCCGGCGGCGGAGATGATGTTCATGACCACGGCCCCGTCGTCGGCCAGCAGCGCGCGCATGTGGCGGGCCGCCTCCACCGTGCCCACGTGGAAGGGCACGGAGTAGTATGAGTTGAAGATGTCGGTGAAAATCAGGTCGTAGCGGCCGTCGCCGCCCTCTTTCCCGCTTGCGCCCGCCCCGATCCGCGCCGCCCGCCGGTTCAGGAAGGCCCGCGCGTCCTCGTGGAAGATACGCAGCCGCGCGTCGTCCGCAAGACCGAAGTGGCGGCGGGCCACCTCGGTCATGCCGGGGTCCAGTTCCACCACGTCCACCCGCAGTCCCCCGGCATCCAGCCCCGCCCGGCCCGACAGCAGCCACTTGGGCACGGAATACCCGCCGCCGCCCAGCATGAGCACCCGCTGCGCGCCGGGCGCCAGCGCCGGGCCCAGGGCGTAGAAGCGGGTATACGGCAGGGCCAGTTCGGCCATGTCGTCGGGGTAGGCGGCGGACTGGTAGCGGCCGGGGTCCGTGGCCAGCAGGCGCAGGGGCCGCCCGGCCTGGGTGGCGTCGTAGACCCGGATGTGGTTGTACGGGGTCTCGGTCACCCGCACGCCGTAATAGCGCTCGGCAAAGGCGGCGTAGGCGTGCGAGGCCCAGGCCAGCCCGCCCACCCCGGCCAGCAGGGCCAGCCGGGCCAGCGGCGCGCGGGGGTGGGCCAGCAGCGAGGCCCCCAGCAGGCAGGCCGCCACCCCGTGCAGGATCAGCGTGCTGCCGAACCACGAGACCAGCACCATGCCGCCCAGAAAGGTGCCCAGGATGCTGCCCGCCGTGGACACGGCGTACAGCCGCCCCACCACCGCGCCGGAGGTGTCCATGTCCGACAGGGCCAGCCGCACCACGTAGGGCGACACCATGCCGCACAGCACGCCCGGCACGGCGAACAGCACCACGGCGGCCACCACGGCGGCCACGTACAGCGAATCCAGCCCCCCGGCCACCCAGCCCACGATCCTGCCGTGCGCCAGGGCCACGGCCAGCACGGAAAGCGCGGCCCCGGCCAGGATGCGCGACAGGGTGCGCCGCGACAGGGTGCGGTCGGCCAGGCGGCCGCCCAGCCAGTAGCCCGCGCTCAGGCTGGCCAGCACCACGCCGATGAGGCTGGTCCAGACGATGACCGAGGTGCCCAGGTGCGGGGCCAGCAGGCGCGCCCCCACCATTTCGAGCACCATGACCATGGTGCCGGACAGGAACATGATGGCGTCGAGCATGGGGCCTCCTGAAGGGGCGGGAATGGGAGGGATGGCGGAAGCGCGGGGATGCCGTGGTTCCGCTGTAACAGGGGGCGGGGCGGCGAGGCAACGCCGGACGGGCGGGAAATGCGGGACGGGCAGGAAAGGCGGAGGCGGGGGCGGTTCCGCGCAACGAAACGGAAGGCCGTCGCGGGCGCGGGCGCGGCCGCCCATGCAAAAGGGGCCCCGCCAATGGCGGAGCCCCTCGCAACAATGCCCCCGGCGGGGGCTCCGCGTGCGCGGAGCCCCTATCAGAACACCACGGGGCGGGCCTGCGCGCCGCGCTCTTCGCGCGCGGACATGCAGTGCACGCAACGGGTGGTGGTGGGCACGGCCAGCAGCCGTGCGGCGGGAATCTCGTTCCCGCAGTCGTCGCAATAGCCGAAGTCCTCGTCGTCCAGCCGTTCCAGCGTGGCGCGCAGCACCTGCAGGCGCGCCTCGGTGCGCTGCTTCCACGAACGGTAGGTCATGCCTTCCACGTCGGGCAGCCCTTCGGGATCGCTGGCGTCCTCCACGCCCTGCAGGCCGCGCCAGCGGTCCAGGGCTTCGCGCAGGTCGCGGATTTCCTGCTTCAGTCTGCGCCGTACCACGGCAATGGTTTCTTCGCGCATCTCGGTCCTCCTTCGGCGCGGCCCGGCCCTGCCCGCGCGGTGCGCGAGGGGCGGCCATGCGCCGGATGCCCCTTGGGGCCAGTTGGGTAAATGGGGTAAGTGGGGTGAAAGAAAAGGCCCCGTCTACCAGGGTGGTGGACGGGGCCGCGTGTCGCGTGTGCGTGCGGAATGCTGCCGCTATGCGCCCCCCCCTGTCCCGGTGACGCGTTCACCACGGGCAAAGGACCGGTCGGAGCCGGTGAATGCGGTGGCGCGGACGGAAAGGGTGACGAAACGCATGGGAGCTTCCTTGTTCATCTGCTGGTGACGAAGTGCGTCTGTTTCACGAAGAAAATTTTTCGGACGCAACGGTTTCAATATACATCATCCTGCGGGCAATGCAAGCCCCGGTGCGCAACGTTTTTCCGGCGTCGCGCCGCTCCGCGCCGGTTTCGCACAACAGCATGAATTATCTTGCGTTCGGATGGGCGCGCAGTACACCTGCCCGCCCGACTTCAACCGGACTGCCAGGGCCGGAAGCCAGGAACGAATGGCGTGACCGGTTGCCGAAGCCGGCACGTCGCCCCGCGCGGCGCGCTTCCCCGCCCCGGAAAAAACGGAACGCGCCGACCGGCCACCAGGGCCGATCAGCGCGCACGCCCGGCGTGGGACGCCGGCTGGCTCAGCGATCCTGCGTGGCCGCGAAGGGCGCGGATGCGGCAGCGCCGCGCGCGACCTCGTTCTGCGCATGGACGAAGGTGAACAGGGCCGAGGTGAGAATGATGATGGCCAGCAACAAGTACCTCATCGAACGGACATCCTTCTGCGACGGTTGAAGGTGGCGAGGCGCGGCGCACAGGACGCCCGCCGGCGCAATACGGTCCCCGTTGCTAGCGCTATAGTCCGGGACGCCCTGTCACGCAAGACAAAATGCGTTTTTTTCCCGCATGGTGCAAAACATTGCGCAATGAGATGGCGGCGTCACCTTCCGCCATTGCCGAACGCCCGCGCGCACGCGTGCCCTGCCCCGCCCTCATGCCCTCGTTGACAGCCCCACCTCCCCGGAATATCTTTTATCCGCAAACAACCATTTTCCCTTTGGCGGGCCGTTGCGGGTCGGACCCCGGCCCGTTCCCGGCACCATACCGCAACAACCGGTCCGGCACCGCAATATCTGGAACCCCGCATGGACAACCACACCCGCCTCGCCACCCTGCTGGACCGCCTGCGCGACAACGGGCACCGGCTCACCCCCCAGCGCGTGGCCATCATCCGCGCCCTGGTGGAGCACGACGGGCACCCCACGGTGGAACAACTGCACCAGGCCATCCTGCCGGACTTTCCCACCACCAGCCTGGCCACGGTGTACAAGACCATCGCCATGCTCAAGGAGGACGGCGAAGTGCTGGAACTGGGCTTCGGGGAACTGGGCAGCCGCTACGACGGCAGGCACCCGGAGCCCCACCCCCACCTGATCTGCACCCGCTGCGGCGTCATAGCCGACTATCCGCCGCAGGGGCTGGACGAACTGGTGGCGCGCATGGCCGCGGAAACCGGCTTTTCCGTGGACACCCACCGCTTCGACATGTTCGGGCTGTGCCCGGCCTGCCGCGCCAAGGCCGGACGCCCCCCAAGCGAGGCACGGGATGAGGCGCGGAACGAGGCACAAGACGGGGCACGGGACGAAACGCGGGCCGCCGTCCCCTGCGCGGGGCGCCACCGCCCCTGCTGACCGCCAGCCCGCGTCATCATGCCGCATGACCGGTACCCCCCTGCGGAGTCCGGCCGCGTCCCGACCGCGCCCAATCGCGCATCCAGGCAACATACCTACGTTTTCAGTGTTCTTTCACAAAAAATCAGGCCCGGTCTCGCCGGGCCTTTGCATTTTCGTTGACAGATTCCCTCTCTCGTGGATAATGATTATTACAAAAGTATTTTTATCATCAATCACAACACCCTTCCCCCAACAGGCCACCCCAACAGGAGGATCCCATGACAAAGCAAAAGCTCACCACCAATGCGGGCGCCCCGGTACCCGACAACCAGAACGCCATGACCGCCGGGCCGCGCGGCCCCATGCTGCTCCAGGACGTGTGGTTCCTGGAAAAGCTGGCCCACTTCGACCGCGAGGTGATCCCCGAGCGGCGCATGCACGCCAAGGGGTCCGGCGCGTACGGCACCTTCACCGTCACCCACGACATCACCAAGTACACCAAGGCCAAGCTCTTCTCGAAAATCGGCAAGAAGACCGACCTGTTCGTGCGCTTTTCCACCGTGGCGGGCGAACGCGGCGCGGCCGACGCGGAACGCGACATCCGCGGCTTCGCCGTCAAATTCTACACCGAGCAGGGCAACTGGGACCTGGTGGGCAACAACACCCCGGTCTTCTTCCTGCGCGACCCGCTGAAGTTCCCCGACCTGAACCACGCCGTGAAGCGCGACCCGCGCACCAACATGCGCAGCGCCAGGAACAACTGGGACTTCTGGTCCTCGCTGCCCGAGGCGCTGCACCAGGTCACCGTGGTCATGAGCGACCGGGGCATTCCCGCCACCTACCGGCACATGCACGGCTTCGGCAGCCACACCTTCAGCTTCATCAGCCCGGACAACAAGCGTTACTGGGTGAAGTTCCACCTGCGCACCCAGCAGGGCATCAAGAACCTGACCGACGCCGAGGCCGAAGCCATCGTGGCCAAGGACCGCGAAAGCCACCAGCGCGACCTGTACGACAGCATCGAGCGCGGCGACTTCCCCAAGTGGACCATGTACGTGCAGGTCATGCCCGAAAAGGACGTGGAAAAGCTGCCCTACCACCCCTTCGACCTGACCAAGGTGTGGCTCCACAAGGACGCCCCGCTCATCGAGGTGGGCGTGCTGGAACTGAACCGCAACCCCGAAAACTACTTCGCCGAAGTGGAGCAGGCCGCGTTCAACCCCGCCAACGTGGTGCCGGGCATCAGCTTTTCGCCCGACAAGATGTTGCAGGGCCGCCTGTTCTCCTATGGTGACGCGCACCGCTACCGCCTGGGCGTGAACCACCACCTGATCCCGGTCAACGCCGCGCGCTGCCCGGTGCACAGCTACCACCGCGACGGGATGATGCGCGTGGACGGCAACCACGGCAGCACCCTGGCCTACGAGCCCAACAGCTACGGCGAATGGCAGGAACAGCCGGACTTCGCCGAGCCGCCCCTGGCCATCAAGGGCGACGCCGCGCACTGGAACTACCGCGAGGACGACGCCGACTACTACGACCAGCCGGGCCGCCTGTTCCGCCTGATGACCCCGGAACAGCAGGACGCGCTGTTCCAGAACACCGCCCGCGCCATGGGCGACGCGCCGGAAGAGATCAAGCGCCGCCACGTGGGCAACTGCGCCAAGGCCGACCCGGCCTACGGCGCGGGCGTGGCCAAGGCCCTGGGCCTGAAGATGTAGCGCGCAGTCCGCCCGGCCCCACCGGCCGGGCGCGCACCATGGCTCCGGAGGCCCGGCGGTCCGGCGGCGCAGGCTGCATCCCGCGCCCGGCGGAATGCCGTCCGGAGTATCCGTGATGCATCCGTTCCTTGATGCATCCTCCTGTCCCGCGGGCCATCCCTGCACGGCCACGCGGAAAGGCCCCCGGCTGACGCCGGGGGCCTTGTGCGTCGTGCGCGCGCACGGCGCGCACACCATGCCGCCGGGGCGGCCTCAACGCTCTTCCCGCCGGGCAAGGGCCAGCCACGCCGCCGCCACCTTGCGGCAGAACGCCTCCGACCGCTCCACCAGCAAGGGCAGGTCGCGGGCCAGGTCCTTGAAGTACGCATCGTCGAATTGTTCCCGGCAGGCGGTGTCTTCCCCCATGCGCTCCTTGCGGAATATGTCCACCCAGTCCTCCACGATGGCGGAATCCGCCTCCAGATGGAACTGGAACCCGTACGAGGCGTTGCCGATGCGGAAGCACTGGTTGCGGCACCGGTCGCCCCGTACCAGCAGGGTGGCCCCCTCCGGCAGGTCGAAGCTGTCCTCGTGGAAGGACATCAGGCGCGGCAGGGGCAGCGCAGAGGACAGCGCAGGCCCCAGCACCCGATCAGCCAGGCCCGCGTCGGTGGGCGTGAAGGCCACGAAGCCGAACTCCGGCGCGTCCATGGTCCACGGCCTGCCCCCGTGGGCGCGCGCCAGCAGCTGCGCCCCCAGACAGATGCCCGCCACCGGCCTGCCCGCCGCGTCGAAGGCGCGCAGCATGTCCATCAGGTGCGGGAAATGGGGCGAGCCTTCGTCGTCCCAGCAGTGCTGCGGACCGCCCAGGACCACCAGCGCGTCGTACCCGGCAAGGGCTTCGTCGAGAGACGGCAGGGTGTCCCCCGCCGCAGGCAAAACATCACCATGCCCCGGTCGCAGGGTGGTCAGCACCGCGCTGCAGCGCGCCAGTTCCTTGCAGAAGTTGCCGCAGGGGGCATCGTCGCTGTGTTGCACCACCAGCACGCGCAGGCCGGTCAGCCCGTCGTCGGGCCACGGGGCCACCCGCACGCAGGTCTCGTAGTACGGCGTGCCGCGCCCCACCCTGCTGGACAGGGCGCGGGTGAGCAGGTTCAGCCCGTGCCCGGCCTTGTTCCAGCCGCCCCGCTCGGCCACCAGGATGTCCGGCCGCTGGCCGTCCCCGGTGCGCAGGACGGCCTTCACCGCGCCCACCGCGCTTTCCACCCGCACCACCGAGCCGTCGGCCAGGCCCAGGCGGGCGGCCTCGGACGCGGCCAGCGCCACCTCGGGCAGGGCGTCGTGCTCGGCCATGGTGCGCTCGGAACAGATGTACCCGTGCGGGGCGATGGTCAGCAGGCGGTAGGGGTAGTCCGGGTCCGTCGCGCCGAGCCCGGCCGGGTCGAAGTCGGTCATGAACCGGAACCTGCCGGACGGCGTGGGAAAGGTCCTGTCCACGTAGGGCACCATGGGCGCATCCAGCCGGAAGGCCCCCCCGCGCAACGTCTCCGGCGTGCAGCCCTGTGCCCATATGGGCGCGCACAGGTCGCGCAGCCATTCGTCCACGCCGCGCCGGAACCTGTCGGCAAAGGGAAAGCGCGCCGCGAGGTCATGAAACATCATGAATTCCGGGCGGCACTCGCCCACCGGCTCGATGGCCCTGTTCACCGGCCCCACGTAGTTGTGGCCGTAGCTGGCCATGACGTCGTCCTCTTCCAGAAAGGTCGTGGCGGGCAGGAACACGTGGGACAGGTCCGCCGTGTCGTCCATGAAGTGGCCGGAATAGACCACGAATTCCGCCGTGCGGAAGGCGCGGGCCACGGCCCCGGCATCGGCCGCCATGCAGGCCGGGTTGCCCGCCGTGACCATGATCATGCGGATTTCCGGATCGCGCGCCGCAAGGATCTCGCGGCCGATCTCGGGCAGCAGCAGGGTGCGCCGGGGCGGGTTCAGCCCGTCGCCCCAGTACTGCTGATCGTAGGGGCCGTATTCCTCGAAGCCTTGGCTCACCCCGCCGCCCGGCACGCCGATGTTGCCGCTGATGGCCCCCAGCGCGTCCACGGCGCGGATGGACAGATGCGCCGCCTCGTGCCGGTGCATGCCCCAGCCCAGCAGGATGGCCGTGGGACGCTGGCGCAGCATCATGCGGGCCAGAAATTCCGCGTCGGCCACGGGTACGCCGCAGCGGACGCACAGGTCGTCCACCGCGTACCGTTCGAGAATGCGCAGGTATTCGGCCGCGCCCTCGGCATGGCGATCCATGAACTCGCGGTCCTCGCCCCCGGCGCGCAGGATCAGCCTGGTCACGGCCATGGCCAGGAAGGCGTCGGCGCCCGCGCGGGGGGCGATGTGCCGGTCGGCCAGCGGAGCCGAGCGGTTGCGGGCCGGGTCCACCAGCACCACCGTGGCCCCCCTTTTGCGGATCTCGCGCAGGATCGGCACCAGGCTGATCTGGGTGGACGCCGGGTTGCGGCCCCACAGGATGAGCGAATTGCTGTTGTGGTGGTCCAGCGGGTCGTGCGAGACGCGCTGGCCGAAGTCGAGGTTTTGCGCGCCCTGCCCCGCCCCGCCGCACAACGAGCCGCGCAGGGTGGTCACCCCGCCGAACAGGTTGAAGAAGTAGCGGTTCAGCAGCTTGAGCGCGGTGCGTTCGCCGTAGCCCTGATAGTACAGGATGGCCTCGGTGCCCGATTCGTCGCGGATGGCGGCCATGCGCGCGGCGATGCGGTCCAGCGCCTTGTCCCACGTGGCGCGCCGCCAGGGCTGGTGGCGGTGGTCGCGCACCAGCGGGTGGACGATGCGTTCCGGGCTGTACACCCGCTTCACGTAGCGCTGCGCCTTGACGCAGGCCCTGCCTCGCGTCAGCGGGTGGTGCGGGTCTCCCGCCAGCCTGACCAGGCGGCCGTCGCGCACGGTGGCCACAAGGCCGCAGCTGTTGGGGCAGTCGCGGGTGCAACTGGTGATGATGCGTTTCTCGCCGGAGGTCTCGCCGTCCTCATGGCCGGAAGCGCGCCCCGAAGCAGCGCCGCTGGCACGGACTGATGTGCGGATCATGTCGTTCCATCCCGTGGCGCAACCCCCGGATGGCGGCCCGAAGGCCGGAACGGGGCGTGCCCTGCCGCGCGCCCGCAGTCCCGTTCATGGCACAGCCCGCCCGGCGGGGCAAGCGGCCCCGTGCCCCGCGTAGCCGCCCTCTCCTTCCCTCCGGGCGCCCGCCACCCGTCCGCACCGCAGCCGTCTGCCCGCAGCCGTTCGGGATGCGCCATCCCCTTGTTAAGGGAGCGTCCCGGCGCTACAACCATGACGGCGCCCGCGCTGTCCCGCGCGCGGGCATCAGCGCCGTCACCATCGTCATCATAGTCATCATCCACATGGCGGGCCGCCCGGCCACGCGCCGCGCCCGCAAACCATACAGGAACCCACCAGGAAACCACCATGTCCAACGGCAAAATCCGCGTCGCGGTCTTCTTCGGCGGGCGTTCGCCCGAGCATGACGTCAGCATCGTCACCGGGTTGCAGGTCATCCAGGCCCTGGACGCCGCGCTGTACGAACCCGTGCCCGTCTACGTGGACCGCTGCGGCGTCTGGCGCACCGGCGAAAAACTGCTCGACCGCGCCACCTACATCCCCGCCCGCGACGCCGACGGCCTGCCCGCCGTGTCGCTGGAAATCGCCCCCGGCAAGGGCGGCATGCTGGTGGAGCAAACGGCCAGGCTGTTCGGCAAGCCCAGGCGCATCCCCTTCGACGTGGCCATCCCCGCCTTCCACGGCCCCTACGGCGAAGACGGCGACATGCAGGGCCTGTTCGAGGCCGCGGGCATTCCCTACACCGGCATGCGCGTGCTGGCTTCGGCCATCTTCATGGACAAGGCGGCCACCAAGCAGGCCCTTTCCGGCGCGGGCGTCCCCATGCTGCCCTGCGCGGTGCTGCGCAAGCCGGTGGGCGGCCTGCTGCCCCCGCGCGCCGAGATCGAGGCCGCGCTGGCGGGCATCACCCTGCCCGGCTGCCTGAAGCCCGCGCACCTCGGCAGCAGCATCGGCGTGGCCAAGGTGGACTCCATCGAGGAGATCGAGGCGGTGCTGCCCGGCCTGTTCAGAAACGACACCGTGGCCATCGTGGAGCCGTACCTGGACGGCTGCGTGGAATACAACATTTCGGTGCGGCGCGACGGCGAGGGCCACGCGACCTCGGCCATCGAGCGGCCCAAGCGCGACAGCGAACTGCTGGACTTTCGCCAGAAGTACCTGTCCGCAGGAGGAAAGGGAGGCGCCAAGACCGGTGGAATGGGCGGGGCGGGCGGCGGCGCCAAGAGCGCGGGCGATTCCGGCAGCGCGGGCATGCTTTCGCTGACGCGCGAGATCAACCCCGACCTGCCCGCCGACCTGGAAGGCCGCATCCGCGACTTCGCCGTGCGCACCTACGCGGCCTTCGACGGCACTGGCGCACCGCGCATGGACTTCATGTACGACGCCGCCCGCGACGAGGTGTGGCTGAACGAGGTAAACCCCATCCCCGGCTCGTTTGCCTTCTTCCTGTGGGAGGCGGCGGAAACCCCGGTGCGCTTCACCCGGCTGCTCTCGCTGATGATCGACGAGGCGCGGGCCATGGCCCGGCACACCGCCTGCCCGGAGGATCCGACCCCCGAGGCTGCCCGGTTGTTCCCCCGCCGGTAGCCACTGCCTGGGACATACGTGTCCCCCTGCCTTCACCCGCATGCAGCGCGCGCCGTCCCCATCGGGCGGCGCGCGTTTCGCTTGCCCGCCCGCCCCTTGCCCCTTCGCGCGCCCCCGGTGTACACCACGGGGCGCGCCACGCCGAACACACCACTTCGAGGCCAGCATGGATTCCGCCCCCCAGACCGCCACCCCGCAATCCGCCCCTTCCCCCGCCACGGGGCCGTACATGCACGTGGTGCACCTGCCCAATGCCGCGCCCGCCCGCCGGAAACCGGCCGACGGCGGTGACGCGGACGCCGGGGCCGCCGCCCCCACCGCACCCGCCGTCCCGCAAATCGCCCCCCAGATCATTTGGGCGCACGGCTGGATGCACACCCACGCCAACCTGCTGCCGCTGGCTGCCACCTGCACCCACGGGCGCGACAACTACCTGCTGGACATGCCCGGCTTCGGCCGCTCCGGCATGCCGCCCGCCACCTGGGGCACGCAGGACTACGCCGACCACGCCGCCGCGTGGCTGCGCACCCTGCCGCGCGGCAGGCGGGTATGGGTGGGGCATTCCTTCGGCTGCCGGGTGGGCCTGCAACTGGCGGCCCGCCACCCGGACCTGGTGGACGGGCTGTTCCTGATGGCCGCCGCCGGGCTGCCCCGCCGCCGCACGCCCATGGAACGGTTCACGCGGGGGTGCCGCATCGCCGCGTTCAAGACGCTGAAGCACCTGCACTGGCTGGGCTTTGGCGCGGAGCGGGTGCGCCGCTTCTTCGGCAGTGCGGACTACGCCAGCGCCGGGGAACTGCGCCCGGTGTTCGTCAGCGTGGTCAACGAAAACCTGTCCGGCGTGGCCGCGCGCGTGGCCTGCCCCGTGCACCTGCTGTACGGCGAAAACGACACGGAAACCCCGCCCTCCATGGGGCAGGACTTCGTCCGGCTGCTGCCGCACGCACGGTTGCAGGTGCTGCCGCGCTTCGGGCATCTGGACATTCTCACGGCGGGCGGCCATCAGGCCGTGTACGCCCTGGACACCTTCTGCGAGGAAACCTTCGGTGGCTAGCTCCCTGTTTCTCGGCGCGGCGTTCCTTGTGTTCGCCGTGCGGCGCTGCCTGACCTACCTGCACATCTTCCAGCAGGAAGAATACGACGGCCCGCGCTTCTTCCGCTGGATGGCCGCCGCCCGCGCCTTCGACAAGCGCGCCACCCTGCCCCTGCTGGCCTGCTGGGGCGCGGCGCTGGCCGCGCCCGGACACGCCGCCTACGCCGCATGGGCGGCGGGCCTCGTCCTGCTGAGCGTGGCCGCCGTGGAGGACAACCCGCTGCGGGCGGCCAAGAAGAAGCTGGTGCTCACCGCACGGGTCAAGCGCATCCTGTCCGTGGCGCTGGCGCTGACGGCGGCGTACGCCGTGGCCCTGGCCCTGTGCCCGGCCGCGCCCGCTGCGTTGCTGCCGTTCTGGATCATGGGGGTGCAGGCGCTGCCGCTGGCGCTGGTGGCGGCCAACGCATCGCTGGCCCCGGTGGAGGCGCGCATCCAGCAGGGCTTCTGGAACGAGGCCCACCAGAAGCTGCTGCGCCTTGCGCCCACGGTCATCGCGGTCACCGGCTCGTACGGAAAGACCAGCGTGAAGCACATCCTGGCCCACGTGCTGGGCTGCTACCACCCCACGCTGATGACGCCGGGCAGCATCAACACGCCCATGGGCATCTCGCGCATCATCCGGGAAAAACTGACCGACGCGCACCGCTTCTTCATCGCGGAAATGGGCGCCTACGGCATCGGCTCCATCGAACGGCTGTGCAGGCTGGCCCCGCCCGATTTCGCCATCATCACCAACGTGGGTCCGGCGCACTACGAACGCTTCAAGGACCTGGCCACCGTGGTGCGGGCCAAGTTCGAACTGGCGCACGCCACCGTGGCCCGTGGCGGCCGGGTGGTGCTGCCCGCCGCGCTGCTGGAATACGACCACGCGCGCGACTTCGCCTCCGCCAACGCGGGCGCGGTGCTGCTGTGCACGGGTACGGACGGCAACGCACCCGCCGCGCCAGATGGGGCAAACGGGGCAGACGGGGCAGACGGCGCGGCCCCCTCGGTGCGCGTGCTGGAGGCCGGGCAGGACCTTTCCGGCATCCACGCCCGCCTGCTGTACCAAGGGCAGGAATACGAGGTGCGCGCGCCCATCCACGGCATGCACCACGTGGACAACGTGGCCCTGGCCTTTGCCGCCGCGTGCGGGGTGGGCGTGGAGCCGCAGCGGGTGGTCAGCGCCCTGCGCAGCCTGCCGCAGATCGCCCACCGGCTGGAGGTGAAGCCCCAGCCCGACGGCTCCGTGCTCATCGACGACGCCTACAATTCCAACCCCTCGGGCTTCGCATCCGCCCTCGACCTGCTGGACCTGTACCGCAGGGCCGGGCGACGCGGCGTGCTGGTGACCCCCGGCATGGTGGAACTGGGCACCCTGCACGACAGCGCCCACGCCGACCTCGGCGCGCGCGCCGCGGCCTGCGCCGACGTGCTGCTGGCCGTGGCCCCGGCCCGCATCCCCACCCTGGTGGCGGCTTTCCGCGCCGCCGCCGGGCCGGACCAACTGGTGGTGGAATGCGCCGACTTCGCCGCCGCCCGCGCCTGGCTGGCCGCCAACATCGGCCCCGGCGACGCCGTGCTGCTGGAAAACGACCTGCCCGACCTGTACGAGAAGAAGGTGCGGGTGTAACGGAGGCGCGCATGCCGGAAGAAGCCGACACTCCGGCACCCAAGGTCTTGCGGGGTGACCACCGCAAGGCTGCCCCTCCTGCGACAACTGTCTGGCCCCGCAAGCGAAACCTGGCCCCGTACGCACAACAGACACACACTCCATGACGTACCTGACCACGATCCACGTCGATATCCTGATGTGCCTCGCGTTGCTGCCCGCCCTTGCGATGGCGGTCCTGAAACTTGACGGAAGCATCTCCGCGCACAGGCATCTCGTTGCCGTCATGGCCAGCGTCTTCACGCTGCTGGTGCTTGAAGTTTCCAGTGTCGTGCTGGATTCCAATTTCAACGACACGATCCGCGACAGCGCGCAGCTTGTCCCCTTCGGCAAGCTGGTGAACAGCATCGGCTTTCTGCTGGTGCCCGTGCCCGCCTTCCTGACGTGGACGTTCCTGCACCATTGGACCGGCGTGCGCCTTGCCGCATCGTCCGCCCTGTCCCGGGCGCTTCCCCTCGCGGGCAACGCGGTGCTGGCCGTGCTCAGCTACGACGCGGGCCTCCTGTTCTCCATCGCCCCCGACAACACCTACTCGCGCGGGCCGTGGTTCGCCGTATCCCCGGCCATGTTCTACGGCTACCTGGCCCTGGCGGCTGGCTTCCTGATCCGCCAGCGCAACCGGTTGAGGACGGAAGAAACGGCCCTGTTCGCCACGGCCCTGGCCCTGCCCGCCATCACGGCGGCCTTCCAGCTGGAATATTTCATAGTTCTTACCATGTGGAGCAGCTGGGCCATCTCGTGCATCATCCTGCTGGTGACCGTCTTCATCAATTCGTCCGAGCGC
Source organism: Nitratidesulfovibrio sp. 1201_IL3209 (assembly GCF_036763125.1). Lineage (NCBI taxonomy): Bacteria > Pseudomonadati > Thermodesulfobacteriota > Desulfovibrionia > Desulfovibrionales > Desulfovibrionaceae > Nitratidesulfovibrio > Nitratidesulfovibrio sp. 1201_IL3209. Next base: position 28,031 of record NZ_JBAIYT010000020.1, read on the forward strand.
GACGAACTGACCAAGCTGGCCAACAGGACAGCGTACCGCAACGCCATCGCAAAGGCCCGCCGCATGCGGGAACTGAAGATGTGCGTGGCCCTGCTGGACATGGACGGCCTGAAATCCATCAACGACAGGCACGGGCACGCGGCCGGGGACCTGGCGCTGCTGACGCTTGCGGAAGGACTGCGGAAAACCTTCGGTGAAGGGTTCCGCGTGATGCGCTTCGGTGGCGACGAATTCGCCGTGGTCCAGTTCGACAACGACCCCACCGCGCTCTACGAGAAGCTCTGCACCCTTGAAAGCACCCTGGCGGCGCAGGATGCGGCCTCCGGCAGGCCGTACCGCGTGGCCTTCAGCTACGGGCTGGCCTGCTCGCGCGACGGCGAAGACGTCGATGCCCTGTTGAAGCGGTGCGACACCCTGATGTACGACCGCAAACGGCAGAAACACCTCAAGGCGGACGCGACTGCCGCCTGACCACCTCCGGGGCGGTCCCGGCGGCTTCACGGCCCCGGCGTGGCAGGCGACCGTCCGCCGGTTCCACGCTCCGCGCCAGCACCTGAACGTACATCCGGGAGCAGCATGCGTACCCCCCTCGCTTCCTTCCCTGGCCCCGTCGTCCTTGCCGCCCTGCTACTTGCCACCCTGCTGTCGGCCGGAGGCTGTGCGGCGCGTCAGGCGGACGCCCAGCCATCTCCGCAGCCGTCTCCCGGCGCCGCCGCCCAAGCCGACCCCCAGGCCGTGCGCACCGTCCAACTGGTCCAGTCGGAGCGCAGTTGGGACGGCGCCATGCTGCCCGCCTATCCGCAGGGACAGCCGCAGGTCACCATCCTGCGCATCACCATTCCGGCCGGGGCGCGCCTGCCGCTGCACCGCCACCCGGTGATCAACGCCGGGGTGCTGGTGCGCGGGCAACTGGTGGTGGTCACGGAGGACGGCGGGGAACTGCGCCTCGCGGCGGGCGATCCCATCGTGGAGGTGGTGGACACCCCGCATCAAGGCTTCAACCCCGGCAGCGAGCCCGCCGAGATCATCGTCTTCTACGCCGGGCAGGCGGGCGCCCCGCTGGCCGTCAAGCAGGAGCCGTAGCGCCGCCGCGCCCCTTCTCGCGCGGACGGTCAGTCCCGCAGCGCGTTCAGTATCGCCGCCCCCAGTTCCACGATACCGGTCATGGCCCCCTCGTTGTTCACGCTGATGGCCACGGCGATCCGGGTCCGGCGGTCGTAGAGATATGCCGTTCCGAACCCCGGAAACAGGCCCAGCTTGCCCACCAGCGCCAGCTCAGGATCGCGGAACAGCAGCAGCGAACAGCCGTCCAGTTCACCCAGGCTGAAGGCCCCGCTCCGGTCGGGCTTCAGGGCAACCTGCCCATCCGGCAACCGCAACGGTTCCAGCGCCACGGTATCCAGCACGTCGTTCCGCAGCAGCCGGTCCAGGTTGACCAGCCGCACCACGTCGGCCGGGGCCGCCTGCAGGTTGCCCGTGCCCTTTGCCGTGGTCAGGCTGACCGGCACGGGAAGCCGCAACTCCCCCTTGTCCCCCTTGTCCGCGTTGCCGGGGCCGCCGGCATAGCCGCACGACAGGCGGGGGACGATGGCGGTGTCGTTGCCCGGCAGCAGGGATTTCATGCCCAGCCCTTCGGTGAACGTCTCTCGCACCAACTCCTCGTACGTCCTGCCGGAAACGCGCTCGCAGATGACGGCAAGCATGAGGAACCCGGTGTTGCTGTAGGACTGCCGCGTGCCGGGCCGGAACGCCAGGGGCTGCTTTTCCACCAGGGCCACCAGTTCTTCCGGGGTCCATTGCCGGGCCGGATTGGCGAGCACCTCCGCGAGCCTGAGCATGTCGGCGATGCCGGAGGTGTGTTCCAGCAGGTGGCGCACGGTTATGGCCCCGCCGTCGGGAAAACCGGGGAAAAACCGGTCGATGGTCGTGTCGTAGGACAGCCTGCCTTCCTCGATGAACCGATGGACCAGCGCACCGGTGAACACCTTGGTGACCGACCCGATCTTGAAGCGGGACTGCGTGGTCATGGGGGTGGCGTTCTCGATGCACGCGGCGCCGAAGGCCACCGCCACCGGGTCGTCCCCGCCCTTTTGCAGCACCGCTATGGACAGGCCGGGAACGGCGGGGTCGGCGGCGGCCCTGCCGCCCAGTTCCGTGACGACCCGGCGCATGCGTTCCGCGTCATGGCGGGCATGGGCGCTGCCGCACGCCGCGCACAGCGCCAGAACAAGCGCCAGGACAAGCGCCGGGGCGGGAACGCCACGGGATTCCGGAACGCTACGCATGGCCGAGATACTCCAGGATGTGTCTGGCCACATTGCCCGCAAGGCCGGGGGAAAGCATGCTCTCGTGCGTCCCCTCGGTCCAGCGCAGCGTGATGTTTTCCCGCCGCAGGAAGCGGCTCCAGCCCTGGTATTCGTCATCGGGCACGATCTGCGGATTGCCCGCGAAATCAAGGGCTCGCACCAGCAGCACCCGCAGGTCCGACGGCGTGGGCCGGTCATACCGCGCCGTGGCGATGGCGTTGCCCCAGTAGGTCTGCAACAGGTTGTCCATCTGCACGGCGCTGAACCCGGCGGGCAGCAGCCCGGTGCGCTCGCCGCACTGGACGAGGTAGGACAGCTTTCCCTCGCGCGGGAGCGACCGCAACACGTCCTCGTCGAAGGCCAGGGCGTCCCGCAACAGGATCTTCAGCAGTTCCACGTCGTCCCTGGCCGCGATGCGTCTGGCCCGGCTGTTGTCCGCCACGGAATCCAGCGCCAGCACCGGCCCCGGATCGTTGCCCATGGCCGCGTACCGGCATGCGGCCTCGTAGGCCAGCAGCCCGCCGAAGCTCCACCCGCCGAAGACGATGTCCCTGGTCTCCACCTTCAGGATTTCCCCCAGGTAGTATTCGGCAAGGTCCTCCACCCGGTGCAGTTCGGTGTTCAGCGCCGTCCGTTCCGCCCGGAACCCCGCCGCCTCCACGGCGTAGACCGAGCAGACGCCGCCCAGCATCTCCGCGAGGTGGCTGTAGCAGAACACGCTGCCGCCCACCGGGTGGAACAGGAAAAGGTTCTTTCCCCCCTCGCAATGGCACAGCCGGATCACCGGGCCGTCCTGCGCGCCGCCCTTGCCCGCGATGAACCCGGCCAGCCCCGCGATGGTGGGATGCGTGAACAGTTCGCTGACGGCCACGTGGACGCCCAGTTCCTTTTCCACCATGGCCACGAGGCGGATGGCCATGATGCTGTTGCCGCCCAGGCTGAAGAAGCTGGCGTCGGCATCGGCCACGTCCACGCCCAGCAGGCGTTTCCAGACGGCCGCCAGCTTTTCCTCCACGGCCCCCTCCGGCCTGCGTCCCTCCACGGTCCGCCCGACGGCAAGCGGCGACGGCAGCGCCCTTCTGTCCACCTTGCGGTTGACGGAAAAGGGCAGTTCCACCATGGGCACGTAATGGGCGGGCACGCAGTACGGGGGCAGTTGCCCTTCCAGGTAGACGCGCAGCGCGGCCGCGTCCACGTCGCCCACCACGTAGGCCGCAAGGCTCCGGCCTTCCTGGGCGCTGAAGGTGTCGGCCACCACCGCCACCTGCCGCACCCCCGGAAAACCGGCGATGGCGTTCTCCACCTCGCCGATCTCCACGCGGTTGCCGCGTATCTTCACCTGCTGGTCCTCGCGCCCGGCGTAGTGCAGCAGCCCGTCGCGGGCGTGACCGTAGTCGCCGGTGCGGTAGCAGGGCCGCCCTTCGGCCATGGCGAAGGCCCCCGGACTTTCCCCGTTCAGGTAGCCGCGCGAGACCCCGGCCCCGGCGATCCACAGTTCGCCGGTCACGGAATCCGGCAGCGGGTTGCCGTCCCGGTCGCGGATGGTCACCTCGACCCCCGGCAGCGGCCTGCCGATGGGATAGGCGGAATACGCGGCATGGTTGCCGTGGTCGATGCGGAACGCGCTGCTGTCCACCGTGCATTCCGTGGGACCGTACACGTTGAACAGCACCGCGCCCTCGTTGCCGGGAATGGCGTAGAACTTGCGGATGGCGTCGGGGCGGAGCACCTCGCCCGCCAGCAGCAGCCGCGCCATCGCCAGCGGTTCGCGCCGGGCGTGCAGGTGGTCCACCAGCACGTTGAAGAAGGCCGGGGTCATGTCGCACAGGTCCACCCCGTGCCTGCGCACGCTTTCGCAGAACTGTTCCGGGCTCTTGCGGGCGGCGTCGGACATGACGTGCAACGGCTTGCCGCAGAACAGCGACACCGCCAGTTGCTGGATGGAGGCGTCGAACGACAGCGGGGCCACCAGCGCCGCCTTGCGGCAGCCGTCGGAATACTCCCGCAGCGCCGCGATGATGTGCAGCAGGTTGCGGTGCTCCACCACGACGCCCTTGGGCATCCCGGTGGAACCGCTGGTGTACACGATGTACGCGGCCTGTTCCGGCGCGCAGGCGGGCAGTTGCGGCCGTGGCAGTTCCCGCGCGCAGTCCATGCCGTAAAGGCCGCGCTCCACGGGCGGGGCCGCCCGGTCGGTCCTGCGGTCGGCCCTGCGGACGACCACGTCGTAGCAGTGGACGAAATCCCGGTGCGCCACGCCGCGCCGGGAGACGGAAACCTGTACCCCCACCGGGCTTTCCGCCGCCCATTCGGCAAAGAACCGCTCCGGGACGAACAGTTCCTGCCCGGAGTCCAGCCGCAGCAGCCCGGCGCTCTCGCCGGTGCGCCCGGCGTGTTCCACCAGCGCCGCCCGGAAGGTGTCCCTGCGGTCCAGGTCGCGCACCGCGCCCACGAAGAGCGTGCCGTCGTCGGCCAGCAGCCGCACGGCATGGTCAAGCGCCCGCCGCAGGTAGTTGTAGCCGGGAAAGTTCTCCACCACCCCGTTCAGGCAGACGAGGTCGTATTCCTCTCCGGCCAGGAAGCAGATATCCACGGCCTCCATCTGGTGCACCCGCACCACGGAGGGCGGCCCTAGGCGTCCGGCCCGGTCCAGTTCGTTGCGCGCAAGGTCCACGGCGGTGTACCGCTCCGCCGCACCGGCCAGCGCCGCCGCCACCGCGCCGGAACCGCTGCCCACGTCCAGCACCCGCCTGCGGGGCCTGTCCGCCAGCCCCGTTTCCGCGAGGATGCCGGCCGCCATGCCCTCCAGCACGTCTGCCGGCAGCGGCTGCCCGTCGAACCAGCCTTTCCAGCCCTGGTCGCTGCCCGCATCGGCCACGCCTTCCCAGTAGGCGGTGCTGCCAAGCCCGGTGGATTTTTCCAGAAAGCCGCCGGTGTCCGGCAGGTCGATGCACAGCACGTGCCCGATGCCGGGATTGCGGTAGCGGAAGTATTCGGCCTCGCGCAGGCAGTGGCTGTCGGTGACGATCATCCTGACGGGCCGCAGCATGGCCTCCTGCCGGGCGGGCGAAAGGTCGCGCTCCACCGGCACGTACACCGCGCCCGCCCGCAGCACGCCAAGGGCCGCCGCGAGGTAGTGCGCCCCCCGCCTGCACAGGACGCCCACGGCCGCTTCGGGACCGTAGCCCCGGGCCAGGATGAACCCGACCACGGCCATGGAGAACTCGTCCAGCCCGGCAAAGGTCAGCGACGCGGTGTCGTCGGTCAGGGCCACCGCGCCGGGGTCGCGGTCCACCACCTGGCGGAACAGGGCTTCCAGGGTGGCCGCCCCGTCCGCCCGGTCCACCCCGTCCGCCACGCCGGGTGCGTCCGCACTCCCGCCGTCAACGCTCACGTCTCCGGGCCGGGCGGCGTCCGTGCGCGGGGCCGCCGGGGCGGGCATGTCGAACCTGAAGTCTGCTATCTTCATCATCCATTCCCCCCGGCCGCGCCGTCCAGAAAGCGTTCGTAGTATTCCAGCCAGGTTCCGGCCGTTTCGGCGTCGATGGCCAGCGGGTCATGCTCGAACCGCACCGTGATGGCGTCGCCGCCGCCGGGATCCAGCGCGCGGCACACCAGATCGTACCGCCCCGGCCCGTCGGCGTTCGATCCCGTTTCCGCCGCCCCCCAGGCAAAGGCCATGCGCGGCGCGCCGCCGGGGTCCTCGCCACGCGGCGTCGGCGCTCCCTGCCCGTTGCGTGACAGGTGCGCCTGGGCCAGCGCCAGCAGGTGGTCGAACTCCGTCTCGTCGTCGATGGCGAGCCGCAGCGGTCCGCCCGGCGTCACGTCCACCGCGATGTCCTGCCGCGCCGTGGCCCGGCCGAGCAGCACCGCGTAGGTGGCCAGCATGACCGAGGCCGGGGAGACGCCCTTGCGCTCCGCCAGCCCCCGGATGCCATCGCACAGGCCAACGCCCAGTTCCCGCCGCAGCGTGCCCGTGACGCCCGGCGCTTGCGCCTCCATGTGCGGCGCCGGCGGGGCATGCGCGAAGCCCACCGGTTCGTCGGCGTTGCCCGTGGTCATCAGGTGCAGGATGCGCGTGAGGTCCCGCGCCATCCCTTCGATGTCCTGCGGGCTGAACAGGTCCGCGTAGTATTCCAGCGCGAAGCCGATGGCGTTGCCGGTGTCGCTGGCGAAGATGGACAGGTCGGTCTTGCTGGCGTGCTTGCTGAACCGCAACGGCTCGAACAGCTGGCCGCCCTCCGCCGCGAACTCGAAGTTCATGTAGGACAGGATCACTTCCGACAATGGCGACCGGTCCAGGCACACCGGCGGCTTCAGGTCGGCCAGCAGGTCGCCGAGGATGTAGCCGCGATGGCGCAACGCCTCGTTGCTGGCCGTGCGGGTGTCCCGCAGCAGCGCGCCCAGCGGTTTCCCGCCGTCCACGCGCAGCCGCAGGGGCAGCAGCGAGGCCAGCATGCCCGCCGTGTTCAGGTGCCCGTCGCGGCTGTCCACGGATATGGCGATGACGAAGTCCTCGTCGCCCGTGTACGCGTGGACCAGCAGGCTCCACGCCGCCAGCACCACGTGGTAGTTGGTCGCGCCCTCGCGCCGGGCCAGTTCGCGGATGCCCGCCACCAGTCCGTCCGGCAGTTCGAACTCGTACATGCCGCCCCGGTTGGTCTGCACCAGGGGGCGCGGGTACGCGGCGGGCAGGTCGAGCTTCGGCAGGCCGTCCCCGAACAGCGCCAGCCAGTAGTCCTTGTCCTCGGCATTGGACTGCGTGAACTGGCGCCACGCGAAATCCTTCTGCTGCGCGCGTACCGGCTCCAGCGGCAGCCCGTGGTACAGGCGGTAGAGTTCCGCGTTGAGCAGGGACATGGTCCTGCCGTCGGCCAGCGCGTGGTGGATGTCGTAGAACAGGACGTGCTCCCCGTCGTCCAGCGTCAGCAGGTGGACCCGGAAACCGGGTTCCTTCTTCAGGTCGAAGGGGGTGATCAGGGCGTCCTTGTGCGCGAGGTCCGGCAGGCGCGTCTCTTCCAGCGTGAAGCCCGCGAAGGGGTGGATGACCATGGTGGGGTGCTCGGCCTCGAAGTCGCGGAACGAGGTCCGCAGCACGTCGTGCCGCTGCACCAGCGTGGCGATGGCCTCTTCCAGCCGCCGCCTGTCCAGGTCGCGCGGCAGCTTCAGGAAGGCCGGAAGGTTGAAGCCCAGGTGACCTTCGCTCAGCATGTCCGCGTACAGGATGGCCAGTTGTTCGCGGCCCACGGGATACGTGTCCCGCGCCGGGGCGGGCTGCACGCCCCGCGCCGCCGGTGCCGCCCGCTCGCGCCCGGCCAGCACCCGGTCCACGAAGTCGCCCAGGCTGTCGCTTTCCAGCAGGTCCACCACGCTGGCCTTGATGCCCAGCGCCTGGTCCATGCGGCTGACGATGCGCGTTCCGGCAATGGAATCCCCGCCGAGGTCGAAGAAATCGTCCTCGCGGGTCAGTTCCGCGTCGTAGCCCAGGCAATCGCGGAAGATTTCCAGCAGTTGCGCTTCCAGGCCATCGTCCGTTGCGGCGGTGTTCGCCGGGGCGGCCGGGACGGGCCGCGCAGCGGGAACGTCCTGCGGCTTGGCGGGTCGCCCCGGCTCGCCGCCGTCCGCGCGCTCCGCCCCGGCAAAGGCGGCCAGCGGATGCTCCGCCGCGCCCTCGCCGGGCATGGCCACCACCACAAGGTCCAAACCGCTGGCCAGCGCCGCCGCCAGCACGCCAAGGCCCTGCTCCGGGGCCAGGGTGAACGCGCCCTTGTCCGCCCCGTGGCGCGCGGCCATGCCCACGCCCGACCAGGTGTTCCAGCAGACGGCCAGGGCGGGCAGCCCCATGGACCGGCGGTAGCCCGCGAAGGCGTTCAGGAAGGCGTTGGCCGCCGTGTAGTCGCTCTGCCCCGGCGCGCCCGTGAGGGCGGTGCGCGACGAGGCCAGCACGAAGAAACGCAGATCATCGTTCAACGTTTCGCGGTGCAGGTTCCACGTTCCGGCCACCTTGGGGGCCAGCACCGCCTCGTACGCCTCGCGGCTTCTGGTCAGCAGGTAGCCGTCGCCCGCTACCCCGGCGGCATGGATGACGCCCTGCACGGGACCGACCTCGCGCCGGATGGCGGCGAACGCGGCCGCCACCTGCTCGGCGTCCGTGACGTCGCAGCGGTAGGCGGCGAAGGGAAGGTCCGCCGGGATATGGGCCTTGCGGTGCAGCAGCGCCACGCGGATTCCGCCGGTTTCGGCGATGCTGCGCGCCAGGGTCAGGCCCATGCCGCCCAGCCCGCCGCTGATCACCACGCAGCCCTCCGGGGCAATGGCGGGCAGGGCGGGCGCACTTCCGGGCAAGTCCGTGACGGAAGGCGCGGCCAGCGCACCAAGCCGCCGCACGAGAAGGTGCCCGTCCCCGTCGATGCGGTACGGCCCGTCGATGCGGCCAAGGCTGTCCGCCAATGCCCTCACCGCCGCAGGCTCCGGCGAATCCACATCCACGTGGGCGCAGGAGATGAGCGGTTCCTCCTGATGCAGGCACAGCAGCGGCCCCAGCAGCAGGGCCTGGTCAAGCGCGCCGCCGGAATCCGGCACCGCGTCCCCGCCCACGGAGGTGATACGCAGGGGGTGCCGCAGCCGAGCCCGGCACAATTCCTGAAGCTGGTTGCAGAACGCCCAATGCTCGTCGCCGGGCGACGGCAGGTAGACGATGTGCCGGATATCCCGGTCCAGGACTTCCCCGGCAAGGGCCTGCCGTTCCTCAAGCCGCGCGGGCAGCGCACGCCGCAGGCTGGCGCGCCCGGCCAGCGCGTCGTGCAGGGGGCCGCCGCCCCCGCCCAGCAGCATCAGGCCGCCATTTGCCGTGGGTTCCGCCAATACGACGGGCGGCAGTTCGGCCCGTACCCACTCCACGGCATACAGTTCCAGCTCCGACCGTGCGTCCGGCCCCCCGGCAACGGCGGGCCTGACGGCATCGGCCGCCACGGGCCGGGCTTGCGCCAGGGACAGGAAGGTCAAATCCTCCATCTCCAGCACCACGTTGCCGGAACGATCGGCCACGGTGCAACTGGCCGTGATCACGCCCTGCTGCCGGTCGGTTATGGTCACGTGGGCAAGAGCCTTGGCGGGCATGGCGCGGTACAGGCGCACCGTGCCGCAACTGGCCGGAACGAAACCGGAAACGCCGTGCAGGGCCAGGCTGGCGGCCACGTCGGCCATGGCGGGGTGCCACTTGAAGGTGTGCAGGTCGTGCCGGTATGCGTCCGGCAGGGCCAGTTGCGCCAGCAGCCGGTCGCCCCCATCCGAAATCCACATTCCCTCGCGGCACAGCCAGCGCCCGCTGATGCTCACCAGCGTCTGTTCGCCTTGCGCCTCGAAGGGATGCAGGCCCTCGCGCAGGGCCGCCATGTCCAGTGCGGCGGGGGGCGTAGCGGGAGGTGCTGCGGGGGGCGCGGACTCGCCGCCATCCCGCACCAGGGCGCTGGCCGCCACGCTCCACGCCCCGTCGCGCAGGTGGTGCAGTTCCACAGCGTGCCCGTGGCCGCGCCGCTCCACCAGCAGGGTGGCCCGGCTGTCGCCAGCCATGGTCACCGGCCTGCGCCAGCGCAGGTTTTCGATGCACAGCGGCAGGCGGTCCACAGGCTTGCCCCAATTAACTGCCTTGCCGATGACATCCAGCATGCCCATGCCCACCAGCGTGGGCACGCCGTTCAGGCGGTGCTCCGCCACGGGCCAGAAGTCGGACCGGTCCAGCGCCACGGCAAAGGCGCTGCCGGAAGGCGTGGCCAGCGGGGCGGACAGGAACGGCGTGGCGAAGCGCGGCCACAGCGGGACGCGGGCCAACGGCGTGGCGGGCAGGTGCACTCTGTGCAGGGGGCGGTCTGCGGGCCAGACTGGCCGCTGCCCGGCCAGGAACGCCCGCGCGGCTTCGTCGGCCGCTTCCCGCGTGGCGTGCACGGCGTCCACGGTCCCCGCCGCTCCGGCGGCTCCGCCGCTCGCCTGCCGTGTCTGGCAGGCTGCCGGGGCGATGTCGCCGTCCAGCGCGTCCAGCAGTTCCTGCCGCGTGCGCGCCGCCACCGCGACGCGCACGTCCAGATGGTCGCGCCCCGCCGCCAGCGTGGCGGCAATGGCGTGCAGGGGCCAGCGGGCGTTGCGGGCCACCGCGTCCCGCACGCTGCGGCAGTAAGCGCGCAGGTCGGCCTCGCCCTGGGCGGAAAACGGCACGCAGTACCATGCGCCGTCACCGTCCTGCGCGGATGGTCCGGCGGACGGCGCGGATGGCAGGGAAGTTCCGTGCGCGTCCACCGTGTGCTCGGCCAGAATCACATGGGTGTTCACCCCGCTGAGGCCGAAGGAACTCACCCCGCACCGCCACGGCCGGTGCGCTTCGGGCAGCGCTTCCAGCGTTTGCGCCACCCGCACGGGGGCGGCGTCGAAGTCGATGTGCGGGTTGGGCCGTTCGAAGTGCGGCTGCGGCGCCACCATGCCCTTTTCCAGGCACAGCACGGCCTTGGCCAGCCCCACGGCGCCGGCGGCGGCGTCCAGATGCCCCAGGTTGCCCTTTACCGAACCGATGGGAATCTTCCCGTGCGGCTGCGCCCCCTCGCGGGCGAAGGCACGGGTCAGGCCCTCGATCTCCACCGGGTCGCCGAGCACGGTGGCCGTGCCGTGCGCCTCGAAGAAGCTGATGTCCTCCAGCGCCACGGACGCCCCCCGCGCCGCCAGCGCCACGACCTCGGCCTGCGCGTCGGGGTTGGGCGCGGCCATGCTGGACGACCGGCCGTCCTGATTCACCGCGCTGCCCGCGATGACGGCATGGATGGCGTCGTTGTCGCGCAACGCCTCGTCCAGCAGCTTGAGCACGAACACCGCCGCGCCCTCGCCCGCGCCCACGCCGTCGGCCGCCGCGTCGAAGGTGCGCGTCAGGCCGGAGGACGCCTCGATGGTGAACGCCCGGTCGGCCTTGACCGGCAGGTCGATGAGGTGCACCCCGCCCGCCAGCGCCACGCAGCTTTCGCCCGCGCGCAGGCTGCGGCAGGCGTCGTGCACGGCCTTGAGCACCGAGGAGCAGGCCGTGTCGACGGTGGCCGCCGGGCCGTTCCAGTCCTTCAGGTAGCTGAGGCGCGCCACCACGTTGGAGGGCACGTTCAGCAGGTAGATCTGCTCCGCCTGGTCGGGAAAGGCCCTGGTCACCGCGTCCTGGAACAGCCGGTACGGGCTGGCCCCCACGAAGGTGCCCACGTTGCGCCCTTCCAGCGCCGTGCCGCCGTAGCCCGCGTCATCCAGCGCCCGCATGGCCGTTTCGAGGAACACCCGCTGCCGGGGGTCCAGCAAGGCCGCGTCGCCGGGGGCAAGGCCGAACCGCTTGTGATCGAAGGAGGAAACGTCGGAAAGGTATGCGGCCTCGCGCAGCCGGGCCTCGTCGAAGGGAAAGCCCACGGCCTCGAACACCTGCCGCACCTCGTGCCGCCGCGCTTCCGGCAGCGGCACGTTCAGGTCCGCCCCCCTGGCCAGGTCCTGCCAGAACCGTTCGGTGTCCGCGTGGTCGCCAAGGCGCACGGCCATGCCGATGATGGCCACCGGGGCATCGGGCGCGGCCGTGGCCTCGCGGCGGACCGCCACGCCGCGCGCCTGGTCGATGCACGCAGCCTGCGCCCGGATGGTGCTTTCCGAGAACAGTCCGGCCAGCGTGAACACGCCCGGCCAGCGCTTGTCCAGCAGCCCGTGCAACTGGAGCAGCAGCAGGGAATTGCCCCCGGCCTCGAAAAAGCCGAGGTCCGCGTCCCGCACGTCCACTTCCGGCATGGCCTGCCGCCACAGGGCGCGCACCTCGTCCAGCAGCGAGGATGCTTCCGGATTTTCGACGCTGCGCGCGGGGGGCAGCAGCGGCGCGCCCGCCAGCCGTCCCCGGTCCGCCTTGCCGGACGGGGTCAGCGGAATGTCGTCCACGGTGTGGAACAGTGCCGGGCACATGTACTCGGGCAGGATGTCCGCCAGCGCGGCCCGGATGTGGCGGAGCGACAGGGCCGCTCCGGCGTGCGGCAGCAGGAAGGCTTCCAGCGCGTCGTACCCGCCGATGCGGCAGGCGCGCGCCACCGCCTGCGAAACGCCGGGGCAGCGGGCCAGCGCGGCCTCCACCTCGCCCAGTTCGATGCGGTGCCCGCGAATCTTGACCTGGTCGTCGTTGCGGCCAAGGTATTCCATGTTGCCGTCGGGCAGCCACCGGCCAAGGTCGCCGGTGCGGTACATGCGCCCGCCGGGGACGGACGGGTCCGCCACGAAGCGGCTCTCCGTCAGGTCCGGCCGGTTCACGTAGCCCCGCGCCACCTGCACGCCGCTGATCCATATCTCTCCGGCCACGCCGGGCGGCACCGGACGCATCCGGGCGTCCAGCACGTGCAGCCCGGTGTTGGCCACGGGCCTGCCGATGGGCACCGCGTGGGGGGGCGTTTCCGCGCACGGGTACCACGAGACGTCGATGGTGGCTTCCGTGGGGCCGTACAGGTTGTGCAACTTGCCGGGCAGCAGCGCGTTGAACCGGCTCACGAGTTCGCGGGAAAGCGCCTCTCCGCTGGTGAACACGTGGCGCAGGGTCGAAATCCTGGACGTTTCGTCCGGAACGGCTTCCAGGTAGTCCAGAAACGCCCGCAGCATGGACGGCACGAAGTGCAGCACCGTGACCTTGCGCGCGTGGATGGCCTCCACGATGCGGGCCGGGTCCTTCTCCCCTTCCGGTTCCAGCAGCGCAAGCCCGGCCCCGCACCACGACCACCAGAAGAGTTCCCAGACGGACACGTCGAACGACACGGTGGTCTTCTGCAACACCACGTCGCCCGGCCCGATGGGAAAGCGCGACTGCATCCACAGCAGGCGGTTGCACAGGCTGCGGTGCTCCGTCTGCACGCCCTTGGGCCGTCCGGTGGAGCCGGAGGTGAAGATGACGTAGGCCAGGGAATCCGGTGCGATGCCGGTCCGCTCCGCCGCCCCGGCGGGCGGCAGCCCGCGCGTGTCCGGCGTGAACGTGTCTGGCGCGAACGTGTCCGGGGCGAGCATGTCCGGCGCGAGCACGCGCCCGCCGCACCCGTCGAACGCGGACGCGAAGCGGGGGTCGCAGAGGACCACGGGCGTTCCGAGGTCTTCGAACATGGCGCGCAGGCGCGCTTCGGGCAGGCCCGGCGCAACGGGCACGTAGACGGCCCCCGCGCGCAGCACCGCGAAGACGCAGACCATCATTTCCAGCGATCGTTCGAAGCAGACGCAGGCGTGGTCGCCCGGCGACACCCCCTGCCCGGCCAGCCAGGCGGCCATGGCCGCGACCCTGGCGTCGAATTCCGCATAGGTGCAGGGCCGCCCGGCGGGGTCGATGACGGCCACATGGCCGGGTGTGCGCGCCAGCTGTTCGCGGAACAGGCCGTCCGCGTCCCGTTCGATGTCGAAGGCTTCCGCCGTGTCGTTGAAGCGGCGCAGCAGCTCCCGTTCGCGCTCCGGCATCAGGTCCAGCGCGTGCAGGGGGACGCTTCGGGGCGTGCCGTCGCGGCGCAGCACGGCGTCCAGCAGGGTGGACAGGCGTTCGCACAGGTTGCGCGCGGTCGCGGCGGTGAACAGGTCCGTCCGGTATTCCAGGTGCACCTCGTAGGCATCGGGCTCCGTCTCGCGGAAATAGAAGCTGAGGTCGAACTTGCTGTGGCGGTGCGGCAGCGGCAGGGGCCGCATGCACAAGGGTTCCCGCCCGAAATCGTGCCAGGCGGCGTCTTCCAGCGCCACGAACACGTCGAACAACGGATTGCGCGAGGTGTCCCGCTCCACGCCCAGCGCGTCCACCAGCCTTTCGAAGGGGCAGGACTGGGTGGCCAGGGCGCGCCGGAACGCCGCGTCCGCGGTGCGGACCAGTTCGTCGAAGTCCCCGTCCGGCCGCAACGGCATGCGGATGGCCAGGGTGTTGACGAACAGGCCGATCAGGTCCTGGGTCTGCTCCAGTTCCCGGTTGGCGGCGGGGCAGCCCACGACCAGGTCGTCCTGCCCGGTGTGCCGGTGCAGGAAGGTCCCCACCAGCGCCAGCAGCACCGGGAACAGCGACACGCCCGCGTCGCGGGCGCGGGCCTTCAGCGCGCGGCCGCGCGCCGCGTCCAGCCGGAACACCTCCACGCCGCCCGCAAGCCCCTGCACTGCGGGCCGGGGAAAATCCAGCGGCAGGCGCAGCCGTTCCGGCAGGGGCAGCAGCGCGGCCTTCAGTTCATCCAGCCCTTGCGGTTCCCGCCCCCGCTCCCACGCCACGTGGCTGAGGTAGTCCGTTTCCAGCGGCGGCCATGCGGGCCGGGACCCGCGCAGCACCGCCGCATAGGCTTCGTTCAGTTCCCGCAGCAGGATTTCCGACGACCAGCCGTCGAACACGATGTGGTGCACGCTGCACAGCAGCACGCAGCCGGATGCTCCTTCGCGGAACAGCGTCGCCCGCACCAGCGGCCTGTCGAACCCGAAGTCCATGGGGGCCGGTTCCAGGTCCTGTTCCGCGCAGACCCCGTCCCGCAGTTCCAGCCTCAGGCCGCCGGGCGGCGCCAGCCGCTGTTCCGGCGCATCGGCGGAAACGCGCAGCCGCAACGCGTCGTGGCGGCCTTCCAGCAGCAGCAGGGCCTGTTGCAGCGCGTCCGCGTCCACGTCGCCGGGCAGCCGCGCCGCGAACGGAATCTGGTAGATCCGCCCGTCCTCGTGCAGCCGTTGCAGGAACCAGATGCGCTGCTGGGCCGGGGACAGGGGGTGCACCCCTTCCGGGGCCACGCGCGGAATGCGCGCCGCGTGGTCCGGAGGCGTCCCGCCGTGCGCAAGAGCCCGGATGCGCGCCGCCAGTTGCCGGGGGCTGGGGTGGGACAGGATGTCGTCGATGCCCGCCTGCACGGCCAGCCGCCTGCCCAGCAGGGCCATGACGCGCATGGCCGACAGGCTGTGGCCGCCCAGCAGGAAGAAGTCCGCGTCGGGCGCCACCGGGGAACGCCCCAGGGCTTCCGCGTAGATGTCCCGGATGGCGTCGTCCAGGCCGTCGTCCAGCCCGTTATCTGGCCCGTCATCTGGCCCGTCGTCCGGGTGCGGGCGGGACGGCGCGGCTGCCTGTTCCCGCGCCTGTCCGTGCGGCGCGGGCGCGAAGGCCGCCCGTTCGGTGTCCTCCGACTCCGCGCCCGCCGGGACGGACTCTCCGGAAACGGGCACGGCGGCCACCGCCGCTTCCAGGGTCCGGCAGGCAATATCCCCGTCCCTGCCCACGGCGCGCAGGGCGGCGTGCAGCCTGTCCCGCAGGTTTTCCACGTCGGCCCGATCCAGCACGGCGGGGTCGTACAGAAAGCGGAAGCGCAGTTCCACGCCGGGAATCACGGTGATGCCTAGGGGGTAGGGAATCTTCTCGTAGCCCCGCACGTCCAGCAGGCGCAGGCCGGACCCGCCGAAGGACACGTCGGCCGGATAGTTCTCGAAGACCATCAGGTGGTCCAGCAGGTCGCGGCCCATGGCGGCAAGGGGCAGGTACCCGTGGTGCATCTGCCCCAGCCCCTGCTCGCGCAGGTCGGCCAGCAGGGTGGCGATGCCGTCGGATTCGCCCCAGCGCGCCCGCAGAGGCAACGTGCGGATGAACAGGCCCACGGCCCGGTCCATGCCGTCCACTTCCGCGGGCCTGCCGGAGGTGACCACGCCGAACACCACGTCGCGGCGGTGGCCGTTGCGCACGCCCAGCACCACGGCCCACAGCGCCTGCGTCAGCGCCGACAGGGTCACCGCGTGCGACGCGGCGGCCTGCCGCAGGGCGTCGCCGAGCGGGCCGTCCAGCGTCAGTTCCACCGTTTCGGGCTCGCCGCCGGACGGCGGCGGGGCGGCGGAACGCGCGTTCGGGGCGGGGGCCACCCCGGCCAGCGGGCCATACCCGTCCAGCAGCGCGGCCCAGTATTCCCGCGCCGCCTCCTCGTCGAAGTCCGCCTGCCACCGTTCGTACTCCGGCAGCGGGAAGGGCGCGGGCAGCGGCTCGCCCGGACGCCCGGAAAGATCGCGGCAAGTATCGAACAGTTCCCGCAGCAGCACGCCGATGCACCAGCCGTCCATGAGCAGGTGGTGGAAGCACCAGCTCATGACCAGGGTGCGTGCGTCCAGCCGGAAGAACTGCGCGTGCAGCAGCGGCCCCCGCGCAAGGTCGAACGCCCTGCCCCGCCGCTCGCGCAGCAGCGCGTCGGCCTCGGTCCGGGCGGCGTCCGGGGGCAGGGGCGACAGGTCGTGGTATTCCGTGCCGGTGCGGGCGCGGCGCAGGGCCACGCGGTGGAATTCCCCGTGGTGCGGCATGGGAAACAGCGAGCGCAGGCTTTCGTGCCGGTCCACCACGCGGTTCCATGCGGCCATGAGCCGGAATTCGTCCATCTCGCCGCCGAAGTGGAACTCCACCTGCTGGGTGTACACGCCGTGGCCCGAGGCAAGGTGCTGGTACAGCATGGGCTCGTGGCCGGGGTCCGGGCGCGCGATGCGCTCGACATCCTCTTCCGCGCAGCCGCAAGCGGCCAGGATGGCGGCGCGGGTTTCGGCATCGACGGACGGGCTGTACGCCGGAAGCGTCCGCAGCGCGGCGGCCCAGCCTTCCAGCAGGGCGGCGGCCCATTCCGGGGCCAGCACCTGCGGGCTGAACCACGCCAGCAGATGCAGTTCGCCGTCGGCGTCGAACCATGCGGAAAGGTCCAGCGGGGCGTCCGGCCGGTAGTGCGGGTGCAGCAGGCCGGGCACCTCGCCGGGGGCCGCCAGCCACGGCAGGGGCGTGATACCGCCCTCTCCGGCATCGCCCGCCGCGCCCAGGTAGTTGAAGCCGATCTGGGCGGCGTACCCGAACCGATGCGGGTCGGCGCGGCGCAGGTAGCCGTAGGCGTTGCAGTTGCGGGGGGTGAAGGCGTCGCGCAGCCACGGCAGCAGATGGCGGCGGGCCTGCGCGCCGGTGGCGGCGGGCGTCAGCGGCAGGGGGCAGACGGCGGTGAACCAGCCAAGGCTGCGGCTGGGGTCGCAGCCGGGGGCCACGTTGTCGCGGCCGTGGCTTTCCAGGGTGACGAACACGGTGGCGCGCTGCCCCTGCCCGTGCAGCGCGGCGGCAAGCGCGGCCAGCAGGTCCGCCGGAACGGACCGGGTGTATCCGGGGCGGAAGCCGCGCACGCTGGCGCGGGCCGTGACGCGTTCGGCGGCGATGTCCGCGCCGCCCGCTTGCAGAGCGTCATCGAGAACGATGGGAACGCCATCCTTTCGCAGGGCATCAAGCGGCGCGGCGGGCGTGCCGCACACGCCCTGCCAGAATTCGCGGTCTTCGGCGGTGGGAAACACGCCCTCCTCCACCAGCCGTTCCATGGCCGCCGAGCGGACGGCAGGGCCGCAGCCCTCGCCCGCGTGCGCGCCGTCCGCCCCGGCGACGAAGGCCCTCAGGTCGCGCAGCAGGATGTCCAGCGAGACGGCGTCCAGCACCAGATGGTGCCCCACCAGCGCCAGCAGCCGCGCCCCGCCGCAGTCCGCCAGCCCCGCACCGAGGGTGTGCCCCGTTTGCGGGTCCAGCCCGGCCGTGACCTCCCGGACCATGTGGCGCAGGGCGTCCGCGTGGCTGGCGCCTGGCGGCATGTCGAAACGCCGCAACGCCACGAGCCGGGGGACCGCCAGCACTTCCGCCCCGCGCGGGGTGAAGGCCAGCCGCAGGGCTTCGTACCTGCCGGGGAGGCTTTCCAGCCACGCCTGCACCGTCTCCGGCGCGATGGACGGGGCCAGTTCCAGCGGCAGCAGCATGTGGAACGAGGTCCAGTGGTCGGGGTGGTCCCGCAGCAGGGCCTGCTGGACGGGCAGCAGGGGCGCTGTCTGCCCCGCCGCCAGCGGGGGATGGACCGGATGGCCGCTGGCCCCGGCGCCATCGGCATCGCCCCGCGCGCCCGCCAGGCCGGAGTCCGCCCGTTCGGCATCCGCCTCATCCAGCAGCGCGCACAGGTCGGAAAAATGGGGGGTGCGCAGGAAATCGGGCGCGGACAGGGCCGTCACGCCGCTTCGGTGCAGCATGCCCGTGAGCTGGATGGCCTTGATGGAATCGCCGCCCGCGCGGAAGAAATCGGCCGAGTCCCCTGCTTCGGCGTGCAGTATCGAGGCCCAGGCCCGCGCCAGCGCTTCGCGGGGGGCGGACGGTGCGGGCCGGTCGGCGGCCGTGGCGGCCATGGCTACCGTGGTATTGGGCGCGGTGGCCCGTGGCGCGGCGTCGCCCGCTTGCAGAGCGTCAGGGGACACATCAGGGGACACGTCAAGGGACACGTCAGGGGACACGACCGGGGGCGCGGCAAGGGCGAAGGCGGCCGTGCCCGTGGCGTCCGCCATGCCGCCACCGCCCAGCGCGGACGCCATGTCCCGCAGCAGCGCCGCGAGCAATGCCGCGCCGTCGTGGATGAAGCCCGCGTCGTGTTCCAGGATGATCCGTGGCTCCTCCCCGGTGACCAGCGTGAAGCTGCCCGCCAACTTGCTGGCCCGCAGTTGCAGGGGCATCCGCCGCACCGTCAGACCCGGCCCATCGAAAGGCTCCGCGTGGACGTGGGTGGCCAGGAAGTCGGGCACCGCCGGGATGTCGCAGTAGCGGCCGTGCGCCACGGCCTCGCGCAGTTGGCGCGCCGTGGCCCGTGCCTCCTCCTCCGTCCTCGCCGCCGGGGACGGCGCGAGCCGCAGGGGCACGGTGTTGACGAAGAATCCCGCCGTGCGGAACTCCTCCTGCGTCTCGCGCAGGCCCACGGGCACGGCCACCAGCATTTCCGGCCTGTCGCAGGTCCGGCACAGGAAGCGCGCCAGCAGCGTGACGAAGCAGGTCAGTTCCGTGGCGCCCGACCGCCCGGCCAGCCGGTCCAGCCCTTCGGCCAGCGCTGGCGGCAGGCCGATCTCGGCCATGGCCCCGATGCGCGCGATGGACGTGGACACCGGCGGAACCGGCGGGGTCAGCACCGCCCGCCAGTACGCCGCATCGTCCCGGCAGGCATCCGAACGCAGGTATTCCGCCTCCCTGTGGCAGAACCGCGCCTGCACGGCCAGCGTTCCCCTTTCCGGCTGCCCGCCGCGCAGGTATTCCAGCGCGTTGCGCAGCACGATGTCCAGGGTTTCGCCGTCACCCGCGATGTGGTGCACCACCACCAGCACCTGCAACCGGTCCCCGATCCGGGCCACGGCCATGCGCGCCGGGGCCTCGCGCCGCAGGTCGAAGGGGGTGTGGATCTGCCCGTCAAGGAACGCCATGGCCGCCGCATCGTCCGCGAACGCCTCCTCCCGCACGGGAATGGCCCCGCCGCCATCCAGCAGATGCGGGGCGTCGATGTCGCCCCCGACAAGGCTGCGAAGCAATTCCTGATCCCCCAGTGCCCGGCGCAGCGCATCGGTGAAGGGCCGCGCGTTCTCCCCGCGCACCTCCAGCAGAAGGGGCATGTTGTAGTCCACCGTGCCGTGGTTGGCCTGCTGGTACGCCCAGATCCGGTACTGGGCGCGGCTGAGGGGCACCGTGGCCGATGGCGGCGGCGCGGCCTGCTCCCCCCGTTGGCGCAACACCTCCTCGACGTCGAAGAGGGTCTCGCAGGCGACGAAGTCGCGGAAGGCCACATCCACCCCGAAGACCTTGCGGATTTCCCGCAGCAGCAGCATGCCCTTCAGGCTGTTGCCGCCCTGGTCAAAAAAGTTGGCCTCCGGGTCGTACGGGCCGCCCATGGTCCGCCGGCAGGCATCCAGCAGCCGCCCGTCCACGGGGCGTTCGCGGTGCCGGGCCTGCGCGGGGGCCTCGGCCATGCGGCGCAGCGCGTTGCGGTCCACCTTGCCCGTGGGGGTCACCGGCATGGCGTCCAGCACCCGCCAGATGGACGGCACCATGTACGGGGGCAGGTTGCCCCGGCTCCAGCGGGCCACGGCCTCTTGCGTCGCATCCGGGTGCAGCATCACGAACGCCGCCAGTTCGGTCTGCCCGTCGCCGTCCTTGACCGCCAGGACGGATGCCTGGCGCACGCCCTCGCAGCGCTCCAGCAGAAAGGCCACCTCGCCCGGCTCCACCCGGTTGCCCCGCACCTTCACCTGGTCGTCGGCACGCCCCACCAGCAGTATTTCGCCCGTTTCGGACCACAGGGCCAGGTCGCCGGTGGCATAGGCCACGCCCCCGTCCCCACCGGGCAGAAGGCCCGGCGGATGGCCGGGCAGATGGCGGAAACGCCGCCCGGTCAGTTCCGGGTTGCCGTGGTAGCCAAGGGCCACGCTGGCCCCGCCCACCCACAGTTCGCCCACCATGCCCGCGGGCCGGGGCCGCAGCCCGGAGTCCAGGATGTACGCGGCGGCGTTGGGAACGGGCCGTCCGGAACTGATGGGCAGGGATTCGTCGGGCGCCACGCGCTTCATGGAGGCGCACACGCAGGTCTCGGTGGGGCCGTAGGCGTTGAAATAGCGCAGCATGCCCGCATAGTGCAGCGCGTCGGCGGCCACGGGCGGCTCCCCTGCCGTTATCAGCACGCGCAGGCCGGGGAACGGCTCGCCGTCGAACAGGCGCAGGTAGGACGGCGGAAAGGTGGTGACGGTCACCCCGTTGTCCGCCATGTACCCCTTCAGGTCCCACGGCGCGTTGCGGTACGCGTCGCTGACCGGGTACAGGCAGGCCCCGGCGTACAGGGCCATGAACATTTCGGAAAGGGATGCGTCGAACACGGGCGGCGCGAATTGCAGCACGCGGTCGTCCGGCCCCACGCCGAATATCTCTATCTGCCCCAGGATCATGTTCACGAAGCCGCCGTGCGGGGCCAGCACGCCCTTGGGCCTGCCCGTGGAGCCTGACGTGTAGATCAGGTAGGCCCCGTCGCGCGGGTCCGGTTCCGTGCCCCGCGCCGCCGGGCAGTCTTCCGGCGGGGCCGCGAGGTGCGCGTCGCCGTCCGCGTCCAGCGTCAGCGCGGCCCCCGCGTCGGCCATGATGAAGGCGATGCGCTCCGCCGGGGCGTCCGGGTCCACGGGCAGGTACACCGCGCCAAGGCGCTGTATGCCCAGGACGATTTCCGGCAGGCGCAGCGTGCGCCGGGCCAGCACGGCCACCACGTCGCCCTTGCCCACCCCCTGCCCGGCCAGCCAGGCGGCGCAGCGCAGCGAGTTTTCGCGCAGTTGCGCGTACGTCAGCGCCGCCCCGTGCCCGTCGCGCACGGCGTCGCGCCCCGCGAACTCCCGCGCCTTCTCGTCGAACAGGCCGGGCATGGACCGCACGGGGTACGGCCGCTCGTCACCGCGCTGCCAGGCGCGCAGTTCGCGCGCCTCCTCCTCCAGCAGGTAGTCGAGCTGCGGCAGGTCCGCGCCGGAGGCCAACTGGCCCACCAGATGTTCCACGCGCCGCACGTACCGGTCCACGTCCCGCTCGCTGAGGTGGTTGCGGCAACTGCGCACCGTCAGGGAAAGCCGCCGGGTGTGGCATTCCTCCATGACCAGCGCGCCGAACAGGACCGGCTCGTGCACGCTGTGGTGCTGCACGGCTTCGCATATGCGAAAATCCGGCGAGCCTTCCGGGGCGTTGGGCAGGTAGTTGATGAACGTGTCGGCGATGTGGGCCAGGTTCTTGTGGCCCAAGTTGCGCATGGCCAGCTGGAACGGCGTGCGGGCGCGCCGGAAGAACGCGGCGCTCTGTGCGCCCGCGTCGGCCAGCAGCGAGGCGAACGTCTCGTGCCGGCGCATGTCCAGCCAGGTGGGGGGCATGCAGATGTGCGCCCCCTGCCGCTTGCGGAACGCCTTGCGCTCGCCGAAGGCCAGGGGCGTCTGCACCACGATGTCCTTCTCGTCGCACATGTACGAAAGGACCAGCGCGTGCAGCGCCGTGAACAGCCCGGCGGGGCTCACGCCGTATCTGGCCTGCAACTCCCCGGCCTGGCGAGAGGTCTCCTCCGACAGCAGGTACTTCCTGTACCGCGTGTTCCCCAGCACGTCGGGGCGGCCCGGCAGCGCCCGGAAGATGCGCTTTTCGGGCAGCCGTTCCAGGTGCCGTTCCCAGAACTCCATGTCCTTGGCGAAACGGGGCGAGGCGGCGTGCTCCGCATCGGCGCGGTATTCCTCGCTGCACGGGCACCGGTCATACGGCCCCGGCGTGCGGCCCTGCGCAAGCTCGGTGTACACCTCGGCCACGAACGCGGTGTGGTAGAAGAAGCCCAGGCCATCGAGGACAAGGTGCGAACTCTTGACCAGGTACAGGCTTTCCGCCTCTCCCGTGCGCAGCAGTGCATAGCGCATGAGAGGGTTGTCCACGGGCTCCTCGAAAAAGGCGTCCGCGTAGTCCCCGGCGGCCTGTTCCGGATCCGCGGCGTCGCGCAGGTCCAGAAAGCGGAAATCCACGTTCTCCGCCCCGCCGACGATGAAATGCGGCTCGTCGCCGTCCGTGCCGTCCTCGCACAGCGTGGCGCCCGGCAGGGGGGTGTGCCGCAGCACGATGCGGATGGCCTCGCGCAGCCGTTCCGGGCAGACGGCATTGGCGATGGGAAAACTGCCCCGGATGGACACTTCCGCATACTCCGACAGTGATGTCCGACAAGCCAGCCAGAGTTCCTTCTGGCAACCGGTAAGCGGAACGATCTCTACCAGCCCGTCATCCATCACGGTGTCTTTCATGAACAACCTCTCTATGATGCGAGAACTACCCCACCTCCCAACTTGTTGGCAAGGTTAACCTATCACTTTGGGCTGTACCTGCCCCCACCTATGATGTATCCATACGGCGATACGAAAAGGTGAATGCTCACGGGAGGAAGCCCCACCGGCAGGAGCATGCGCCACAGCGGATACGGGGGTAGCCCCCCATGCGCCAGCCGCAAGTCCGCGCCGGTCCCGCTCCGCCGCGCCATCCGGCCCCGGAGCTTCTTCCGCCGGACAGACAACAGACATCTTCGGTACAGGTACGTCACCGCACCATACATTCCCCCAAGCCGATATTCCACCACGACACCGCGACGCCGACCTCACGTGCCCGGTACACGAGGAATCCATGATGCATGCCGACATCGACTGGACGCAGCTCGACTGGAAGAAGGAACTCGCCAACAGCGTCGTCAGCATCGACCAGCTTCTGGAGCACGCGGCCTTCGGCCCCGGGGAGGAGGCGGCGATCCGCGAGGTCGCGCAGGTCCATCCCGTCAACATCCCCCGCTACTACCTGAGCCTCATCGACAGGTCCGATCCGGACGATCCCATCCGCCGCATGTGCTTTCCCAGCGCCGAGGAACTGGTCGTCGCCGGGGCCATGGGGGAGACCACGGCCGACCCCTACGGCGACGACAAGCACGACAAGGGCAACGGCGTGCTGCACAAGTACGACTACACCGCCCTCATCGTGGCCACCGAATGCTGCGCCATGTACTGCCGCCACTGCTTCCGCAGGCGCATCGTGGGGCGGCCCGACGGCAGCGCGCGGGGCGACTTTTCCGGCGCGCTGCGGTACGTCGCCGATCATCCGGAGATCAACAACGTCATCCTGTCCGGCGGCGACCCGCTGATGCTTTCCACCCCGGCCCTGCGCGCCATGCTGGAAGGGCTGGCCGACATCGGCCACGTGGATTTCGTGCGCATCGGTTCGCGCACCCCGGTCACCTATCCGCTGCGCCTTTTCGACGACGGGCTGATCGACCTGCTGCGCGGCTTCAACGGCCTCAAGGCCCTGTACATCGCCACGCACTTCAACCATGCGCGTGAAATAACCCCCACCGCCACGGAGGCCATCCGGCGGCTGCGCGACTGCGGGGCCACCGTGAACAACCAGGCGGTGCTGCTGCGCGGGGTCAACGACACCGCCGACGGCATCGTGGAACTGATGAACGGCCTGCTGCGCATCGGGGTGAACCCGTACTACCTCTACCAGTGCATGCCCGTTTCACGCGTGCGGCACCACTTCCAGATTCCCCTCCGCCAGGGCATCGACATCGTGGACCGGGCCAGGGCCAGGCTCAACGGCTACGGCAAGCGCTTCAAGTACATCATCGGCCACGACGTCGGAAAACTCGAAATCTGCGGCATGTCCGGCGACCGGATCGTGCTCAAGCAGATCCACGCCCGCTCCGGGCACGACGACCAGGCTTCGCGCATCATCATGCAGGAACTGGACGACAACGCCGGGTGGGTAACGCTGTGACCGGGCGCAGGCCGTGCACCCGGCGGGCCGACGGAGCGGAACCCGCCCGCGCCTGCCCGTCCGGCGCCTGCCCGTCCGGCGCCTGCCCGTCCGGCGCCGCGCAGACGGGGCACCCCGTGGCGGACGCGCCCGCGACCCACGACGCCACCACGCTGTTCTGCATTCCCCACGCCGGGGGCAGCGCCGCCTACTACGCCAGGCTCGGCCAATGCCTTCCGGAAACGGTGGCCTTCCGCCCCCTGGAACTGCCCGGCAGGGGCCGCCGCCACCGCGAAGCGCCGCACACCAGCATGGAAGCGCTGACGCACGACCTTTTCCGGAACATCCAGCCCGTGGCGCAAACAGCCCCCTACGCCCTGTTCGGCCACAGCATGGGCGCGCTGCTGGCCCTGCTGTGCGCGGCGCGGGCGCGGGAAAGCGGCATGCCGCTGCCAAGGGCGCTGTTCATTTCCGCCGCCTCGCCCCCCGGCTGCCGGGAACGGCCTCCGGTGCCTCCGGTGGCGTCGCTGTCGCCCCGCAAGCTCTGGGAATGCGTGGTGGGCATCGGCGGGGTGCCGCAGGGCATCGCCGCATCGGACGAATTCCGCCGGTATCTGGAACCGGTGCTGCGGGCCGACTTCACCGCGCTGGAAGCCTGGCTGCCCGCGCCCATGGAGCCGTTGCCCGTGCCCGTCACCGTGTTCAGGGGGCACCGGGACGTCATTACCGACGACATGGCCCGCCAGTGGCAGCGGCTGACCACGATGGAACTGCGCGTCCGCATCTTCCAGGGCAACCATTTCTACTTGCAGGACAACTGGGAAGGTCTGGCGTCCTGCATCGCCCACGCCTGCGGCGCGGCGGCCGCATGACGGCCCCCCGCGCATTCTCCCGCTGCCGCCTGCCGCAGGTGGACGATGCCGCGCTGGTCTGCGTGGGGGTGCGGATGGACGGGGACGCCACGGAATGGATCGCTGCGGCGGCGCCCTTCACCACGGAGCGCGAGCGCGCCCATGCCGGGCGCTTCGTGCATGCCGTGGACGCCGCCAGGCATCTGGTGGGCAGGGCCATCGTGCGCCGCACGTTGATGGCGGACCGGCGCACCTTGATGGCGGACCGGCGCGCGCTGGCGGTGGACGGCGACTTTCCGCGCACCCGGTGGGGAAAGCCGGTCTGTCCCCCCCGCCATGCCGAAGACGGACGGGACGCGGACGGCGTACCGGCCGTCATCGATTTTTCCATTTCCCACGCCGGGGCCATGGTGTGGGCGGCATTCTGCCGGGCCGGGTGCGTGGGCATCGACGTGGAAGAGACGCGCGTCCTGCCCGACCGGCCAGACTGGCCAGACCGGCCAGATCTGGCGGGATTGGCAGAACTGACGGAACTGGCGGCGCAACTGCACCCCTGCGAGCGCGACGCCATCCGCGCCCTACCCGCCACGGAGCGCGCCGCCGCCTTCTACCGGTGCTGGACCCGGAAGGAGGCCGTGCTCAAGGCGCTGGGCAGGGGCTTGAGCCTGCCGCTGCACGGCTTTCAGGTGCACACCGGGGCCATGGGCGCGGACTGGCTGGTGTCCCTGCCATGCGAAGACGCGCAGGCGGGGGACGACGCGGCCCCGGCGCCTGCGCAACGCCGCGCGGAACAGGAGTGCGCCCCGGCATGGACCACCCGCGACATCGACGCCGGGCCGGGCTACCAGTGCAGCGTCGCGGCCCGGGCGGCGCATCTGCCCGTCGCGGCGCATCTGGTGGAAGACGATGCGGCATGAGCGGCCCGCCACGCCCGTCGGCCACGCGGGGCCGGGGCCGGGTATGGACGATAATGCTTTTATCCTGTTACCCTGCGTGCAGCCCACCGCGAGACGCGGCCTGCACCTGCAACGGAAACCGTATCCGCCCATGAACAGGACCATCAGTGCCCTTCTCCATGCCGTCGCGGCGCTTGGCTGCGCCCTGCTGCTGTGCCTGGCCGCTTGGCCGGCGCACGCCGCCGGCGCCACGGAGGACGCCGCGCGGCCCGGCCCCCGGCCGCCCCGAAAGGTGGCGGCCTACCTCGAAGCCGGTCCGTACTGGGAATTTTCCCTGCTGCGGGAGCAGATCATCACGGCGCTGAAGGAACGGGGGGTGCTGGAGCGCATCGACTTTCCCGAAGTCCTGCACATCAGCCCCGGCTGGGACGCCACGGAGGACGCCTACCGCGACGCGGCCCGCACGCTGATGCGGGACCCGTCCGTGGACGTGATCCTGGGCATGGGCACCGCCGCCACCAAGGCGCTGCTGGCGGAAAACAACGGCAGGACGCCCATCATGTCCATCGACGTGGCCGACCCGGTGGGGGCGGGCATCGTGGACGCGCGCACGGGCCGGACGGCGCCCAACCTCACCATCCATTACGTCAGGGACAAGTGGTACAAGGTCTTCGCGCTGTTCCACGAGGCGTTGCCCTTCAAGCGGCTGGGCATCATGTACCACGACAGCCCCGAGGGGCTTTCCTACTCCAACGTGCACGAGGCGCGCGAAGTGGCGCGCGAGCGCGGCTTCACCCTGGTGGAGTATCCCCGCCTGGACAAGGCGGAAAGCGGCGCCACCTGCGCCCAGGGGGTGAACGAACTGCTGGGCCGGGGCATAGACGCCTTCTACATTTCCGCGCTCAACTGCTTCGACTGGACGCGGGAAAACCCCCAGCCCATGTTCGACGCCCTGGCCAGCCACGGCATCAGGACCTTTGCCCGCGACGGCAGCGTGCACGTGCGGCGCGGGGCGCTGATGGGGCTTTCCACCCTGGACTACGTGCCCCTGGGCAGGTTCTACGCCGACCGCATGGCCCAGCGGCTGGGGCTGCTGCCCCCCACGGCCGAACTGGAGCGGGAAGCCTACACCCCCAAGATCACGCTCAACCTCGTCACCGCAAACAACCTCGGCATGGACATCCCCCTGCTGCTGCTCATTTCGTCCGACGAGATATTCGACGCCACGCTCGTCGGCACGCACAACGCGGCCATGCCCCGGTAGATTTTCCACAAACCCTGCAACCGATCACAACGAGGCGAGAACAATGGCTAAAAAGACCATGGATGCCCAGACTGATGGTGTTGAAGGGCAGGAAGCCCTTGCTGCGGAAGCCGCCGAAACGGCGGAAACGGTGGAAGCCGCCCCCCGCGGCTGCCCCCCGGAATGCGACATCGACGCCATCATCCGCAAGCGGGTGTACGCGGCCGTCGGCATCGGCTTCATTCCCGTGCCGCTGGTGGACTTCGCGGGCCTGACCGCCGTGCAGCTGGAACTGATCCATGCCCTGTCCAAGGCGCACGGCGTGGAATTCAGGAAGGAGCGCGTCAAGTCCATCATCTCCTCGCTGTGCGGGGGCGTGCTGACCACGGCCAGCGTGCCGCTGGCGGCCTCGCTGTTCAAGAGCATTCCCATCATCGGCTTCACGGCGGGGGCGGCCACCATCAGCATCATGGGCGGGGCCTCCACCTACGCGCTGGGCTGGGTGTTCGACCGCCACTTCCGCAACGGCGGCACGCTGAAGAACTTCGACTCGCAGGAAGCCAAGGCCTATTTCAAGACCAAGATGGACGAAGGCAAGAACCTGGTGGGCCGCATGAAGCAGAAGATCGGCAAGGGCCAGCCGGAAGCGGCCGAAGCGACCGGGACGCCCACGGCTGAAGAGCAGGCGGCTTCGCCCGCGTAGCCTTTTCAGAACGGGATTCTGAAAGAGCATCGGAAGGGCGGGCGGCCCGCCCTTCCGGTGGCTTTTCCGCATGGTCCGGCCAGGCCGGGACCACGGAACGGCAATGCCCGGAGCCCGTCGCCGCGCCCGGCATCCGCCGGCATCGGCACGCCGCGCCACGCCGGACGGCACGCACCTGAACCCCAAGGCTTACGGACTTCATGCTGCAACTGAAGGAATCGCACTTTCTGAAGCTGCTCTGGACGCAGGCCGGCGACGAGGGCGCAAGGCTCGTCGCCGCGTGCCTGGCCTCGGGGGTGATGCAGGGACTGGCCGTGTTCACCGTCCTGCATGGGCTGGAACAGCTGTCCGGCGACGGCATACGCTTCCACACCTTCCTGGCCTTCCTGCTCTGCCTGGGGTCGTTCTACTTCCTGTTCCGGTACATCACCGGCCGTTCGGCGCAGATCGCCCTGCGCGGCATCATGGAATGGCGCATGCGCATCGCCACCAAGCTGCGCGGCATCCCGCTGCTGGAATACGAAAGGCTGGACAAGGGCCGCATCCAGGCCGCCCTGCTGGACGGGCGGGACATGGTGGTGGAGGCCGCGCGCATGCTCATGGCCTCTGCCGCCAACACGGTCATGATCCTGGTGGCCTGCGTCAAGATGGCCACCGTGTCCCTGGCGGGCACCCTGGGGGTGTTCGCCTTCATGACCATGGGGCTGCTGGTGTTCCTGCGGCTGATCAACAGCGTGCAGGCCCAAATGGGCCCGGCCATGCAGGCCGACATGCGCTTCAGCGGCAGCCTGCGCGACCTGCACGAAGGGTTGCAGCAACTGAAGGTGCACAAGCCCAAGACCACCGACCTGTTCGGCGGCCAGATCATCCCCGGCCTGGACGCCGCCTCGGACGCGCGCGCCCGGACCGAGCAACGGCACGCCCTCGGCATCTCGTTCTTCGCCATGTTCAACCTGCTGATCCTGGGGCTGGTGCTGTTCCTCATGCCCGGCTTCCTGGGCATCGAGCCGGAGGAAACCTCCACCCTGCTGGTGCTGTGCATGTTCAGCCTCAGCCCGCTGATCAGCCTGGTCACCTTCGTGCCGCTGATGACCAAGGTGGAGATGAACCTTCAGGAACTGGCCAGCGTGGAGGCCCGGCTGGACGCCGTGACCGAACCCTTCGAACGGCAGGGCGTGGAGGCGCGCTGGCAGCACGCCGACCCGGACGTGCCGGGCTTCGAATCGCTGGCCATGCGCGACATCCGCTTCGACTACCACGACCCCAACGGCATGCGGGTCTTCGGCATCCGGGTGGACCGATTCACGCTGCGCAAGGGCGAACTGGTGTTCATCCGGGGCGGCAACGGCTCCGGCAAGTCCACGTTCATGAAGGTGCTCTCGGGCCTGTACACGCCGCAGACGGGCGACATCCACCTCAACGGCGCGCTGGTTTCGGACATGCACATGGAGGCCTACCGCAACCTGTTCACCGTGGTGCCCACCGACTACCACCTGTTCCCGCGCCCGCTGGGGCTGCACGTTTCGGCGGAACGGCTGCACAGGGTGCTGCGCACCATGCGCATGGAAACCAAGGTGCACCTGCTGGAGGACGGTTCGTTCTCCACGCTGGACCTGTCCGCCGGGCAGCGCAAGCGGCTCGCCCTGGCCTGCGCCCTGCTGGAAGGCCGCGAGGTGTACCTGTTCGACGAGGTGGCGGCGGACTTCGACCCGGCCTTCCGGCGCTATTTCTACGAAGAACTGCTGCCCGGCATCACCAGGCAGGGGGGCACGGTCCTGGCCATCTCCCATGACGACAGGTACTTCCACGTCGCGGACAGGGTGCTGACCATGCGCGAGGGCGCCTTTGCCGACGCCGCGCCCGATGCCGCCACCGGCGGGCGGGACGCCACCGGCGAAACCGGCGATACCGCCGGAACTGGCGGAACTGGCGAAACCGGGGGTGGGACGGCATGAGGCCACGCATCTGCGCACTGGCGGTCCTGCTCTGCCTCTGCTTCGTCCTGCCATCCACCGCGCGGGACCTGCGGGGCAATTCGAACATCAATTTCGTGCGCGAACTGTACCGAAAGGTCAGCGCCACCATTCCTTCCGTGGTGAATGCGAAAGGCAACGAGGAAGCCATACGCAGCAGGCTGAAATGCTACGAGGAATACCACGAATACTCGCAGCGCATCCACATCTGCAACAATGCGTACACCAAGAAGATCGTGCGCCTGGCCCGCGAGTCCGTCCGTTCGCGCCCCAGCCTTGGCGAGTTCGCCTACAACGTGAGCATGTGCCCGATATTGCACAACCTGTGCATGGGGCAGACGGAAAATGACAAGGAGCACTGCATCCTGTTCGAAAGGCAGTGCATAGACTACACGCTCGACACCTTCTGGCGCGGCGCCGCCCAGTACACGCAACAAACCTACCGGTTGGATCAATGAACAGACTCCTCACCGCTCTGCGCGACAGGGTGCGCCGGAACCGCGTCAGGCTCGTGTGCATCGGCGTCGTCACGGCGCTGATCCTCATCTTCCTGTGGCCCAGCATGGTCATCACCATCCGGCCCGGCGAACTCGGGGTGCTGTATTCGCGCTTCTTCGGCGGCACCATCCTCGACAGGACCTACGAGGAAGGCATCCACATCATCCAGCCGTGGGACATCCTGTACGTCTACGACGTGCGCGTGCAGGAAGAGACCCAGAACATCGACGTGCTGACGGTGGACGGCCTGCCCATCAACGTCCAGGTGTCGCTGCGGTACCAGCTGATCCGCGACAGGCTGCCCACCCTGCACCAGAACATCGGCCCCAACTACCGCAACAAGATCGTCATTCCCATCATGACCTCCGCCGTGCGCCAGACCATCAGCAACTACAGGCCCAACGACCTGTACTCCACCGCCCGGCAGGAGTTGCAGGACCAGATGCTGGTGGACGCCATAGAGGAAATGGGCCGCATTCCCATCATGATCCACGGGTTCGTGGTGAAAAGCATCACCCTGCCGGAAGTGCTGCGCAAGGCCATAGAAGACAAGCTGGTCGCGGAGCAGAACTACCTGCGCTACAACTACCTGCTGCTCGAAGCCACGCAGGAGGCCAAGCGCAAGGCCATCGAGGGCCAGGGAATCCAACTGTACCAGGAACTTGTCAACCGCCACATGACGCAGGACTTCCTGCGCTATGAAGGCATCAAGGCCACCCGCGACCTGGCCGCGTCGCCCAACGCCAAGATCGTGGTGGTGGGGGGCAGGGACGGCCTGCCGCTGATCCTGAACACCGAAACCCAGTCCGGTCCCGCCGGAGCGGCGGGGGCCGCCGCGCCCAACCCCGCCGCGAAAACGCCCGCCAGGCCCGCCGCCGAAGGCGACGCGCGGGACAAGGCCGCGCCGCAGGCTTCGCAGGCGGAACCGCAGCAGCCCCCGCAGCCCGCTCCCCAGGCCATGCCGCTGCCCGGCCCCCTGCCCGTTCCGGAAGGTGTGGGCCTGCGGGAACCCGGCGAAAGCATCATGGACTACATCCAGCGGCTGGACAAAAGCCTGCTGAACCCGCCTCAGGTGAAAACGCCCAAACAATAAGAGAGGCGACCGTGCAACTATTCGCGCTTTTCCTCGGTTTGAGCCTGCTTGTGGGGTTGTTCGGCATTCACACCCGCTTCGGCTTCTGGGGCAACTTCTTCGCCAGCATGCTGCTTACCCCGGTGGTGGGGCTGCTGCTGGTCATCGCCGCCTCGGGCAAACCCGTCCGGCACGAATAGCCGCGTGTCCGGCACGGGGCAGACAGGCGCCATGACGGGGAACCGCGCCGCACATGTGGTCCGCGCAGGCGCGGTCGCGCCCGCACGGGCGGCATTGCCCGCGCCCCTCCCCCTCCTGCTGGCGCTGGCAGCCGCCCTGCTGCTGGCCGCCGTCCCCCTGCCCTCCGCCCGCGCCCAGCCCCCCGTCAAACGCATCGGCTACCTGGAGGCCGGTCCGTTCTGGCTGTACACGCGGACCTGGGACGCCTTTCGCGCCGCCATGGCCCGCGACGGCGGCTTCCGCTGCGAGTATCCGCCCAATGCCCGGTTCAGCCCCGGCTGGGCGCCGGAACAGATGCGCACCCTGCCCGAAAGGGCCACGGAACTGCTGCGGCGCAAGGACCTGGACATGGTGGCGGGCATGGGCACGGCGGCCGTGAAGGCGCTGCTGGCCGCCAGCGACGGGCGCATCCCCGTCATCGGCATGGGCATGGCCGACCCCGTGGCCGCAGGCATCGTCCCGAGCGCGCAGGATTCCGGCGCGGACAACTTCACCTGCCGGGTCACGGTGGACCGCTGGTCCACCATGTTCCGGGTGTTCCACGAAGTGGTGCGCTTCCGGAAGATGGGCGTCATGTATCCGGACACCCCGGAAGGCCGGGTGTACGCGGCGCTGGGCGATGCCGAGGCCATCGCCTCCGAACTGGGGTTCTCGCTCGTCCGGTACGCGGGGCTGTCCTCGGCCGAGACCGCCGACGAATGCCGCAAGGGGCTGGAAACGCTGCGCGAGCAGGGCATGGACGCCTTCTTCATCGGCCCGCTGAACTGTTTCGACATCGAGGGCAACGGCCTCGCCCCGCTGCTGGACACCCTGACCGCCTGGAAGATTCCCACCTTCGCGCGGGACGGTTCGGAATACGTCAAGGCCGGGGCGCTGATGGGCTTTTCCACCTGGGATTTCGGCCCCATCGGCGCATTCCACGCGCGGCAGGCGCGCGCCGTCTTCGAGGGGGCCACGCCGCGCGGCCTTTCCATGCTGGACGGGACCGAGCCTTCCATCGCCCTGAACCTGGCCACCGCCAAGGCCATCGGGTTCGAATTCCCCTTCGACGTCCTGGTGGTGGCGGACGAACTGCACGAAACCATCGCCCGCCCTTCGCCCTCCGGCCCGCAGTAGGAGAAGCCGCTTGCACATCGGCGCCATACAACGGCTGCGCGTGAATACGCTGCTTCTGTCCCTGGGGGTGCTGGCGCTCACCCTGGGGTTCAACGTGCTGCTTTCCTCCTCGACGCTGGATGGGCTGGCCACCGACTCCATCCTTTCCGGCTACCGCAGTTGCGGCGAGCACTTTGCCCGCGGGGTGGAGCGGGGGCTGCGCTTCGGGAAATTCCTGAACGCCTACGCCGGGATGGACGACATGCTGGCGGAATTGCGGCATGGCGTGCAGGGCATCGACAGCGTCCAGTTGTTCGACGCCAAGGGGGAACTGCTGTACGCCCGGCCCGATTCCCGACCCGATTCCGGAGTTGACGATCTCCGGGCCGGGGCCGAAGACCTGAAGCAGTTCTCCGCCCACGCCGAAGCGCCGCCGAAGGCGCGCAAGACCCCCACGGGGTATCGCGTTCTCGTGCCCTTGCAGCACAACGGCCTGGCGGGCTGGGTGGCCATGGAGGTCGCCAGCGCCCAGGTGGACGCGGCCACGCGCGACTTCCTGCGCTGGTCCGGCTTCCTGATGCTGGCGACGTGCCTTGCGGTGGCGCTGATCCTGCCCGGCTGGCTGGGGCTGCTCACCGGCACGGCGGAGGCGCGGGCCCGCCTGCACGCCACGCTGGGCAGGCTGCTGCTGGTCGTGGTGGGCGGCACGCAACTGGCGTATTCCTGCGGCACCCTCGCCCTGTTCGACGGGTTCGTGGAACGGGCCGTGCGCACCAAGGCGGCCATTCTCGCGCAGTCCGTGGGGCGGGATTTCGAATACCTCATCCACAAGGGCGTGGACGTCGCCCAGTTGAAGGGCAAGGAACAGTTGCTGGCGCAACTGGTGGCCGACAACGAGGAATTGCGGGGCGCGGCCCTGCTGAGCCCCGACGGCGTGCCGCTGGCCACGGCGGGCAGCCCTTCGCGCGGGCGGCACGCGTCCGATGTGTCCGATGCGCCGGACGCGCCCGATGCGCCGGACGCCGCCCTTTCCGTGCGCGAACCCCTGGACCGGTACTGGCCCAGCCGCTTCCGGCAACGTCAGGAGGTCATGGAACTGCGGCTGGACCTGGACCCGCAGGTGATCACCGCGCGCGTGACCAAGCTGGCCGTGGACATGGGCACCTCGCTGGTCATCAGCTTCCTGCTGCTGCTGGAACTGGCCAAGCTGCTGGGCCTCATCGCGCAGCGCAGCCTGGGCGCGGAGGCCGGAACGCCCCCGCCGGACCAGGCGCGCCCCCGGCTGCCCCACGCGGCGCAGGCCCTGCGGGTGGGGGGCTTCGTGTTCTTTCTCGGGTACGACATGGGCATCTCGTTCATCCCGCTGCTGGCGCGCACCCTGTACCAGCCCCTGTGGGGCCTGTCCGAAAAGGTGGTCATCGGCCTGCCCATCTCGGCGGAAATGGTCAGCGCGGGCGTGGCCCTGCTTGTTTCCGGCAGTTTCACGCAACGCTACGGATGGCACAGGATCTACATGCTGGGGGCGGCGGCCGGGGCGGCGGGGCTGCTGCTGGGGGGAATGGCCACGGGCCTGCCCATGCTCATTCTGGCGCGGATCACGGCGGGGTTCGGGTTCGGGCTGGTGCTCATGGCCTCGCAGATCGGCACGCTGGAGCACGAGCGCGCCGGGGCCGGGCTGGCCAGCGTGTTCGCGGGCATCTTTTCCGGCAGCATTTGCGGATCGGCCGCCGGAGCCATGCTGGCGGAACACCTGCCCTACCAGTCGGTGCTTACCGTGGGCGGTGTGGTGACGCTGTTCGCCATGCGCGCCGTGCTGACCGGCAGGGACCGCGCGACGGCGCATGCGCCGCGCACCACGCCGCCGACCGCGAATGCCGTGACCACGGAGGATGCGGCGGGAACGGCGCGTACCCCCATCCCCTCCGGCGGCATGGCGTTGCTGAAGGACCCGCGCATGCACCTGATGCTGCTGCTCGTGGGCATTCCCGTGGCCGTCTGCCTCACGGGCTTCCTGCACTACCTGCTGCCGTTGATGCTGGCCAATGCCAAGGTGGACCAGTCCGACATCGGGCGGGTGTTCATGCTGTACGGATTGTGCTTCATCACCGCCGGGCCGCTGCTGGGCAAGTGGATAGACCGCACGGCCGACAAGCCCCTGTTCCTGACGCTGGCGGGCCTGCTGTCGGGCGTGTCGCTGCTGCTGGCCGCAAGCGCCACCGGCCTGGCCGGCACGTCGGCCGCGGTGGTGGCCCTGGGCCTGTCGCAGTGCATCGCGGCCCCGGCCTCCATGCTGTGCATCCTTGCGCTGCGCTCCGCGCGGGAGTTGGGGCGGGAAAAGACCGCGTCCCTCTACAGGGCGCTGGAACGGGTGGGGCAGGTTGCCGGACCCGTGCTGTTCGGCGCGGCCACCGTGGTCATGGGCACCACCCAGGTCCTGCTGGTGGTGGGGGGCACGGTCTGCACGCTGGCCCTGGCCTTCCAGGCGGCGTGGCGGCTCAGTGCGCCACGGAGCTGACCAGTTTCTCCAGTGCCGGAAGTTGCGCGTCGCGCAGGCCGTCCGGCAGAAACCACGACAGCAGTTCCAGATAGTCGCCGGGCAGCACCAAGTGACCTCCGCGCCGGGAAAACTCGCGGAATTCCTCTTCCGTCGGGTAGGTGAAGTACTGCCGCCGGGCGGGATCCTGCGCCCTGGCGGGAAGCCTGCGGCTCTGCTCCAGGGTGGGCAGGTGGCGCATCAGCGTGTCGATGCCCGCGAAGTAGGTCTGCACGAAATTCCACAGCACGGACCGGTCGTAGGCGACGTCCGCCCAGCCGATCTCCACCACCGGGCCGGTGTCGAGCCCGGAATCCAGATGGAACAGCGTGCAGCCGGAACGCCTGTCCCCACGCTGCATGGCGCGGAACGGGCTGCACAGCCCCTGTAGCGCGGGCAGCGCCCCCGGATGCAGGCCATAGGTGCCCAGCCGGGGAAGGGCCAGCACATCCTCCTGAAAAACATAGTCGTAGCGGCATGATATGATGACATCCGGCGCAATGTCCCGCATGGCGTCGCGGGCCTGCGGCAACCGCATGGGTCCCCAGAGTTCCATGGAAACGCCGTACCGCGCCTGCAATCCCGCGTAGGTGGCGCAGGCGGCGGAGGAACCGTCCGGATAGAGCCTGTCCAGAAACGGAAAGACATGGTCCAGCACCATGTCCCGCTCATGCGCCACCAGGCGGGCGGCATGGCCGTCGGCCTTTTCCGCCTCCAGCACGTAGTCCGAAAGGACCACGAACACGTCGTGCCTGCCTGCAAGACCATCCAGCAACCTGTTGAGGGCAAGGCAGGCCGCCAGATCCTTCTTCGTGCAAATGACAATCTTCAAAGCAACACCTTCACCCACGGCATCATCGCATCAACACTCGCCACGGCAGCATGGCGCTTGCCACGGCAGCATGGCGTTCGCCACGGAAAATCGCGTGCCCGGGCCTTCGTGCCCTCTTGCCCGCCGACGCCGGAACCGAAAGAAATCAAGGCGATTCCCCATACTACGGATGCCGGGTTCGCGCCAGTTCTTCCTGCGCTCAAGAGTTTGCCGATGCGCGGGACACACTCCTTCGCGGCATTGCCGGCACACGATGCAGTGCATGCCGGTCCAGCGAGCCGGCAAGCCACGAAAGGCCCCGGAGCACAGCGCTTCGGGGCCGTTTCGCATCCGGAGGACAACATGCCGGATACACGCGCCGTGACCCGCCACGTCTAAGGGGGCTGGATATGGGGCCGGACGGGGGGCCGGACCTGTCTTCCGTGCCCGGCAGCGTGCCCGGCCCCAAAGGAAGCCGCTCCACCGGCTTCAGGAAGGCACGCCCCCATTTTATCCGATCCATCTATACATCCATGCACAATGACAAGCATATTTCGATTTGTCGCAAGCCTGTTCCTCTCGTACTTGTGTCGGGAAGTCAGTTTCCGCTCGCTACGGCGCTGACCGGGCCGTTTTCTTGAACGGTGAACCGCCCAAACACAAAAGAGGGGGCCATGAAAAACTTCTTTTCCTCGACGTACGGCATCATTGCCGTGGGGCTGGCTATCGGCGTGCTGGCGCCGCTGTTGCAGTTCTGGGGCAACCCCGGAAACATGGGCATCTGCGTGGCCTGCTTCGAGCGCGACATCGCCGGGGCCGTGGGCCTGCACCGGGCTGGCGTGGTGCAGTACATGCGGCCGGAGATCATCGGCTTCGTGCTCGGCTCGCTGCTGGCGGCCCTTTTCGCCAAGGACTTCCGCCCCCGCGCCGGGTCCGCCCCCGTCGTCCGGTTCATTCTGGGCGTCTTCGCCATGATCGGCGCCCTGGTCTTCCTGGGCTGCCCGTGGCGGGCCATCCTGCGCCTTGCCGGGGGCGACCTGAACGCCGTCTTCGGCATCCTCGGGCTGGTGTCCGGCATCGGCATCGGCACCATCTTCTTTCGCAAGGGCTACAGCCTTGGCCGCAGCCACAAGACCTGCGCCCCGGCGGGGCTGGTCATGCCGCTGGTGATGCTCGGCTTCCTTGCCCTGCTCTTCCTGTACCCCCAGATTTCCGGCGAAGCCCAGAGCGGCGTGCTGTTCTACAGCGTCAAGGGGCCGGGTTCCATGCACGCGCCCCTTGCCGTCTCCCTGGCTGCGGGCCTGTTCGTGGGGATGGTGGCCCAGCGCAGCCGCTTCTGCACCATGGGCGCGTTCCGCGACCTGATCCTTTTCCGGCAGACCCACCTGCTGCTCGGGGTCATCGCCCTGTTCGTCGCGGCCGTGACCGTCAACGCCCTGCTGGGGCAGGTCAAGATCGGCTTCGAGGGCCAGCCCGTGGCCCACGGCCAGCACCTGTGGAACTTCATGGGCATGCTGCTGGCGGGGCTGTGCTTCGCGCTGGCCGGTGGCTGCCCGGGCAGGCAACTGTTCCTCGCCGGTGAAGGCGACGGCGATGCGACGGTGTTCGTGTTCGGGATGATCACGGGCGCGGCCTTCGCCCACAACTTCGGCCTGGCGAGTTCGCCCGACGGCGT
Organism: Nitratidesulfovibrio sp. 1201_IL3209; assembly: GCF_036763125.1. Classification (NCBI taxonomy): domain Bacteria; kingdom Pseudomonadati; phylum Thermodesulfobacteriota; class Desulfovibrionia; order Desulfovibrionales; family Desulfovibrionaceae; genus Nitratidesulfovibrio; species Nitratidesulfovibrio sp. 1201_IL3209. The sequence continues at coordinate 66,026 of NZ_JBAIYT010000020.1, forward strand.
GGGCCCCCACGGCATCGCCGCCGTGTTCGTGGGGCTGGCGGTATGCCTGTACTTCGGCCTGACCATGCGCGCCAAGGCGTAAGGAGACACCATCATGAGCGAGATCATCGACGCCCGGGGGCTGTCGTGCCCCCAGCCGGTTCTGGTCACCCTGAACAGGATCGCAACCGTGGAAAAGGGAACCCTCGAGATTCTGGTGGACACCGAAGCCTCGCGCGAAAACGTTTGCCGCGCAGCGCAGGCCAAGGGCTGGTCCCTTGACTCCGTGGACGCCGTGGACGGGGGCGAATACCGCATCACCATCAGCAAGGGATGACATGGGATTTCTTGACCGGTTGCGAAAAAAGGCCCCCTCTGCTCCGCCTGCCTCGAAGGCGGACAGGGGGCTTTTGGTCTTCGAGAACACCAGCGAGGTCATCCGGGCGGAAAAGGCCCTGAAGGCCGCCGGGTTTCCGGTAAAGGTGGTCGGCCCGCCGCCGGAGGTACGCAGGGGCTGCGACCTTGCGGTGGAATACCCGCTGATAGAAGGGCTGAACATCCTGCGGCTGCTCACGGATTCAGGCGCGCCCCCGCTGGACGCCATACCCGTCACCGGACCGCTGCTGACGCCGGTGGACCTGTACCACGTCAAGGACTTCGGGGAATACCTCATGGTCCGGGCCGCCAACATGAAGATTACCGTGGAAAAGGCCACCGGGGTGATCGTCAACGTTTCCGGGGGCGGCTGCCCGGACGTGCCGTACCTTGCGGCGCGGTTGATCGGCCTGCGCCTTGACGAGGCGCCCTCCCCGCGCGAAGTCGGGCACACCCTGTGCGGCTATGCCCTTGGCCTGGCCTTCGAGGAGATGCAACGCCGATGCTCGCGGTGATAGGTACAATCCCGACCCCCTCCATGCCGGTGACCGAGGGACCGGCGGCGTTGGGGCGCGGCGGCCTTTCGGTGGCGGGGCTGGGCATCGCCCCGGGCGAAATCTCCCTGGACCGGGGCACCCCCGCCCTTCTCGGCGCGGCCTGCGCGGCCTGCGGCGTGCTCGGCCTGCCCGCACCGTTCGCCTTTCTGGTGGGGGACGAAGGGCGGGGCCACGGCAGCCGCGCACTGTACCGCCATCTCGTGGACGTCCTGCCGCGGCGCTCGCTGTCCACGCTGGCCTTCCACTACCTGCTGCCGGACGTCATGTGGCACGACAAGGTGCTGTTCGCGGTGAACGAGATGCAACCGCGCCCAAGGCTCATCGCCGATGCGGGGTTCATGTACGCGGCCAAGATGAGCGGGCAGGCCCCGGCCTACGACCTGTTCACCCCCGACGCCGGGGAACTGGCCTTCCTGGCCGACGAGCAGGCGCCGCACCCCTTCTACACGCGGGGGTTCATCCTGCATGACGACAACCGCGTCCCCGACCTGATCCGCCGCGCCTACGACGGCGACAACGCGGCGGCGTGCCTGCTGGTCAAGGGGAGCACGGACCACGTGGCGGACCGCACGGGCGTGCTGTCCACCGTGGACAGCCCCAACGAGGCCGCCATGGAGGCCATGGGCGGCACCGGGGACACCCTGACCGGAACCGTGGCCGCCCTGATCGAGTCCGGCCGCGATGTCGCCGACGCGGCCCGCATCGCGGCGCGGGTCAACCGGCTGGCCGCGAAGCTGGCCCGCCCCACGCCCGCATCGCGCATTTCCGAAATCATCGCCCACATTCCGCAGGCCCTCACCCTTGCCCTTGCCGGAGAGGTGCGATGACCGCCCCGCGTATCACCCCGCGCATCGCCCCCCGCGTCACCCCTGACATGACCCTGCTGGATGTGGTGCACGCCCATCCCGCCACCGAGGCGGTATTCCGCTCGCGCGACGCGGAAGCCGGGGTTTGCCTGCTGTGCACGGCGCTTTTCGACTCCATCGAAACCATGGCGGGCCGGCACCATCTCGACCTCTCCACGCTTCTGGATGATCTGGAACAGGCCATTCAGGCACAACAGCACATATAGAGACGGAATCATCCGGCTTTCAGGCCAAACCGCGAGGCATGCGGTGCGGCCAAGCAGCAACCGCACGCAGGCAAAGGCCGGTACGCCCCAAAAACAGGGGGCGCGGAACCAAGCTCCGCGCCCTCTGCTTTCACCTGGACTGTCACCAGGATATTTCTGTTCACATCCCCAAGGTTGGAAATAGGGTTGAAAAAACTTTTCCAACCTTTGCCGAGCATGCTCGTTTTATCATCCAACCATTTGATTTTCATGTTGGCGCGCCTGGGAGGATTCGAACCCCCGGCCAAGAGCTTAGAAGTCTGAAGAATAGCATTTTCACCATCCTTCACCACCCTTCATTATGCAATAATAAAATCTTGACATATCGTATAGTAATGGGAGATTTTTGGCCTACGATCTTCATCAAGCTTCACTCGCTATCACCGGAAAAGGTGGGAGAGAAGTGGGAGAGAAATGGGAGAAAGGTGGGAGAGAATGAGCGAGGAAACGGGCAAGAATCGGACGAAGTGGACGACGGTCGAGCGAGGCATACGCAAGTACGAGCACCTGACCCGAAAACACGGAAAGAAGCCGGATGCCTACTTTGCCCTGCGCTACAAGATAGACGGCGAGAGCCGCGAGGAAGGGCTGGGGTGGGCAAGCCAAGGGTGGACCTTGGAAAAGGCCCGACAAACCCTGGCCGAAATCCGGGCGGCCAAGAAAACAGGTAGCGGACCGGTCACGTTGCAGGAGCGCCGCAAGAAGGCTGAGGACGCTCGGCAGGCAGATCGCTTGAAGCCCACCATGACTCTGCTCTGGGAGACGTATAAGGCCGCACACGGTGACCGCCCCAGTGCAAAGCCAGACGCTCGCAATGTACGCCCCATCCTCGCCCGTTTCGCAAAAAAGACGCCGGAGGACATTCGAACGGCGCATGTGGATGCCCTACGGCGTGACCTGGAAGCCGAAGGTAAGGCGCCCCAGACGGTCAAACATGTGCTAGGACTGCTGCGACGCCTCATTCGCTACGGGGCAAAGCGTGGCCTGTGCTCCATGCCGGACATCTCCCGCTTGCACTTCGACATGCCCAAGGTGGACAACATCAAGACCGAGTGCCTGACGCCCGAGCAGGCCAAGGCCTTGTTCGATGCACTGGACGAGGACGAGGACCAGAACCTCGCCGCGATGGTGCGTCTTGCCCTTGCCACCGGTATGCGTCGGGGAGCCTTGCTGGGACTGCAATGGGATGACCTGGATTTTCGCAACGGGCACATCCACCTGCGCGGTGCCGTCGCCAAAAGCGGCAAGACCACGCAAATCCCCATGACCGAAGCAGCCCGGCGCATCCTGCAATCAATCCAACCCACGGGCAGCCCCTACCTCTTCCCCGGAAAGGATGGCGGGAAGCGTGTGGAGGTTCGCCGGTTCTTGGACCGCATTCGCAAGAAGGCTGGGCTCCCCGATGACTTTCGCCCTTTGCACGGCCTGCGCCACACCTATGCCTCGTGGTTGGCCTCCAGCGGCAAGGTGGACCTGTTCACCCTGCAGAAGCTTCTGACCCACGGCAGCCCGCAGATGACCCAACGGTATGCGCACCTCGCGGATGAGGCCATGAAACGGGCAGCGTCGGTTATAGACGAATGCTTTGCCGTAGCCATAAACGCCGAACCAGCCAAGCCCGCAAAAAGCAAAATCGTACCTTTCAAAAAGTGAGCGTGGCACTCTCTCAAACTAACCAACAACGGTGTATTGCCCAGACGCGGTGGTGAGGACGGCGGAGTCATCGCAGCGAAAATGGCACGCATTGTGCATTCGATGCGTGCATCAAAAACACAAAAAACAAAAAAATATTTTCACAAATTCCCTGACAAAACCTGACAAAACTCACTTCCTTTTTCTTTTTTTCTATCAAACGGTGCGGTTCACGTAGTGATGCACCCTCTGCGGCTCAGCCTCTTACATTTTTTTGGGGCGAGGCTGCCACGATCTTGCCCAGATCACTCCCCCCTGATCTCCACCTCTGCCTACAGTAAAGCTCCCTCTTACCTCCTCCTGCGAAAGGCCCAAGCAGTATAGATATTCAGATATATCACCACGCTTTCCACAAGATAACCGTTCGTTTCCCAATCTTCACGTCGCCCCTCAGGTCATCGGACTCCTCTCGGCATGACTGCCCTCCATGTTGCTGCGCCGAACAACCTGGCAGGCCCTCTGCTGCCAGCATCACGCGTTCCGAATTCACTTGCGCGTGTAGGGGGGCTGGTGCCCCCCTCACCATAGACTACTCCTCGAAGGGGTGCCCTTCTGGCAACGCCAACAGTTCATCTTCAGAGCGAGGCATCTCCGTATCGCTTTCCTCCGAAAGCATAGCTGCCACGAATACACTTGCGACACCTGTCAGGCAGCCACCAAGAAACACCCACACCTTGCTCAGCCCCTTGTCCTTGGATTCAAGCTCAGTCATCGATGCTCTCCTTGACGACATTCAGTACGGCGATGGCGATCGCGATAAAAGGTCCCCAACTCATAGATCCTCCTTCATCAAGCGGGTTTGACGTGGGCAAGCCCTGAGCAGAAAGCACTCAGGGGGCATCAGGAAACAGAAGTGGCAACGCCAGTAAGAGCAAGGCTTGCTCCAGAACATGGCTCCTCCGGGTTCAGGGTGTAAGGCTTGAGCCATTCAAGGGGCGTCAGGCGCAGCGCAGCATTGCCTTTTGCAGAAGCGTAAACATGGCAGGAGCCAGTTCCCCCATGCTGGAAATGACCAAGCTGTTGCCTGGCAGGAGGGAGAGAATGGCGGTGCTGATGATGCCGATTCCGTAGACTTCGAACCCGGCACGTGCTGCACCGACGAGTGCTTCTTCCGCTTGCACTCCCGAGTCGGGGTCGCCATCGGTGATGATCAGGATGAGCTTGCGGGATTCTGGAAGGGGCAACATGGTCTGCATGGTCCACCAGAGTGACTCCGCAAGGGGAGTTCCTCCGCCAGAGGTCACGTTGACCTTGGGATGCACTCGTTGCCCATGGCGTATGAGTGGAGACACACTCGCCCAGTTGGCCTGAGCCGTGAGATAGTGCCCCGGAAAGGCCGTCAGCCCCACGTTGACGCCGCAGGCTGCCATAGCACTGGCCGTGGCATGACACGCAGTCGATGCCAGCGTCATGCAACCGGACATGGAGCCTGAGCTGTCCAACAGGATGTGTGCCGCCGTGTTGATGCCGTGCCGTTCTCCACGTTGGCGGAACAAACGCCCATCTGCCACGGAAAGCCGGTGAAGACGGCTGGGGTCCAGTCTTCCACGCCTCCCCGTGGCGCACCGCGTTACGACGGCACTTTGTACCAGCCCATGCAGCCTTGTTTTTAGGGCCATGGAGGCGGCGCGAGCCTGCGCTATGGCATCCGCATCCAGCGGGTAGGCCAGCCGTGGCTGCTCTACGGCAACAGCTGTGGACCAGGATGGGCTGTGTGCTTGTTGCAGGGCCTCAGCCAATACTGCGCCCATTGTTTTGGGGAGTGTGTCTTCGCTTGCCTCCAGCAGGCTTTCCATGGCCCGGATGCGCTCCGGGGTGTAGTGCCCAGAGTCCTCTTCCACCGCTGCAGGGCCATCAGATGGCTCTCGCACAATGGTCTTTTTCGTCGTTTTGCGCTGGGTATTCGCCGAAGGGCTTGAGTGAGCCACCTGCTTTCGAAGCGCTTGAACGATTATCCGTGCATGGCGAATGGCATCAGCTGTTGCGTCGCAATCCGTCCGTACCTTGTTCAGCAGTGGGGCAATCCGCTGTCGGACGCCGGGGAATCCCGCATCCACCATGGATGCGATGGTATCGCGCTCGGTGCTGAGCGCGGGGACATCCCAGCATCGCACCGTCAGGAGCATCCAGTTGAGAATGCAGGACGCATCCCCAGTCGCGGATACGTCGGGGGTAGCTGAGCCGAAGAGATGGGTGATGAGCCAGTCGAAGTTCTGACGGCACCCGGGAAAGATCGACGCCAGCTTGTTTTCGATGCGCCAGTCTTCAATGATGTTCCATAGGTGCATTTCAAGCGGGGTAAGCGTGGCTTCCCGCAACACGTCGAAGTCCGTTTCCCGGACATGCCCCGCTTCGTGGTCGAGATAGCCACGAACGAGGGGAAGCAGATTGTTGTCTTCAACGGGAAGCGACGGAAGATGAATGGTCTTGCCGTCGGTGTAGGCTTCGGTTCCGCCGATTTGCACCTGAATGCCATATCTGCGCCCCAGGATACTTGCGACCAGGGGCAGCGAGCGCATGACAGCTCGTGAATCGTGCATAGTTCCTCCAACATGCAAAAGCCCCGAAGCGGATGCTCCGGGGCTTTGCTGGCGTATGGCTGTGGTTCTCAGGCTAGGCCAAGTAGCGGCCAGTAGGGGGCAAAGCTGTGCTCGACAAGGGCGACAACCTGCCGGATGAATGGCTCGTAATCCTGCCGGGTCCCTACGGCATCAAGGTTCTCGTAGTAGGCAGCGCGCTGCTCGACGGGAATGACGACAGTGGGGAAACCTGCTCGCATCAGTTCCAGATTCATGGCAAGGCGCGATGTACGCCCGTTACCGTCCGTAAACGGATGGATGACCACCAGATCGGCATGCATTCGGGCTGCTCGCTCCACGGGATGGAGTTGCATCTCTTCCTGACCATACCAATCAAAGAAGGCGTCCATCCGGTGCTGCACATGCAGATGATCTGGCGGTGTATGCCCGGCACCGGAAATGATAACGTTCCCTGTACGATAACGCCCTGCACTGTCGGATATGCCGCGAAGCACCAACTGGTGCAGCTCCTTGAGGCTACGCTCATCAAGCGGTGCTCCCGCATCAACGAGGGTTTCAAGGAAGCTGATGGCCTCGGCATGGTTGATGGCTTCAAGATGCTCACGAACAGACTTGCCACCTATGGTCATGCCATCTTCCAGTACAACCTTGGTCTCCATGAGCGAAAGCGTGTTCCCCTCAATGGCGTTGGAATGAAAGGTGTACCGCAAGACCATGTCCGCCCGGAGTTGGCGGGCGGCCTCTGCAGGCAAAGGACGAAGCGCATCTAGCTTGGCCTTCAGCGCATCGACTGTCCGGAATGCATCGTGAGTCATGTAAGCTATCCTCGCATATCTTGTTGCTAGGTAAACGCCTTGCAGCAGGCTGTCCAGCGAATCACCAGAGCCCGTAGCTTGGTAACGTAGGCTGCGGGTTGCCGGGGAATACAGGTGCCGGGGCGAGGTCATCCACCACATCATCGATCTCGACAGCGAGGTCATCGGCCACGCTGTCAGATGCAGCGGCAGGGCCCCCAAGGATGGCCAGAAGCCCTTGGGGAGATGCCCCTTCAAGGATCTTCTGGCCGTGCTCCACAAGCGCACCGGTATCCCGCAAGAGAGCCACGACTCCCTGTAGCATGAGCAGGGAAGCTCCTTCGATCTTGCCCCGCTTGGGCAGGCTTTCAAACGCTACCTGCAACAGGTCGGCGATGGGGGCCACACGCGGCTCGACGAAGGTCAACCCCGATAGCTTCTGGTGGATGGTGCGCAGAGGCGAGAGGGCTTTGCGGGTGATCTCTGTCTTGCCTGCATAGCATTTGTGCCACGCTTCTGTGGCGGCCTTGGCCACCTCCCCGAAAAGGCGTGACCCCAGGCCGACAACCTCTTCGCACAGCCCCTCTTCCACGCTCTGTGGTAGTGCAGGCGGCATGATGCGGTACACCTGCCAGCGGAAGCCCATACGGCTTCGAACGTAATCCGCGCCCACGGTGGAGCTGGCAATGATCTGCTCCCATCCCGTATGGCGGGTGATCCACTCCTGCACGGCTTCGTCATACCGGGCGAGAAAGGTCTCTTTGGCCTCCATGAACGCGTCACGTATCGTTGCGAGCTCTGCTCCGATCTCTTCCGCCCGGTCGTGGGGGATGGCCCACCCGCCCAGAAAACGGATGCCATGGCGGTCAAGAAGGCTCACAGCACGGGCCTTCAATGTGCCGAAAACCTTCAGGTCTTCAGGATCGCAAACCCTCTTGCTTCCCAGAGAGGCCAGATCCTCGGGGGGAAGCTCGGCCCCGCCAAAGTCGGCAGGGCTCAGTTTCTTTCTGGCCGTCCAGATGTTCACGTCGAGGTGAATGGCCATGAGACTTTCCAGAACAGTGATGTCTGTGGTCATGATGTCCTCCATGCAAATGAAGAAGCCCCTCATTTGAGGGGCTCGTTACTCTCCGTCCTTGAAACGGTAGTGTCGCTGTATCCTGTCTCCGGCCTGTCGCCAGAGTTCCTGCACAGGGTCGCAGTCGGTGCATTCCGGAGCTTCAATGTGCTGTGTGCGCATCTCACCCCTTGGAGTAGAATCATCGAGGAACCCTTTCCACTCCGTGATGATCAACTGTTGCGCTTCGGCTCGTGCTCTCCAGTGGGTGGCGAGCACATCAAACTTTTTCCAGTGGACAAGGTGTATTTCATGTTCGCAGCTGTAGATGCGTAATTCCTTCAGAGGGTCCATGTCTGCCTCCTAACAGCCTTGTGTGATGTGGAATGCCATGTGGTCGATCTTGTGGGACGCCCGGAACCACATCTCCAGCACGGGGTCTTCGGAGCGGCACTGAGCGCAGGCGATGGTCTGGATGACCCGCCCTTCGACGGGGACTCCAGAGGCATCAGCGCACCATGTGCAGATTCTGAGAGCGTCCTTGCAGGCTTCAGCCCGCCAGTAGAGGTAGTCGTTGCCACGGGGTGTTGGCCTGACGAGTTCGATGGAGTGGGAGAAGGGGAAGGTCTGTGGTGTCATGAGTAACTCCTCGCGTGGATCCTTTTTGGCACACGATCGTTCCAGATTTCAGAGTTGTGCGGACAGAATTAGACAGAGGGGAGCTTGGACTTGCTCATGTCGGGCTGGTAGCCTTTGCGGAGCTTGTCCAGAACCCGATAGCGAAGCTCTTCAAAAGGGCTTGCGCAGCGGCAGCGTCCGGTTGTGAGGACGTGCTCCTGTGCCTTTTGACCATAGCGAGCCCAGCGAAGGGTGATGCCGTCCTGAGTCGTGGCAGCGCTCCAGAACTTCCACCCATGGGATGTTGGCTTGTCGAGATGGACATAGATGGGGTGTCGAATAAGAAGGCTTGGGTCTTTGTGTGTTGTTGCCAGCAGGTTATCCAAGAAATCCGCAAGGGGAGCGGTCGCATCCAGTGGTGCGGTAGGGCCGCTCCCGTCTACTCCCCCGTTGCGGCATGCTGCGGGAAGAGGCGTTGCGCCAACTCGTGCAGGGTGGTCCGGGTGTCCTTGCTGGCCTTGAAGCCCAAGGCGCGATCAAAGGCGTAGGTAAGCGGCTGGATTCCTTGGCGAGCGAGAGGTTGAAAACGAATGGTAAGATCAGCCCAGCGTAACAGCGTTCTGGTCGAGAAGGTGACCTCGATGCTGTGACCATAGGTTGTTCCGTTTTCCCCCATGAAAAGACGCCTGACCTCATTGGCGTAGTCCACCATCCTCGTCCTGATGTCCTTCGGCAGCATCGGTGCCCTTCGTTCCAGCAACGCCATCTCGGCTTCCGGGGCTGGGTACGGCATTTCGCACAGCCAGAATCGATCAAGGAGCGCAAGATTCTGGCGTAAGGTGCCCTGATAGAGTCCCGTGTCGTCGGAGCCGCCATTGGTGTTGGCAGTGGCTGCGAACCTGAACATGGGGTGGGGGGTGATGATCTCTCCACCATTCTCGGGAATGCAGAGGGGTTCTCCGTCGAGGATGCCGTTGAAACCTGTGGCGGTAGCCGGTTCCAGCAGGTCTATCTCGTTGAGAAGCAGAATCCCGCCATGCCGCATAGCCAGAGCCAAAGGGCCGTACTGGAACTCCATGCTTCCGTCCCGGACAGACAGGTGGCCCACGAGGTCGGGGAACTCCAGCCTGCCATGCCCGGTCACATCGAACACCGGGTAGTTGAGACGGGCTGCCAGTTGCTTGATGGCGCTGGTCTTGCCACTCCCCGTGGGACCGAACACGTACAGCGGGTCTGAGCTGTCCATGAGCCATACGACGATGTCCCGGCTGCACTCATGGAACACATAGTCCGGGTCGATGTTAGGGGTGTGGGCACAGGGCTTGTCGAAGCCCTTGATGATACGCCCTGATGGGGTGCCGCTGAAAACGGCTCCGGCGTCGAGGTCAATGATGGTCGAGGGAACACTCTGTGAGAGCGTAGACATGATGGTCTCCTGTGGGTTTGACGGTGGTGCAAGAGATGCGTATTCTGTTTGCAATACGGAGGTGGCACGCATGCCAACGACAATCCGATTGGATGAAGACACGCTGGCGAGGCTGGACGCAGTTGCTGCTTCGTCGTCCAGCACCAGATCAGCGGTCATCAAAGATGCTGTGGAGCAGTACCTTGAATATGACGCATGGTTCCGGCAGCAGGTTGCCGTAGGGCAGCAGGCGTCAAGGAATGGGGATGTGGTTGCACACGATGAGGCCAAGGCCCGTATCCGGGCACTCGGTGTGCATGTCGATTAGCTGGACCACTCCTGCCTTGCGTGATGTGGAAGAGGCGGTTCGCTATCTGCAGCGAGAAGACGCGGGGCTGGCGCAGATGATTGCGGATAGGATCTTTGCGGGAGTATCCATCCTTGAGCGTTTTTCGTGCGCGGGGAAGCTAGGCAGGGTGGCAGAGACAAGGGAGATGCGAATTCGCGATACTCCCTACATCCTCATCTACGAGATTGGTGCAGAGGGGCCTGTCATTTGCGCGTTCTGCATGAGCGTCGCGAATGGCCGAGCTACGCGGGTTAAGCAAACTGGATTTCCCGCATGATGCGCACGTCGAATGGGTTGTCGTACATCCAGCCCGTGCTGACGTTGTCGTCGTGATCTTCTCCGATGCGGAGGAACAGGTACTCCTCTCCGTCTAAAGAGGTGACGAACCTGTTGAGAAAACCCACCTCGGTGAACTCATCGTACCACTTGATGGTTTCCCAGAAGTAGAGGACACCGCCGCTATCCGTGTCCGTGCCTTGCAGAGCCGACTTCAGAAAGCGTTCAATATTCTCATAGATCGTAGTCGGCATGGTCTGCCTGGCCGCTACGAGAGCTTCATTTAGTCTGGTGGCCGCTGCGCCTGAGAGGCACAGCGCCACATCGCTTACGTATCCCATGGTCATGCTCCTTTGGTGTTGATGGGGCTGATGGTCAACCGTTCATGCTGGGCGCCTGTCTTGCGGCAACGCGAGAGGAGTGCCTCAGTCGCCTGCTCGTCATGTGTGAGCTTTGTGACCTCCTCCTTGAGCATCGTCTGGTCCAGCGTACTTCTGCCCGGTACGGCTGCTGTCTTGAACCGGTAGTTGCCCGCTGCTATCCAGCCCGGTGATTGAGAGGACGCAGCGCTTGTCAGGCGGTGCCATGTGCTGCGCAGGGTGTCCTCCATCTCTGCGATGTCCCCTTCCAGAGATCGCTTCCGTTCCTTCAGCTGTGTCAGCTGGGCAAGATACTCGGCGTACTCATCGTCTAGGGCGATAGGTTCGCCGTCTTGGCATACGGGCTTGAACTTGGGGCAATCGCCGTTGGCATCGCACCAGTCGCATAGAGGATGAAAGCCTTGGCATGTCGGCACGTCATCGAGTGACAAACTGCCCGTGGCCACGGTCTGCATGGTTTGCCAAAGGGTTGCGGCTGTGCGCAGGCAGACTCCAAGCATGTTCCGATCAGGTGGATAAGGCCCGAAGGCCTTGGCATCCGACATGGCAACGGAAAGCACGTAGCCTTCGATGGCAATTCGTTCGGGCGAGTCTGGTAGATCGATCTGGAACAGTAGGTATGCAGCCTCCGGAAAGGTCTTGCGACTGAGGACGAGATGGCCGGATGCGTCCCGCACGCTGAAGCACGGTCGATTCCAACAGGCATGCAACAAACCTATTTGGCCGTAGAGCTGTACCTCGTTGGCTGTATAGAGGGTTTCAGGCAGGCGCTGGTTGCTCTTGAGCTCCCAGACCTGAATACAGGGCTGCGGGTTCAATCGTATAAGCGTGAGATCGAGATGCGCTCTGATCGGGACGCCATGGAAGGCTGCTGCAATTTCCAGTTGCGGGATGAAGGTATGCCCGGCGGCGGACAGTGCCTCCATGATGCCCTGCTCCTGCCAGTGACCACGTTGCAGTGTCAGCAGACGTTTGAGCGCAGGCGTATTCGTGGGACCGGAAGTGCTCAGCTTGCGTGCGACAGCTGATCGCAAACACTCGACCGCATGCCCTACATCCGACATGCCGATGTAGGCACTCCGATTGCCCAGCTGGCTTTGTGTCGCCTGAAGGCTATGCGCGTGAAGTGCGGTATGCAGCACGTCGAGAGGTGCCTCAGAGGGCGGTGTGTTGTGGGTGAGGAGGGAGGCTGGAGTTAGTTCACCATCATGAGGTTGCGTGCTCTTGGTATGCATGCGTTGCTCCATACGAATGAAGCGGGGAGAGCCGTATGGCCCTCCCCGCTTCATGTCTGTTGATACCGTGTTCAGTCAGCATAACGCCACCAGACCTTTCGCTCCGGGTTCCAGCGAAAGCCTGCTGCCCCAAGAAGTTGCTTTCTGGCAGACGTGTTGCCGGACGCCACAACGCAAAGACGGCCATCCTGCGTGGTGGCCGTCGTGTAGGTTACCCCATCCAGCTTTGGCAGCGATGCTAAGGCCGGGTGTAGTGCCTTGTCTGGCGGCATGGGGCGTGACTCGGGAGCCGTTGCTTGTACTACGTGCGGTGTTGAGGCTTTTCCTTCCGCCTTTTGGCGGGGCTGACGTGCTGTGCGTGGCTTGGCAAACGTATCGCGGGAAGCAGCTTCGCCGTCGTCATCGTCCTCCGTCACCATGCCAAGCATAGCCGAGAGCGCGTAGCGACGGGCATAGGTCATGGCGCTGCCGTATCCTTGCGGGTCTGCCTTAGGCAGGGGCATGACCAGCAGCGACGACTGCCACTGGCCGGATTCCGCATGCGTGAGCTTGGTGACGAGACCGAGGTGCCCAGCCTCTGCCGGTACCGGGTACTGGGTCACCCAGATGCCATTGGCCAGTAGCGCATCCCGGCAGGAATCCATGACGGAGTTGAGTGTGGCGTAACGCGATTTGGCGAACGGATTTTCTCGGTTCTTGATGGCCGGTTGCAGGGTGTGCTGAACGGCAATGAGGGCCTTGGCGAGGTCGGTGACCTCAGGGGAGGTGTACTGAGGGGTGTCCATAGCGTCTCCTTGGAAAGCGAAACGCCCTGATACGCGGGGTATCAGGGCTGATGGCTGGAATAATTCCCTAGTTTCATTACTGTAATATATATCTGAAAAAATGATGAATGATGCGCCCTCTTCATATTAGTCGATAAAGATTCCTAAAATACACGTCGAAGCACCCCTTGAGATTGCGTATAGTCGCGGGCTTATATGCCAAGTTAACTTGCTGCCTTATCTTAAGAAAAAAACAAAAGCAGTCGGCTTTCTGGCGGATGATGCCAGAACAAGCATAATCTGCGGGGCCTGCTTCGTCTGGCCCCAAGGTCTCTTCATTTGTTCCGCTGCTGTGTCGTAGTATGCCGTTGAGGCTACCCGTGTCGCTTAACCACGTGGAGATACGATTGCATTTTTTCTTTCATCCTTTTAATCCTTTGCACAAACCGGTTGGACGAGTCTGCGTCTATATCTGTCTTCTCGGTGCAAAGGAGCTGCTTCATGCCCAACCCCTTTTTTGAACGCCCAATTCTCAATTCTCCCTATGAATACCCCTCCCGCCACTGGGAACTCGATGAGACTGGGCAGCCTACCCAACAGATTATCGAATCGCGGCGCAGGGTGTCGTTCATTACCCCCATTCCCAAGCCGAAGAAGCAGGGGGGGCAGAAGCAGTACTCATTGGGCATTGATGAAGGCAAAGGGCTGTCGACTGACGGGCAGCGCTACGATGCGACTTCGACCATCAATGAAATCCGGAATCAGGTTGATATATGGCGCAAACTTCCCAGCCCTAGTCAGTGGCAGGTCACTCCTACGACGGCCCGCTTGCTGCAACACTGGCGTTTTCATCAATTCAGCGGTATCCGCCCGTTCTTTTGTCAAGTGGAGGCTGCCGAAACAGCCATCTGGCTTACTGAGGTCGCACCGAACACTCCTTACGGAAAAAAGGGGTCTTCGACGTTAGCTGTGGAATTCACGCCTCCAAGAGTTGGGTGATGGGCGCTCCGATCAGGTAGATCATGGTGATGAAGGTTGTTACGTTCCGATACCCTCTGGCCCGCGAGCGAGCAGCCTG
>NZ_JBAIYT010000021.1:0-70202 GCF_036763125.1 Nitratidesulfovibrio sp. 1201_IL3209
GAGGAACTTCGAATTACACCTCAAAGAATGTGAATGGCGCTACAACAAGCCCCTGCCCCAACTCATTGCCGAAATGAAACGGCTGGTAGCAAAAAACAAAGACCTGATGGTCTAGAGCCTTTCAAAATCCGGGCCGTTGCCCACCCGACCCCCGTTCGCGCCCCAACGAGCGATTCCGGACGTTTTTCCGTTTCGGACGCAAAAACGGGCACCATCCGCTGGGGATGATGCCCGTTCATCGGGTATCGAAGAAAAAATGCCGGAAAGGACGGTCCGCTGGTCCCGTCGGCAGAAATCCGCTAGCCGTTCAGCGCGGCCCAATCCTTGTTGAAGGTTTCGAGCCCGGACGTGGTCAGCGGGTGGTCGAACATCTGGCGCAGCACGGCGAACGGCACGGTGGCCACATGGGCTCCCATCAGCGCCGCCTCGGCCACGTGGCGCGGATGGCGCACGCTGGCCACGATGACCCGCGCGTCCATGCCCATGCCGGCGTAGTTGCGCAACATGGCCATGATGTCGGCCACCAGTTGCATGCCGTCCTGCGACAGACCGTCCAGCCGCCCCACGAAGGGCGAGATGAACGCGGCCCCGGCCTTGGCGGCCAGCAGGGCCTGCATGGGCGAGAAGACCAGGGTCACGTTGGTGTCCACGCCCTTGGACTTCAGCACCCGCACGGCCTTCAGCCCTTCGGGGGTCATGGGGATCTTGACCACCACGTTGGGACCGTTGCGGACAAGATCCAGCCCCATGGCGACGAATTCGTCGGCGGTGTCGCCCACGGCCTCCAGGCTCACCGGGCCTTCCACTTCGCGGCAGATGTCGCGCATCACCGCGCGCCAGTCGCCGCCTTCGCGGGCCATCAGCGTGGGGTTGGTGGTCACGCCGTCCAGCAGGCCCCAGGCCCTGGCGGCGCGTATCTCGGCAAGGTTCGCCGTATCCAGGAAGAACTGCATGAAACGGTGCCTCCTGCATCAGGCCGCCGTCCGGCTGTGCGGTCCGGCGGCGTCACGGATGAATCCGCAGCTGCGGATATGCCATACCGGCCCCAGGCCGATGTCCCTTGCGGGACTTGGACAGGGCTCCCGCCAGACCCCGGCAAGGCCGGGGCTAGTCGGCGTCCTTTTCCTGGCGGGCGGGGATTTCGCGGCCGCCGCTTTCCAGCTGCTTCAGGAAGGTGTCGCGGCATTCGTAGCTGCAGAAGCGGTAGGTCTTCTCGCCGTCGCGCACGGTGACCCCGCCGTTGGCGTCGATGTACGCGCCGCAGATGGGGTCGCGCACCATTTCGCCGGTGGCCACCATTTCTTCCTTCTGCTTCTTGTCATCCTTGCTCTTCTTGCGCGCCTCGTTGGTCACGAGACGGTAGAGGAAATAGCCTGCCGCGATCAGCAAAAGCCACTTGAGCATGTGCCAGACTCCCTTTGGGTCCTTGAGGCGTTGATGAAGGCCGGTCGGGCCGGGCCAGCGGGGCCAGTTCTGCCGGACGCGTTCCGTCCGCCTGGCCGTTCACTGGCCGATGCACCCGTTGTGCAGGGTGAACGTCAGCGATTTCAGGGCGTGTATCAGACTTTGCCCGTCGGGGAAAGCGAGTTCGGGGGCGATTTCGTGCAGCGGCACCAGCACGAAGGCCCGTTCGCGCATGCGCGGGTGCGGCAGCGTCAGGCGCGGGGTGTCCCGCACCGCATCGCCGAACAGCAACAGGTCGATGTCGATGGTACGCGGGGCATAGCGAACGGCCAAATCCGGCCCGGCTCCACGTTCCCCCTGCTCCGCGCACGCGTGGCCTCCGTCCGACCCGCATGCCGCCGCCTCCCCTACTCCGCCGCTGGCAGCATCCGCCGTTTCCCGCGCCGGATCGTACGCCCGGCGGCGCCCCAGCGTGCGCTCCACGGCCAGCAGGCGGTCCAGCAGCCCTTCCGGCGTCATGTCCGGGTCGCACTCCAGCCGGGCCACCTGGTTGGCGAACCACGGCTGGTCGCGGTAGCCCTGCGGCTCGGTGCGGTACACGGACGACACCGCGCCAACGACAACGCCGGGCAGGGCGGCAAGCGCCGCCACTGCCCGGGCGAGGTTGTCGGCGGGGTCGCCCCCCGGCGCGTCCGCCCGTACCTTTGGCGGGGGCAGGTTGGACCCCAGGCAGACGTAGGCGATTACAGGTTCGCGATGCGTGACACGGCCTCCTCGAGGCGGTCGGTGTCCACGGTGAGCGAAATGCGGAAGTAGCCTTCGCCCGGCGTGCCGAAGCCGTTGCCGGGGGTCAGCACCACGCCGGTCTTCTCCAGCACCGTGGTGACGAATTCGGCCGACGAGCCGTACCCGGCGGGCACCTTGGCCCAGATGTAGAACGCGGCGGTGGGCACGCGGCAGGCGATGCCCACCTTCTGCAGGGCGGCCACCACCACGTCGCGGCGCTTGCGGTAGATGGCGCGCAGTTCGCGGCAGAAGTCGTCGCCGTCGCGCAGGGCCACGATGGAGGCTTCCTGCACGGCCTGGAAGATGCCGGAATCCACGTTTTCCTTCACCTTGCCAAGGCCCGCCACCAGCGAGGCATTGCCCACGGCCATGCCCACGCGCCACCCGGTCATGTTGTAGGTCTTGGACAGCGAGTGGAACTCGATGGCCACGTCTTTCGCGCCTTCCACTTCGAGAATGCTCATGGGCTTGTCGTTCTCGTCGTAGTAGACCTCGGTGTAGGCCGTGTCGTGCGCGATGATCACCTGATGCTTCCTGCAGATGCCGACGAGCTTTTCGTAGAACGCGCGCGGGGCCGTGGCCGCCGTGGGGTTGTTGGGATAGTTGACGAAGATCATCTTCGCCCGGTCCCAGGTGGCGGCGGGAATGGCGTCGAGGTCGGGCAGGAAGTCGTTTTCCTCCACCAGGGGGATGAACTGCACCTCGCCGCCCACGAAGCCGGTGGCGATGTGGTACACCGGGTAGTTGGGGGTGCACACCAGCACCAGGTCGCCGGGGTTCACGAAGGCCAGCGGGAAGTGGGCGATGCCTTCCTTGGACCCGATGAGGCCGATGACCTCGGTCCTGGGGTCAAGGCTGACGCCGAAGCGGCGGCCGTACCAGTTGGCCACTTCCTGCCGGAACTCCGGCATGCCCACGTACGAGGGGTACTGATGGTTGGCCGGGCGTTCCACGGCCTTCTTCATGGCCTCGATGATGAAACCGGGCGTCGGCATGTCGGGGTCGCCGATGCCGAGGCTGATGATGTCCACGCCACGGGCGGCCACTTCGGCCTTGACCTTGTCGATGCCTGCGAACAGGTACGGGGGCAGGGTCGCCAGCCGGTCCGCGAGTTTGA
The DNA here is from genome assembly GCF_036763125.1 of Nitratidesulfovibrio sp. 1201_IL3209. Lineage (NCBI taxonomy): Bacteria > Pseudomonadati > Thermodesulfobacteriota > Desulfovibrionia > Desulfovibrionales > Desulfovibrionaceae > Nitratidesulfovibrio > Nitratidesulfovibrio sp. 1201_IL3209. The sequence continues at coordinate 3,308 of NZ_JBAIYT010000021.1, forward strand.
AATCAGCCATTCCGAATCTTCTCCTTGCGGGTTTCGATCCCCTGGGCGCGCCCGTCCGCCTGTGGCGGAGCGCGCCGCTCACGCCGGTAAAAAAAGAGGGCTCTGCCAGAAGCCCGTTCCTTGCGATGCCGTTCGGGTAACCGCGTACCCGGTTTCGTCCGGTTGCGCGAAATCTACAGGCCCCCCGCCCGGACTGTCAATTGATAATGGCTCCTGGCGAAGGACGCGCCATGGCAGCGGGCACATCCCGGAGCCGATGGAGCCCCCCTCGCTCACGCCTCGCGCCCGTCGCCATGCCCTCCGGCCAGCCCCGCTTCGCCACCCCGGTTCGCTACCCCTGTCCGTCCCGCGCTCTTGCCGCATGGTGAGCGCCCGTGTACCATGCCGACTCGAATACCGTCCGGTCCCCGCGCCATCCAGGCCGCCGGGACCGGGCACGACCGCGCCGCGCGCAGCGAGTTCCATGCCCCCACGCCGTCCCCCCGTCACCGCAGCGAACGCGCCCGGCAAGCCCGCCGGGGCGGCGTCCGCCCGTCGCGGCGCCAAGCCCGCCGTGTCTTCCAAACCCCGGCGGGCCGCACCAGTTCGCCCCGGACAGGATGACGCGCCCCGCGCCTCGCATCCGCTCATCGACGGGTATCTGGAACATCTGCTCATCGAGCGCGGCCTTGCGGAAAACACCCTGGCCGCCTACGCGGCGGACCTGGCCGACTTCGCCGGGTTTCTCGCGCAGGGGGGCATCGACCTGCACGCCGCCACGGAACAGACCCTGTTCCTGTACATCGTGGACCTGCGGCGGCGCGGCCTGACCAGCCGCACCCTGTCCCGCCACCTGTCCGCCCTGCGCGGGCTGTTCGCCCACGGCGTGGCCGAGGGCCAGCTTGCCGCCGACCCGTTGCGCTACCTCGAAAACCCCAAGCTGCCGCGCACCCTGCCCGACGTGCTCACCCGCGACGAGATGGCCGCCGTGCTGGCCCGGCCAGACCTTTCCGACCGCCTGGGATTTCGCGACCGCACCATGCTGGAACTGCTGTACGCCTCTGGCCTGCGCGTCTCCGAGCTGTGCGGACTTCGCCCTTTGGATTTCGATCCCATGACCGGCCTGGTGCGGGTATTCGGCAAGGGGTCCAAGGAGCGCATCGTGCCGGTGCACGACACGGCGGCCAAGCTGCTGGCGGCCTACATCCGCGACTGGCGGCCCGCGTTCCGCCCGGTGGAGGACGCCCTGTTCCTGAACCGTTCCGGCAAGGGGCTGACCCGCCAGGCGGTGTGGAAGGCGGTCAAGCGCCACGTGGCCGAGGCGGGCATCCGCAAGGACATCTCGCCGCACACCTTCCGCCATTCCTTCGCCACCCATCTGCTGGACGGCGGGGCCGACCTGCGCACCGTGCAGATGCTGCTGGGGCACGCCGACATCGCGGCCACGGAAATCTACACCCACGTGCAGGCCGACCGGCTGCGCCAGGTGCACCGCGCCCATCACCCCCGCTCGCGCTCCTGACCCGGCGCACCCCACGGACACCCACGCATGCAGCAGCCCCCCAAGATCGCCGCGCCGGTGCTGATCACCGCCCACGCCAACGCCGACTTCGACGCGCTGGCCGCCATGGTGGCGGCGGGCAAGCTGTACCCCGGCGCGGTGCTGGTGTTTCCCGGCAGCCAGGAACGCACCCTGCGCAACTTCTTCATCGAAAGCGCCACCTACATGTTCAATTTCCGGCAGGCGCGCGACATCGACCCCGAAAGCGTGCAGACCCTGGTCATCGTGGATACCCGCCAGCACTCGCGGGTGCCCCACGTGCACAACGTGCTGGCCCGGGCCGGGGTCACCGTGCACCTCTGGGACCATCATCCGGACACCGACGAGGACATTCCCGCCGCGTTCAGCCGGGTGCGGCCCTGGGGCTCCACCACAGCCATCATCGTGGCCGAGATCCGCGAGCGGGGGCTGACCCTTTCCGGCGACGAAGCCACCATGCTCGGCCTCGGCATTTTCGAGGACACCGGCTCGTTCACCTTCTCCTCCACCACCGAGCACGACTTTTCCGCCGCGGGCTGGCTGAAGACGCAGGGCATGGACCTGAACGCCATCGCGGAACTCATCGCCCGCGACCTGACCAGCGAGCAGGTGGTCATCCTCAACGCCCTGCTCCAGACCGCCAGCACCCACGACATCAACGGCACCCTGGTGACCATCGCCGAGGCGTCCATGGAAACCTACATGGGCGACTTCGCGCTGCTGGCCCACAAGATCATGGACATGGAGAACATCAAGGTGCTGTTCGCCCTGTGCCGCATGGGCGACAGGGTGCAGGTGGTGGCCCGCAGCCGCCTGCCCGAGGTGGACGTGGCCCAGGTGTGCACGTCGCTCGGGGGCGGGGGGCATCCCTACGCGGCGTCCGCCTCGGTCAAGGACAAGACCCTGCAACAGGTGCGCGACGAACTGTTCGCCCTGCTCTTCTCGGCGGTCAATCCGCAGATACGGGTGCGCGACCTGATGTCCTCGCCCGTGGTGGGCGTGGACGACGACCGCACCATCGCCGACGCCGAGGAAACCATGACCCGCTACGGCCTGAAGGCCGTGCCCGTGTTCGCCGCGGGCGCCCGGCGGTGCGTGGGCTACCTGGAACAGCAGACCGCCGCGCGGGCCATCTCGCACGGGCTGGGACACATGGGCGTGACGGAATACATGCACCGCCGGGTACAGACCGTGACCCCCAACGAAGACCTGTACAAGGTCATGGAAATCATCGTGGGCCAGCGCCAGCGGCTGGTGCCGGTGGTGGACCGGGTGCCCGCGCCGCACCTGGCGGGCAGCTACGGCGTCGAACGCACGCCCCCGCCCGCTGCGGAAGCGGGCGAGGAAACCGGCGAGGTGGTGGGCGTCATCACCCGCACCGACCTCATCAACACCCTGGTCGAGGAACCGGCCCGCATCCCGGAAACCCTGCTGCCCGAATCCCGGCGCGAGCGGAACATCCGCTCCCTGTTGCAGGAACGCCTGCCCGACACCCACTTCCGCCTGCTGGAACTAGCGGGACGGCTGGGCGACAGGCTGGACGTGCCGGTGTACGCCGTGGGCGGCTTCGTGCGGGACATCCTGCTGGGACGGCCCAACCTGGACCTTGACGTGGTGGTCGAAGGGGACGGCATCGCCTTTGCCCGCGCCCTGGCCGACGAACTGGGCGGCCGCATGCGCGCGCACCACAAGTTCAAGACCGCCGTGGTCATCTTTCCCGCGTGGGAGTCGGAAAAACGGCGTGGCAAGGGCGCGGACGCGCAACGGGATGAGGCCCCCGGCACGCCGGATGCCCCGCCCGCGCCGCCCGCCGCCCTTCCCGCTGCGGGAGACGCGGCCGACGACGCCGTGGCGGAAGCCGCCCACCGCGCCGCCGCCCGGCCGGAACAGCGCATCGACGTGGCCACGGCCCGCCTGGAGTACTACGAATACCCGGCCGCCCTTCCCACGGTCGAGCTGTCGTCCATCAAGATGGACCTGTACCGGCGCGACTTCACCATCAACGCCCAGGCCGTGCAGCTGAACGGCGCGCACTTCGGGCGGCTGGTGGACTTCTTCGGCGCGCAGCGCGACATGAAGGACAAGGCCATCCGCGTGCTGCATTCGCTGTCCTTCGTGGAAGACCCCACCCGCATCCTGCGCGCCATCCGCTTCGAAAAGCGCTACGATTTCCGCATCGGCGCGCAGTGCGAGCGGCTCATCAAGAACGCCCTGCAACTGGGCATGATGGACCGACTGTCCGGGGCGCGGCTGTTCCACGAACTGAAGCTGATCTTCGACGAAAAGGCCCCCCTGCCGTGCATCCGGCGCATGGAGGACTACGACATCCTGCGCCTGATCCACCCGCTGCTGAAGCTGAACCCGGCCAAGATGGACGTGCTGACCGAACTGGAACGGGTGCTGCACTGGTACCGGCTGCTGTACCTTTCGCCCGCGCCGGAACCGTGGGTGCTCTACCTGCTGGGGCTGTGCGGCAACGGCAAGTACCTGGACGTGGCCGCCGTCACCGACCGGCTGGCCTTCTCGCGCAAGGTGCGGCAGGACTTCCTGACCCTGCGCGAGAACGTGCGCGAGGCATACAACCTGCTCAACCAGTGGATGCAGCGCGACGGCTCCATGAGCGGCCTGAACAACCTGCTGGCGCCCATCGCGCCGGAAGGCATCCTGTACCTGATGGCCCGCGCCAAGACCGAGGCCGCGCGCAAGCACATCTCGCACTACCTCACCCGCCTGCGCGGCGAGACGCCCGACATCACCGGCAACGACCTGCTGGCCATGGGCATTCCGGCTGGCCCCGCCTACGGCCGCGTGCTGCGCCGGGTGCTGGCGGCCAAGCTGGACGGCCTGGCCCGCACCCGCGCGGCCCAACTGGACCTGGCCCACGAACTGCTGCGCGAGGAAACCGCGCGCGAGGCGCTTGTCAATCAGAGCGGGGAGACCGGCGGGACCGATGGGACCGGCGGGGCGGCTGGCGACGGGGAAGACGCGGAGGCGGCCTGCGTGGCCCAGGGACAGGGCATGGCGTCCGGGACCCGGCGCTACCGGCCGCCGGGCTGGCGTAAGCTTCAGAACGGGCAAGGTGGACAGGACAGGCAGGGCGGGGAGAACGGCCCGGACAGCCAGGATTCCCCGGAGGCCCCGAATGCCCCGAATACTTTGGACGCACCGGATACCCCCGGCACCGGCGACGAAACCGAAGGTCCCCCCTCCGCGCCGGGGGCCTGACCCCGGTCCGGAATTACTTCGGCACCGGCCGCCAGCGGCGCTGCCGCGCCCGCCGGCGCCACAAACATCGGCCCCAACGCCCCGCCCCCCTTGCCCCGCAAGGCCCTAGGGTGTAAGCACAACAGACCGAAGGAATTTCAATCGGAAATACGGCACCTTGCGCATGCGCACAAACAGTGGCGCGCGCCGTGCCCCAGGAGACGGAACGGATCATGGAAACCCTTTGGGCGCCCTGGCGCCTCGACTACATTCTGGGCCCCAAGCCCGACAGCTGCGTGTTCTGCCTGCCCGAACACACCGACGAGGACGAGGCGCGCCTGGTCCTGTACCGGGGGCGGCACAACTTCGTGATCATGAACAAGTTCCCGTACAACAACGGGCACCTCATGGTCACGCCGTTCCGGCACGTCATGGACCTGGCCGCGCTGGAACCGGACGAGGCCCACGAGATGATGGACCTGCTCCAGACCTGCGCCACCATGCTGCGCCAGCGCTTCAGCCCGCAGGGCATCAACGTGGGGCTGAACCTTGGCGAGGCCGCCGGGGCGGGCATCCGCGAACACCTGCATTTCCACCTCGTGCCGCGCTGGAACGGCGATTCGTCGTTCATGGCGGTGATGAGCGAAACACGGGTCATTCCCGAACATCTGCATTCCACGTATCATGCCCTGAAACCCCTGTTCGACCGCCTGCCCCGCGCGGGACGGTAAGGAGGCCGACATGCGCTTCGTCAAGGTTCTCGTTCTGGTGCTGGTGTTCTTCATCTCCATGATGTTCTTCGTGCAGAACAACGCGGTGCTCTCGCAGACGGTCACCCTGAAGCTGGACCTGTTCTTCGACACCGCGTGGAGCTCCATCGAGCTGCCGTTCTACTTCATGGTGCTGTGTGCCTTCCTGCTGGGCGCCCTGCTGACCATGCTGCTGCTCATGATCAGCCGCATGCGCGCCGGCGCCGCCCTGCGCCGCGCCAACAAGCGCATCCGCGTGCTGGAGAAGGAACTGAACTCGCTGCGCAACCTGCCGCTGGAAACCGCGCGCAAGGCCCCGGAACCGGTGGCCGCTCCCGCGCCCGTTGCCCCGGCGGAGCCCACCCCGGCCAAGGCCGGCTAGGCGGGAGACCCCGTGACGCTGCTGGACAGACTGAAGGCGGGCGCGCGCACCCTGCTGGGCCACCGGCGCGCCGACATCCTTTCGCCCATGGGGCCGGATGCCGAATCTCCCGGCGCGCGCGATGCGCTGTCGGCCATCCAGGAACTGAGCCGGGTGGTGCGCAATGACCCGGACGCGGTGGAGATCTACCTCGCCCTCGGCAACCTGTACCGCCTGCGCGGCGACATTGAGCGCGCCGTGCAGATCCGCAGCAGCCTCATCGTGCGGCCGGGGCTGGACCCTCAGTTCAAGGCGCGGGCCCTGTTCGAACTGGGGCGCGACTACCGGCGCGGCGGGGTCATGGACCGGGCGCTCGCGGCCTTCGACGAGGCGCGGGCGCTCGGGGCCGACCCGGAACAGATCACCTTCGAGCTGGCCCTGCTCCACGCGGACAGCGGCGCCTTCGAAGAGGCCGCCGCGCAGTACGCGCGCCTGGGCTTCCGTCCGGCGCAGGCCCACTACATGGTCCGCCACGCCGAAGACCTGGACCGCTGCGGCCGCGCCGACGAGGCCAGGACCCTGCTGGCCAGGGCGGTGAAGGTCTACCCCGGCGCGGTGGAGGCTTGGCGGGCGCGGCTGGTCATGGCGGCGCGCGCGGGCGAATGGCGCCGCGCGGGCAAGCTGCTGCGCGAAGGGCTGGAACGGGTGCCCGCCTCCATCCGCTTCCTGCTGCTTGAAGGACTGCTTGAACTTGAAGCCCCCGACCCCCGCAACGGGAACGGCAACGGGACCGGTACCGCCGTCGCGGACTTCGAGGAACAACGCTGCGCCACGGTGCTTGCCGCCATGGAGGCGCAGGAGCCGGACCTGCTGCTGCAATACTACGGCGCGCTGTTCCTGCTGCGCTGCGGCAACCGCGAGGAGGCGGGCAACTGGCTGGCCAAGGCCATGGTGCTGCGCCCCGATTTCTGGGCCGCCCGGCTGGAACTGCTCTCGCTGTCCATGGAGCAGCAGCACCTGTCCCCGGTGTTCCGCAGCCAGTTGGAATACTTCATCGAGCACGCCCGCAAGGTGAAGCGCTTCGTGTGCGGGACCTGCGGCCTGCGCCGCGAGCACACCTTCAGCGTGTGCCCGCGCTGCCGCAGCTGGCATTCGGCCACGTTCAGGATGTCCTTGCAGGATTAGGGGCCGTTTCTAACTTGTCCTTTCGTCCGTTGGCTTCCGGCCCGAAGGGCGCGAAGCGTGGCCGTTAGGCGAGCTTGCGAGCCTTATGGCCATCGTGCGCAACGCGGTCAAACTGCGCCTGCCACATCGGTCGAATACGATAAGAGTACGCGCTGCGGCCCTCATCCGTAAGACTCGCACTGCGTGCTCGCCTAACGGCTGAGGCACTCCCTCATGGCAGGCTTGTTTTCCTTGCCAACGAACAAAAATCCTACGTTAGAAACAGCCCCCAGGGCCTCCGGATTGTCTTTCCACCCGCTGGCCGGACGCCGCAGCATGGCGGTCGTCGCGGCCAGCGCCGCATTTCCGTCCGGCCCGTCGGCCGGTACTTCCATCCCCACCCCTTCGCGGTGTACACACGAGGCATGACAGACACCTCCCTCTTCACGCACGCCCAGTCCGATGCCCCCACGGACGACCCGGCCGCCCCCTCCAGCGACGCTCCCGGCGCGGGCTGCGACTGCGGCCCCACTTCCGGTCCGCCCGGTCCGCAAGACGGGGGGCTTGCCGTCACGTCCGGCATGACCTCCGGCGCGCGTGGCGCATCGCGCCTGGCCGGGGCCACCACGGCGGCGGCGGCCCGCGCCAATCCGTCAAAGCTCACCCCCATGTTCGAGCAGTACCTGCGCATCAAGGACGACCACCCGGACGCGCTGCTGCTCTACCGCATGGGCGACTTCTACGAGATGTTCTTCGACGACGCGGAAACGGCCGCGCGCGAACTGCAAATCGCCCTCACCTGCCGCAACCCCAACGCCGACCTGCGCGTGCCCATGTGCGGCGTGCCCCACCATTCGGTAGAGGGGTACATCAGCCAGTTGCTGGAAAAGGGCTTCAAGGTGGCCCTGTGCGACCAGATAGAGGACCCGCGCGAGGCCAAAGGGCTGGTCAAGCGCGCCGTCACCCGCGTGCTGACCCCCGGCACGGTGGTCGAGGACGCCAACCTCGACGCCAAGGGGCACAACTACCTGGGGGCGCTGTTCTGGGACGAGGAGAAGGAGGCGGGCGGCTTCGCCTGGCTCGATTTTTCCACCGGCGAATGGTCGGGCCTGCACGCCAAGAAGGCCGCCGACCTGTGGCAGTGGGTGCGCAAGATGCAGCCCCGCGAACTGCTGGTGACCGAAGGCGCGCAGGTGCCCTCGTCCCTGTCGCTGACCTCCACGCAGGTGGTGCGGGTGCCCGGCCGCGCGCCCTTCGACCTCAAGGCCGCCACGGAACGGCTGCTGCACGCCCAGGGCGTGCGCGACACCGGAGCGCTGGGACTTGAAGGAAAGGATGAGCTTGTCCGGGCCTGCGGGGCGCTGCTGGCCTACATCGTGCAGACCCAGAAGCAGGACCTCATCCACCTTGCCCCGTTCCGCCCGCTGAACCTCGGCCGCCACCTCATCGTGGATGAAGTGACGGAGCGCAACCTGGAAATCTTCCGCCGCCTGGACGGCCGCAAGGGGCCGGGCACGTTGTGGCACGTGCTGGACCACACCCAGACCCCCATGGGCGGCCGCCTGCTGGAAGAACGCCTGCGCCATCCCTGGCGCGAGACGGGCCCCATCGAGGAAACCCAGGCCGCGGTGACCTGGCTGTTCGAGCGCGACGACACCCGGCGCGACCTGCGGGCCGCCCTCAACGACGTGTACGACCTTGAACGGCTGACCACGCGCATCTTCCTGAACCGCGCCGCCCCCAAGGACTACGTGGCCCTGCGCCAGAGCCTGGCCGCCCTGCCCAGGGTGCGCGGCGTGCTGGAACGCCCGGAAACGGCCCCCGGCAGCTACCCCACCGACGGCGAGGCGCGCGGCGACGGCCGCCCACCCTTCCTGCGCGCGGCGCTGAAGGGCTGGGACGACCTGTCCGACTACTTCGACCTGCTGGAACGCGCGCTGGTGGACAACCCGCCCCACCTGGTCACCGAAGGGGGGCTGTTCCGGCCCGGCTTCCACGCCGAACTGGACGAACTGCTGGACCTGACCGAACACGGCGAGAACATGTTGCAGCAACTGCTGGCCGAGGAACAGTCCGCCAGCGGCCTGCCGAAGCTCAAGCTGGGCTTCAACCGGGTGTTCGGCTACTACTTCGAGCTGTCGCGCGCCGCCTCGGACGCCGTGCCCGAGCATTTCGTGCGCCGCCAGACCCTGGCCAACGCCGAACGGTTCACCACCCCGCGCCTGAAGGAGCTGGAGGAAAAGCTGGTCTCGGCCAGCGACCGCCGCAAGTCGCTGGAGTACAAGCTGTTCCAGAAGCTGCGCGAAACCGTGTCCGAGGCGCGGCCCCGCGTGCTGTTCATGGCCGATCTGCTGGCAGGGTTCGACTACTGGCAGAGCCTTGCGGAAACGGCCCGCCGCTGGAACTGGACCCGCCCGGTGCTGGCGCAGGACACCGACATCCTGATCCGCGAAGGCCGCCACCCCGTGGTGGAGGCCATGCAGGGCAGCGCCAACTTCATCCCCAACGACCTGCGCATGGACGAGGCCCGGCGGCTGTTGCTGATCACCGGCCCCAACATGGCGGGCAAATCCACCGTGCTGCGCCAGACGGCCATCATCTGCCTGCTGGCCCAGATGGGCTCGTTCGTGCCCGCGCGCGAGGCGCGCCTGGGCATCGCAGACCGGGTGTTCTCGCGGGTGGGAGCCTCGGACAACCTGGCGCAGGGGCAATCCACCTTCATGGTGGAAATGATGGAGACCGCGCGCATCCTGCGCCAGGCGGGCAAGCGCAGCCTGGTCATCCTGGACGAGATCGGGCGCGGCACCAGCACCTTCGACGGCCTGGCCCTGGCCTGGGCCGTGGTGGAAGAGCTTGCCCGCCGCGCGGGCGGCACCATCCGCACCCTGTTCGCCACCCACTATCACGAGTTGACGGCGCTGGAAGGGCGCATCCCCGGCGTGCACAACATGAACATCGCCATCCGCGAATGGGGCGGCGACATCGTGTTCCTGCGCCGCCTGGTGCCCGGCCCGTCGGACCGCAGCTACGGCATCGAGGTGGCCCGGCTTGCCGGGGTGCCGCAGCCGGTGGTACAGCGCGCACGGGACCTGCTGCACGAACTGGAAAAGACCCGCGACGGCAGGGGCGAAGCCCCCCGCGCGGCCCGCGCCGTGCTGCCGGGGCTGGACATGCCCGAGCCGAAGCAGGCCGCGAAACCGCGCGCCATGCTCACCGCGCGGGCGGAGCCGGTGGCCCACCCGCTGCTGACCACCCTGCGCGACCTGGATACCGACCACCTGACGCCCATGGGGGCGCTGCAACTGCTCAACGAATGGAAACTGCTCTGGGGAGGCCCCGCCCATGCCGAAGATACCGTTCCCGACCAGCCCCCGGCAGCGCCGGGAAACGACCGTGACTGACGCACCCGTTTCCCGCACGGCTGGCCGGACCTCTGACCGGACCTCCGGCCATGCTCCGCGTGCCCGCATCCGGCGCGTGGGGGCCGTGGCGGCCCTGTGCGCGGTGCTGGCCCTGGGGGCCGCGTGCGGCAAGAAGATCATGCCCCAGCCGCAGGACAACCGCGAACTGTTCAATTGGCGCGCCACCACGGCCATGGCCACGGCCAACGGCTGCATCGCCGCGCGGGGCGAGGCCCAGGGCAACGTGGACAACCTGGCCTCGGTGATCCTGGAAATCCAGCCGATAGACGGCAGCGCGGACAGTTGCGCGGGGTGCCCCTTCCAGGCCACGTCGCGCCAGGAATTCCGGCCGGAAAAGCAGATCACCCCGCAGGACACCGCCATCGTGGAAATGACCATGTGCCCCGACCGCAAGGCCCCGGCCTACCGCTGGCGGCTGGTGGGGGTGAACGTGCTGACCCGCTTCGCGCACGCCCTCGGCAAGGTGCAGACGCTGGTGGTGGACCCCGACGCCCCCGGCTTCGAACTGCCGGTGGAAGACGCGCCGCCCCAGCAGCAGACCGAAATCGTGATTCCGTAACGACGGGGCCGCGCCGGGCGTACCCGGCAGGGGCGCGCATGGCCGCGCCCGCCCGCAGGGAGGAGACGCATGCACCACTTCCAGTACCGCGACGGCGAACTGCACGCCGAAGGCGTGCCGGTGCGCGAACTGGCCAGCCGCTACGGCACGCCGCTGTACGTCTATTCGGCCGCCACGCTGCGCCGCCACTTCCAGGCCTTCGACAGCGCGTTCACCGGTGTCGGCCACCTGACCTGCTATTCGGTCAAGGCCAACTCCAACGTGCACCTGCTGCGCCTGCTGGCGGACATGGGCGCGGGCATGGACATCGTGTCCGGGGGCGAACTGCACCGCGCGCTCACGGCCGGGGTGCCCGGCCAGCGCATCGTGTACAGCGGGGTGGGCAAGCGCGACGACGAAATCCGCGCCGCGCTGGAGGCCGACATCCTGCTGTTCAATGTCGAATCGGTGCAGGAACTGGAGCGCATCGACGCCGTGGCCGGGGAAATGGGCCGCACCGCCCGCATCGGCGTGCGCATCAACCCCGACGTGGACCCCAAGACCCACCCGTACATCTCCACGGGCATGCGCAACAACAAGTTCGGGCTGGACATGGAACAGGCCCAAGCGGCCTACCTGCTGGCGCGCGACCTGCCCAACGTGACCCCGGTGGGCATCGACTGCCACATCGGCTCGCAGCTCACCACCCTGGCCCCGTTCCTGGAAGCGCTGGACCGGGTGCTGGACTTCCACGAGCGGCTGCGCGACCTGGGGCTGTCCATCACCCATCTGGACCTTGGCGGCGGGCTCGGCATCACCTATGGCGAGGAAACCCCGCCCCATCCCAGGGAGTTCGGCGAGGCCGTGTCCGACCGGCTGCGCGGGCGCGGGCTGTCGCTGATCCTCGAACCCGGCCGGGTCATCGCGGGCAACGCGGGCATCCTGGTGGGCCGGGTGATCTACACCAAGGCCACGCCCAGCAAGAACTTCATCATCGCCGACGCGGCCATGAACGACCTCGTGCGGCCCTCGCTGTACCAGTCGTACCACCGCATCGCCGAGGTGCACCCCGCCGGGCGCGAGGAAATCACCGCCGACGTGGTGGGTCCCATCTGCGAATCGGGCGACTTTCTGGCGCGCGACCGCATCCTGCCCGACATGCGGCGGGGCGAACTGCTGGCCGTGTTCTCCGCCGGGGCCTACGGCTTTTCCATGAGTTCCAACTACAACTCGCGCCCCCGCGCGGCCGAGGTGCTGGTGGACGGCGCCACGGCCCGGTGCATCCGCCGCCGGGAAACGCTGGACGACCTGGTGGCCCCGGAACTGAACGCCGACGGCTGACCGAAGCGGCGCGTAACGCCAGTGCCGCAGTATCCAACGCCAACAAAGGGGCCCCACGGGGCCCCTTTCGCGTTGCGGCCTGCCGATACGGCCGGAAATCGGGAATACGGCATCCTATTCCCGTGATTTCATGGATGAAACATGAAATTTTCCGGCACGGCGAATTTTCCGCTTGCGCCCGGCACGGAATCTTGTTTATAAAAGTGAACAAGCCGACCGCATCGGCACGGGCGGCGCCCCTCTTTCGCCAGGACGCCCCAAACACCCCTGCCAGACACGTCCGCTGGACACGTCCGCCGAACATGTCTGCCGGACACATCACCGGACCATCCGCAGGGCCGCACGCAGGATACCACCATGCCGGACGCCTTCGACACCTTCTTCGCCCGGGTCATGCAGGGCACGGACATCACCACCCAGCAGGCCCTTGCCCGCGTGCTGGGGGTGAACCGCAGCGCCATCACCCAGGCCAAGAACCGCGACGCCATTCCGCAGAAGTGGATCCTGCGGCTGTCGCGGGTGTACGGGCTGTCGCCGGACTGGCTGGAATACGGGCGCGGTACGCCCCGCCCCACTCCCCTGACAGCAGCGGCACAGGGCGCGCGCACCCCGGTCAGCCAGACCGCCGGTTCCATTCCCGGACGTGCGGCGGCGTTGCGCCCGGCCATGCCCGCTTCTCCCCTTGCCGACCTGCCTCCCGCCGTACACATGGTGCCCAAGGTGCGCGCCCGGCTGAGCGCGGGAGGCGGCTCGTTCGAGGTGCAGGCCATGCCCGTGGGCGGCCAGCCCTTCGCCCATGCCTGGCTGGCCCGCAAGGGCACCCCCTCGGCCATGGTGCTCATGGACGTGGTGGGCGACAGCATGGAGCCGGAAATCCGCGACGGCGACACCGTACTGGTGGACCGCGCCACCGAAGATCTGCGCTTCGGCCAGGTCTACGCCGTGGGCCTGGAAGACGCCGTGCTGGTCAAGCGCGTCATGCGCACCCCCGACGGCCTGGCCCTGGTCAGCGACAACCCCGCGTATGCGCCCATCCGCGTGCGCGGCGACGAACTGGAACAGTTCCGCGTCATCGGCCGGGTTGTCTGGCTGTGCCGCGAATTGGGGTAGAGGGGTATCTCCAAATGGTCTTTTCGCCCGTTGGCTGACCGACCCGAAGGGCGCGAAGCGTGCCCGTTAAGCGAGTCTGCGAGCTATACGGGCATCGAGCGCAACGCGGTCAAACTTCGTCGCCATTCCAGTCGAATACAAGAAGAGTATACTCCTGTAATGGCGAACTCGTTTTCCTTGCCAACGGGCGAAAATCCTGCTTTGGCGACACCCCCTGCATATTTTTTTACCTGAAGTGTTCACTTTTATGAACACGACAACCGGCGGCATGCCCCGCCACATCCCCAAGGAGACCGTCATGCAACAGCGTTTCTGCACCTGCGGCCATCAGCTCTGGGTCCTGTACAGCTCCATCGAGCGCAAGTTCCGCACCATGTTCTTCGCCGGTACCTGCTTCAGCGGCAAGCGCGTGGATACCTGCCCCTGCTGCGGCGCCCCCCTCGACATCAACCGTCTGAACTAGGCCGCCACGTGCGGCCCCCCATGCGCCCGCCAGTCCCATCAATCCCACCGGACGCGGCCCGTCGCCATCCCATGCGGCGGGCCGCCGGGCAATCTTCCTTCCATGGCCGCTTCCGGCGTGCGTAGGCCCCCCCAGGCTCCCCCACCTTTGCCTCTCGCAAGTGCAGGGCCAGCCTGCCTTGACCCCATCCCGCCTCCGGGCGATACTTCCAGAAAACCGTACATGTCGCGCACCCTGCGCAACGTTCCTCCGTGCGAGGCCGTGATCCCTGCGGCCCTCCCTTCATCCTCAGCCGCCTGACGGTATGCCGGAACACGCCGACACCATCTTTCCTCGCCCCGCCCCCGGTGCGCCACCAGCCAGGTCCGCACGGCCCGGCCGCGCCGGGGCACCCCGCGCCAGCGGGCAGGTTCCGGCCTCCAGGCGAATCCGGATATCCGTGCTGGCGGCCTGCCTTGCCGCGTGGGCGTTCTGCACCGCATGCCCGCACCCCGTCGGCGCGTTCACCCTGCTCACGGAGGACCTTCCCCCCTTCAATTACGTGCAGGACGGCCTACCGCGCGGCCCTGGGGTGGACATCGTCATCCAGGTCCTGCACCGCAACGGACTGCCGGTCGAACTCGGGGACATCAGGGTGCTGCCCTGGCCCAGGGCCTTCAACCAGGCCCTGAATACCCCGGACGCCCTGCTGTTCAGCACCGCCCGCACCCCGGAACGCGAGGGGTTGTTCAAGTGGGTGGGGCCGGTCATGCATGTGACTGTGGGTGCCGTGGTGCACAAGAACAGCCGGGTGGCCCCCCGGCAATGGCGCGACCTGCAAGGGCTGCGCGTGGGCACGGTGCGCAACACCGTGGGCGAACAACTGCTGCTCGAACAGGGGGTGCCGTCCGCCCTGCTGCATTCCGTGACCACCCCCGCCGACGCGGTGCGCATGCTGGCCGCCGGGCGGGTGGACGTGCTGGCGTTCAACATCCACTCCACGCTGTACATGATGGAACAGGGCAACATCGACAGCGCCGAGTACGCCGTGACCATGGTGCTCAGACAGTTAGACCTGTACATGGCGCTCAGCCGGGACACGGACGACGCCCTGGTGGCCCGCCTGCAATCCACGCTCGACGCCATGCGTTGCAACGGCGGAGCGCCGGGGACCAGCGCCCTTGCGCGCATCGCCCGCCCGTACGCTCCGTTCTTCACGCCGGACTCGTTCCCCGCCGAGCGCAACTGCCCCCGCATCGGCCCGCCCGCGCCCTGAAGCCGCATGGCCCGGTCCGGCCCACCGGCCATGCCCCGGCCCCTGCCTGCCCCAGTCCGCCCCTGCCAGCCAGACGGGCGGCCTGCCCCCTCCTTCCCGATCCGCCGCGCCTGTCCTTCCGCCCCCCAAACACTCCGCGCGACTCCCCCGGAAACGCGAAAAGGCCCCTTTCGGGGCCTTGTCTGCTCGCCTGCGCGATTATGGTGCCGAGGAAGGGACTCGAACCCTTACGGGATTTCTCCCACTACCCCCTCAAGATAGCGTGTCTACCAATTCCACCACCTCGGCACGGGGTTGGCGCGAGGCGCGCCGAAATGTGCGATGCTAGTTGGACTTCTGCTCGGCCGGGGCGGCGGGAGCGGGAACGGCAGGCGCGGCCGGCGCTACTGGCGCAGCGGGGGCGGGCTGCACGTCTTCCAGCTTCACGTCCAGGATGGTCGAATCGTCGGATTTGCGGCTGCTGGTGAGCACGTTGTACGACAGCGACGTGATGATGAACAGGACCGCCAGGAAGGCGGTCAGCTTGGCAAGCATGCCGCCGGCGCCAGTGCTGCCGAACAGCGAGGTGTTGCCGCCGCCGAAGATCACGCCCATGCCTTCCTTGCCGGACTGAAGCAGCACCAGCACGATCAGGGCAAGACACGCGACCACATGCAGGGTCAGGATCAGGGTCTGCACCGTACTCTCCTTGTGAAAACTCCGCGCCGGGGCACGGCTTACGCCAGAATGATGCGGCTGAACGAGTCAGCCTGCAAAGAAGCGCCTCCTACCAAGACACCGTCCACATTGTCAAGGGCAATGATTTCACGGGCGTTGTCGGGCTTGACGCTGCCGCCGTACAGGATGCGCACCGCCCTGCCCGCCTCGCCGAAGCGGGCCACCAGCAGTTGGCGCACCAGGGCATGGGCCTCGACGATTTCCGGCGGCCCGGCCACCTTGCCGGTGCCGATGGCCCACACCGGCTCGTAGGCCACGGCGATGGCGCCGGGCACCGCGTCCCTCTTCACCCCGGCAAGGCCGGTGGCCAACTGGCGCTCCAGCACTTCGGCCAGGCGGCCCGCCTCGCGCTCGTCGATGGTCTCGCCGATGCACAGCACCACCTTGAGCCCGGCGCCGATGCTGAACGCGGTCTTGGTCCCCACCAGTTCGTCGCTTTCGCCGATGATGTGGCGGCGCTCGGAGTGGCCGGTGAGCACCCAGGCACACCCGCAGTCCATGAGCATGGCCGGAGAAACCTCGCCGGTAAAGGCCCCTTCGGCCGCCGGGTACACGTCCTGCCCGCCCACGGAGTAGCCGTCGGCGTGGCGCAGGGCGTCGGCCACGGGCGACAGCGCCGTGAACTGCGGAAAGATCACCACTTCGCGGTCGTCCGGCAGCGTGTCCGCCGTCAGCGCCACCAGCGAGGCGGCGGTGGTCCGCGCTTCTCCGGCAGTCTTGTACATCTTCCAGTTGGCGGCCATGAGCTTCTTCATGCGGGTCTCCGGACGGTGTTGCGTGAAGGGTGGACATTGGCGAACGGGGTGCGCCCCGTCCGAAAAAAATCATGCCTGCAATCACTGCGGCAGGCCGGATGGCACGCGGCGACGTGGCCCGCCCCGCGTCCCGCCGGGCGGATGGCACGGCGCACGGGCTTACCGCACGCCGGATTCGGACCCGGCGCGGCCGGGCTCGCAACTGGCGCTGCCCGGTTCGCGGCTGACCCAGTCCGCCAGGTCGCATTCGTAGATGATGGCGTCTTCGCCGGTGTCGCCGTAGTAGTGCGGCCGCACGCCCGCGCGGGTGAACCCCAGTCCTTCGTACAGGCCGATGGCCGGGACATTGCCGGTGCGGACCTCGAGCACGGCCCTATGTATGCCCATTTTGGCACCCACTTGCAACAGGATGGCCAGCAGTCGGCGGCCCAGCCCGCGCCGCCGGTGGCCGGGGTTCACGGCCACGTTCAGTATTTCCAGTTCCCCCGCCAGGTGGTACACGGCCACGTACGCCACAAGGCGGCCCGCGTCGCGCAGGCCGAACACCGAAAACACCTGGCGGTCGAAGGCCAGCCGGAACTGCTCCTCGCTCCACGGGGTGGAGAAGCACTGGCGTTCCAGTTCGGCCACCTCGGCGATGTCGCCGGGGCCCAGGCGAAAGAATTCCGGCCGCGCCACGCGCGGGCTCTCGCCGCAACCGGAACGGACAGGAGACTGCATGGGCAAGCGCCCTCCTTCGCGTATGGCGGACGAACCCGCCGGAATGCGCCGCGCTAGCGCTGCCGCCGCGCGCGGCCCCAGGGCGGCGCGCGGCAAATCCCGTGGCCGCGCGGGCCTGCGCCGCGCCCCCGGCGACAGGCCGGGGCGCCCGGACGACGCGGTCCCCGCCGACGGAGTCGAATACCTGGAAATCACCGACGAGCGCGACCGGCCGCTGATGGTCATGCCCATCGCCGAGGCGCGCCGCCAGACGCTGCGCCACCGGGTGGTGCTGGTCATGCTGCACGACGCCGAAGGCCGTGTCTACCTGCAGAAACGCGGCGCGAACAAGCACCTGTACCCCGGCCGGTGGGACCTTTCGGCCACCGGGCACGTGCGGGCCGGGGAATCGCGCGAGGACGCGGCCCTGCGGGAACTGCGCGAAGAACTGGACATCGCCGCCGTGCGCCTGATCCGCCGGGCCGAGATACCGGCCACGGAAGAAACCGGATTCGCCCACATCACCCTGTTCGCGGCCGGGCCCGCCGGAGAAACGCCCCGTCCCAATCCGGACGAGGTGGCCGACGGCATGTTCGTGGATGCCGACGAACTTGATGCGCTGCTTGAACATTTCCGGGACATGCTGACGCCCGCGCTGATCTGGGCCACGGAACGCGGCGACGTGTTCCGCGACATGCCTGCCCTGCCCTGACGGGGCTACAGCCGCAGGACTTCGCGCATGGCCTCGTGCACCAGCCCGTTGCTGGCCAGGATGCCCTCGTTGGCGAAATCGTAGGGCGCGCCGTCGAACCCGGTGACGCGCCCGCCCGCCTCCTCCACCAGCAGCCAGCCCGCCGCCGTGTCCCACGGCTTCAGGTCCGCCTCGTAGAAGGCGTCGAACCGTCCGGCCGCCACGAAGGCCAGGTCCACGGCGGCGGCCCCGCAGCGGCGCACGCCGCGCGTGGTCAGCATCGCCTTGCGCAGCCGGGCCATCACCGTGTCCACGTTCTCCTCGATGGTATAGGGAAAGCCGGTGGCCACCAGCGCCTGCTCCAGGTCTTCGCTGACGGAAACATGCAGCGGCGCGCCGTCACGAAAGGCCCCGCCGCCCCGCACCGCCCAGAAGCACTCGCCCAGGGCCGGGACGTTGACGATGCCGAGTTCCACCCGCCCCTCGTGCCACAACGCCACCGACGTGCCCACGAAGGGCAGCGCATGCGCGAAGTTGGTGGTGCCGTCGATGGGGTCGATGATCCAGCAGGTCCCGCGCGGTTCGCGCGAGGTGGCGCTTTCCTCGGCCAGAAAGGTGGCTCCGGCCACCACGTCCTTCAAGCGGTCCTTGAGAAAGGCCTCCACGGCCAGGTCGGTTTCGGTCACGAGGTCGGCGCGCGCCTTGAACCGTATGGCGCGCGGCTTGCGCCAGTGGTCCATGACCAGAGCGCCGCTTTCGCGCACGATGTCGAGGATGCGAGGCAGGTGCGCCGCGAAGGGGGACGCGGAAGCACCGGAGGGGGTGACGGAAGGCTGGCCAAAAGACTGTACGGACATGATGGCTCGCTGCGGGCGGCATGTTGCCAAAGCCCGGTGCTGCGGCGCGGACGGCGGACAGGCGGACGCGACGATGCGCCGGCATGCCCCGGCGCCGTCCCCCGCCGCCGATGGCGCGCCTAGTTGATGTATACGCGGCCGTAGAACCTGCGGTCGTCCAGGGTGCGGCCGGTGCCGCGCACCACGGTGGTCAGCGGGTCGTCGTCGATGATGACCTTCAGGCGCGTCTCGCGCGAGACCAGCGCGCCCAGGCCCTTCAGCAGCGCGCCCCCGCCCGCCAGCAGCATGCCGTTGCTGGCGATGTCGGCGGAAAGTTCGGGCGGGGTCTTTTCCAGCGCCTTGCGGATCGCCATGACGATGATGCGCACCGGCTCCTGCAAGGCCTCGCGCACATGGCCGTCGGTGACGCGCACCACCTTGGGGGTGCCGCTCACCATGTCCTTGCCGGACACCTCGACCATCAGCTGTTCCGGCAGCGGAAAGGCCGAGCCGATGGCCATCTTGATGCGCTCGGCGGTGTTCTCGCCGATGAGCAGTTGGAATTCTTCCTTGAAATAGCGCTGCACCGCCTGGTTCATGGCGTCGCCCGCCACGCGCACCGATTCCGCGTAGGCCACGGCGGACAGGGTGATCACCGCCACTTCCGTGGTGCCGCCGCCGATGTCCACCACCATGTTGCCCAGCGGTTCGTGGATGGGCAGGTTGGCCCCGATGGCGGCGGCCATGGGCTCCTCCACCAAGCGCACGTCGCGCGCGCCGGCCTGGTGGGCCGATTCGATGACCGCGCGCTTCTCCACCTGGGTGATGCCCGTGGGCACGCAGATGACGATGCCCGGCTTGACCAGGGAAAAGCCGCTGATGACCTTGCGGATGAAGAAGGCGATCATCTGCCGCGTCACCTCGAAGTCGGCGATGACGCCGTCCTTCATGGGGCGGATGGCGCGGATGCGCTTGGGCGTGCGGCCCAGGAATTCCTTGGCCTCGCGCCCCACCGCGAGCACGGTGTTGCGCTCGGTTTCCAGGGCGACCACCGAAGGTTCGTTCAGCACGATGCCTTCGGCCCGGGTGTACAGCAGCGTGTTGGCCGTACCCAGGTCCATGGCCAGGTCCTTGCCCAGGAAGCCGAACAGTCTGCGCAGCATCTGGTCGCTCTCGCGGTTGCGGTGTCGGTCGTCGATGCCGGTCGTCGATGCCGGTCGTCAGGATCAATCGTCGGCGTCGGAATCGGGGCGGTCGTGCGGGACGGGCGCGGGCACGCGGCGTTCCAGCCGGGCCTTGGGCAACAGTTCGCGCAGCCTGCTCTTCAGGTACAGGTTTTCCAGGAACAGGGCCAGGTGGTCCACCGACATGCGGGTGAAGGCGCGCAGGTCGTCGGGGATGACGCGCGGCTCGCCGTGGCCCAGGCACAGCACCCCGCGCGTGACCTTGTTGATCATCAGCGGCAGGCACATCACCGAACTGAAGGCGGGCATGTGCGCCCCCTTGCCGAACAGCGGGGCCATGGGCGAGCCGTCGGTGCCTTCGGTGAACACCGGGGCGTCGTTGCGGAACACCCAGCCCACGATGCCGTTGCCGATGGGGTACATGGGCGCGTCGCCCTTGCCCAGCAGCAGCGGGTGGCTTTCGCCTTCCAGGATGTAGTTCTGCCCGTCGCCGTCGCGGGCGGCGAACAGCGCGTGGTCGAAGCCGGTGGCCTCGGCCATCAGGCGCAGGAATTCGGCCAGGAACTGCGGCCAGCGGCTGATGCGGCCGCGCAGTTCGCTGATCACCTGCAACGCCGCGTAGTAGCGGGTCAGGCTGGCCTGGCCGGCCCCCTGGCAGACCACGCCCTCGACGCCGGAGATGAGCTCGGCGAACAGTTGCAGGATCTTCTGGTCCTTGTCGGAAAAGGAGTACTGCCGCTTGCTGTCGATGCACAGCGCGCCGCCGCCCGGCACCGGGCAGCCCATGAAGGCCTTGATGGTGGCCTCCTCGTTGCTGCGGTAGTAGCCGAGGTGGCTCTGGCGCTGGTCGAAGTTGTTGACCAGCAGCGGTTCGCGGTTGCGGATGATCCAGCCCACCAGGCCGCGCCCCGGCGCGATGGACGTGCCCGTGTCCACCATGTCGCCCAGGCTGAAGCTGGCGGCAAGGCGGTGCAACTGGTTGTCGCGGTCCAGCGCGGCGGCGGCCGCCGCCGTGGCGGCGCCGGCCGAAAGGTCGTCCGCGCCTTCGGCGCCTCCGGCGTCGGGCAGGAAGAGCACGGCGGAATACGCGTCGAACACGCTGCAAATGATGGCAAGAATGCGTTCGTGGCAACGTTGGCTGTTCATATCCGGTTCCTCTCCGGCCCCGTGCGGCGGCCGGAGTTCATGGCGTATGGCGTGCGGCCCGGCCGGAATCCGGCGGTGGCGCATGCGTTGGGCGAAGCGGGGGCGGGTGTCAGCCTATCCCCGCGCGGTGCCGCCCGCAAGGGGGAGGACGGCGTCATGCGGACAGCAAGACGGGCAAACGCGCGGCCCGCACGGGCATGCGGACGATCATGCACCGGCGTGCGGCGGCGCACCGCGGTACGGCATTGCGGCCCGGTTGCCCGTTTCAACCGGTGCTTTAACAAAGCCGGGCAGGTTCCCGCAACAGCCGCACGCCCGCCGCAGCCCCGCGCGGCGCGGCGTCCGGGGCTCGCGGACACCGCGAAACCCTTGTGCGCGAGCCCTTGCCCGTCACATTATGGTAGAATTTTTTTAGAAAAAAAAATAGGCTCGGGTATCGCAAAGGGGCAACTGCAATCCGTCCCGCCATACCGGAGGGGAATGGCGGAAGGCCGCGTGCATCGGGACAACGCATGAAGATCACCCTGAAAAACGCCTTCAGCAAGGGAGAATTCGTCTACCGCGAGGACGGGCTGCTGTCCGAGCCGGTGGAGCTTACGTCGCTTGCCCGGCTGAAGCGCTTTCTCGACGTGGTGCACGTCAAGCAGTGCCTGTTGCGCCCCTTTTTCGAGCAGGCCGACTACCCGCTGGTGGAATCGCGCGAGCTGCTGCCCTCGTTCGAGGCGGACCTGTGGGAATACAAGCAGTTGCCCGGCTTCAGCATCGTGGCCTTCGAACGGCCGGTCAACTACTTCCAGGAAGTCTTCCAGTTCGACATCCTGCACCCGGTGCTGGATACGGCCAGCGTGGCCGAGGGCGCCTCGTGCCCTCTGGAGTCGCAGGTCATCGCCCGCAACGTGCAGACCATGCAGACCCGCCTGCCCAAGGCCTACCAGGAATCCTTCCGCCAGCGCTTCGGGCGGTTCGACACCTCGGTGCTCGACCACTACCCCGCGCTGATGCCCTTTCTGCTGGCCATGGACCGGGCGCAGGTCTTCGCGCTGGACAGCTTCGGCCATTTCCACCTGGGCGGGGTGTATGCCTCGTTCCCGTCCGACCTCGACAGCGAGATCAAGCGCTTCGGCATGCGCATCGGCAAGTTCGAGGTGGGCGACAACGAGATGTACGAGCGCAACCGCCTGTTCGTGTACCAGTACCTGATGGAACTGTACGGCTTTCCCATCGTGTCCGAACGGCGCACCTCCGGCGCGCTGTTCGCGCGGCGGCTGCACAAGATGGGCGAGCGGTTCATGATCCGCGTGCTGGGCCAGTCCGACCGCACCATCACCACCATGATGGGCGAGGGCGATTCGCGCCCCTACCCCCGCGTGGAAAAGCTGGCCCTGGTGCGCGTGGACGCCGACCAGGAGGAAGCCCTGCGCGCCATCGACGAGGCGGGCTATTTCCTGGACCGCGAGCGGCGGGTGGTCATCCTGCGGGTGACCTACCGCCAGCACAAGTTCAACCCCGACAACGTGCGGCAGGACCGCGCCTTGTCCGTGGAATCGCAGGAAGTTATCCATCCGGTGACGGGACAGGTGCTGGGCGACCTGAACATCATCAAGGACGCCACCAACATGTTCCTGCGCCTGAACGACATAACCCGGGGCGAATACACGGGCAGGATCATCTACAAGCGCAACGAGATCGTCGAAAACACCGATACGGACGAGAAGCGCCTGAAGTTCCTGTACGCCTGGCTGTCCAAGCACCAGCGCCGCATCATCGGCTACAGCGACGAATTCTTCGCCAACGTCATCAAGGTGCTGGACAACTACCTGCTCTCGCCGGACAACTACGAGGCCTTCGGCCACCTGCACGACCTCTACCAGGAGGTCTGGGCCAAATACAGCTACATCCAGCAGGCCCGCAAGGTGCGCTACCTCGAGGACATCCAGGACCGCGAGTACCGGGGCGAGCGCATCGGCTACCGGCGCATGCTGGCCGAGGCCGTGCAGCTGCTGCACGGGCTGAAGTTCGAGATCGTCAGCTATTTCGACACGCTGGTTTCCAGCGTCATCGCCATCGGCGAAAACATGCTGAACGACCGCTACCTGCTGCGCACCTACATCGAAAAGCGCGACGACGAACTGACCCCCGGGGGCCTGGAGATCAAGCGCAACTACGGCAAGCTGGTGGCGCTGGTGGACGAGTTCCGGGCCATCCAGCGCACCCGCAAGACCGCCGCGTAGCGCGGCCGTCGCACGCGGTGGCGCTACGCGGCCGCCCGCGCCGCCTGTCCTCCTTCCGCATGCGGCACGCGCCATCCGCCGCGCGACGGCCCGCCCCGTCATGGCGCCAGCCGGTTGCCGCAAATCCCTTCTCGCGCTATTCCTGTCGCGCGCCGCACGGCGCACCCGAATTTCCGCCCCGGACGCAAGACCGCCTTGCCCCGGCGCAGCGCGCCCCCATACCACATGACCGCGCCAACCCCCAACGGAGACACGAAGGAGCACACCGTGCCGGATCTGCTGCAAACCCCGCTTTCCGCGTGGCACCGGGCCGCCGGGGCCAAGATGGCCCCCTTCGCCGGGTGGGACATGCCCATCCAGTACCCCACCGGCATCATCGCCGAGCACGTGCAGACGCGTGACTCCGCCGCCCTGTTCGACATCTGCCACATGGGCGAATTCACCCTGCGCGGCGCCGGCGCGCGCGAAGCGCTGTCCCGCGCCGTCAGCCACAACCTGGAAACGCTGAAGCCCGGCCGCTGCCGCTACGGCTTCCTGCTCAACGACAAGGGCGGCATCCTCGACGACCTCATCGTCTACTGCATGGCAGAGGACGACTACATGCTGGTGGTCAACGGCGCCTGCACGGAAGGCGACTTCGCCGCCCTGCGCTCCCGCCTGCCCGGCGCGCTGGCCTTCGAGGACATTTCCGCCCGCACCGCCAAGCTCGACCTGCAAGGGCCGAAATCCTTCGACGTGCTGGAAGCGGTGCTGGGCGAGAGCTTCCGCGACCTGCCCTACTTCGGCTTCCGCTCCGTGACCTTCGGCGGCGCGCCGCTGCTGGTCAGTCGGACTGGTTATACCGGCGAACTGGGCGTGGAACTGTACCTGCCCTGGGACAAGGCCGAAGCCCTGTGGACCGCCCTGCTCGCCGACGAGCGCGTGAAGCCCGCGGGCCTCGGCGCGCGCGACACCCTGCGCCTGGAAGTGGGCCTGCCCCTGTACGGCCACGACCTGGACGACACCCACACCCCGGCGGAAGCAGGCTACGGCGCCATGCTGACCAACCCCGCCGACTACGTGGGCAAGGGCGCGGACCGCGACGTGCGCGAGCCGTTGGTGGCGCTGTCCATTCCCGGCCGCCGCAGCGCCCGCCACGGCGACGTGGTGGCCCTGCCCGACGGCACCGTGGCGGGCGTGGTGACCAGCGGGTCGTTCGCGCCGTCGCTGGGCTATGCCGTGGCCCTGGCCCGCGTGGCCGCCGCCCATGCCGAGGCCCCGGCCTTCGTGGTCAAGGCCGCCAGGGTGGAACTGGAAGCCACCCGCGCGGGGCTGCCGTTCTACACGCAGGGGACGGCGCGTACCAAACTGACGTAAAAAGCGGAAGCGGGGGCGCTGCCCCCGTCCCCCCGCAAGGGGGCAGTCGCCCCCTTGACCCCTTTTTCAGGTCCGGTCCACACTTCGTGCGGATCGGACCTGTGGTCACAACTCTCCGCCTTCGGCATTTCTTTACCCCGTCATTCCCGGAGCCACGTCATGCGCACCTTTTTCCTGCCGCCCGAACGCTGGGCCGAACCGTACCTGCTCGACGGGCAGGAGGCCCGCCACATGGTCAAGGTGGTGCGGGTGCGCGCGGGCGACACGGTGCGCCTGCTGGACGGCCGGGGGCGCGAGGGCGAATTCCGGGTCACCGCCACGGAAAAGGCTCTGGTGCGTCTTGAGCCGTTGTCCGTCACCGAACATCCGGCCCCGGCATCGCAGGCGGTGCTGGCCATGGGCTGGGGCAAGGAGGTGCGCCGGGGCTGGCTGATGGAAAAGGCGGTGGAACTGGAGGCGGGCGGCATCTGGCTCTGGCAGGCCGAACGCAGCCAGTCGCGCGTGCCCGAGGAAACCCGCGAATCGTGGCACGCCCAGATGGAGGCCGGGGCCAAGCAGAGCCGCAACCCGTGGCTGCCGGAACTGCGCACCCTGCCCGGCGGCGTGGCCGAACTAGCCGAGGCCAGCCGGGATTTCGCCAAACGGTTCATCCTGTGGGAAGGCGACACCGGCGGCGTGCTGCTGGGCGCCGGGGACCTTGGGCAGCCGGGGCGCACCCTGTTCGTGGTGGGGCCGGAGGGCGGCTTTTCCGACCGCGAGGTGGCTGCCCTGCTGGAATCCGGCATGCAGGCGGTCAGCCTTGGCGACCGCGTGCTGCGCTGGGAAACGGCGGCCATGCTCTGCCTGGGGCTGCACTGGTGGGCCCGGCAGGGGCGATAGCCTTCAGGCACACCTTTCAGCGGACGCGGACGACAGCCTGCACACCGCGCCAGTCTTGCAGCGCACAAGGCAGCACCGGTTCTCCCGGCCCGACAGGCCCCGCGAAGTCCCTGCCCTGTCCCGAGCCGCGCACCCGCCTTTTCCTCGCGCGGCGGGCCTGATACACAGGACCACAGCCGCAGGCTCATCCTTTCGCATTCTTGCCCGGCCACATTTCCGGAGACCATGACGTGACCCTGAAGCAGCCCCTGCCGGAGCGCATCCGGCCCACCACCCTCGACGGCTTCGTGGGCCAGACCCACCTTACGCCACGCATTGCCGCATTGCTGCGCGCCGAACGGCTGCCCAGCCTGCTGCTGTTCGGCCCGCCGGGGTGCGGCAAGTCCACGCTGGCCCTGCTGCTGGCCAACGCCCACGGCACCAAGGTGCTGCGCCTCAGCGCGCCCGAGGCCGGATTGCAGCAGTTGCGCCGCTCGCTGTCCGGGGTGGACGTGCTGGTGCTGGACGAGTTGCACCGCTTCTCCAAGGCGCAGCAGGACTTTTTCCTGCCCATCCTGGAAAGCGGCGAAATCACCATGATCGCCACCACCACCGAGAATCCGTCGTTCAGCGTGACCCGCCAGTTGCTGTCGCGGTTGCACGTCATGCGCCTGCGCCCGCTGGGCCGCGAAGAACTGATGGAACTGGGCCGGCGCGGCGGCACGGCGCAGGAAGCCCCCCTGGCCGATGACGTGCTGGACTTCCTGTCCGGCATGGCCCACGGCGACGCCCGCGCCATGCTGAACCTGGTGGAGTACGTGGCCGGGCTGCCCGCAGACAACCGGGGCCTCGACGCCGTGCGCGCCGCCATGCCCGAGATCGTCAGCCGCCACGACAAGGACGGCGACAGCCACTACGAACTGGCCTCGGCGCTCATCAAGTCCATTCGCGGCAGCGACCCGGACGCGGCCCTGTACTACCTGGCCTGCCTGCTGGAAGGCGGCGAGGACCCGCGCTTCGTCTGCCGCAGGCTCATCCTTTCCGCGTCCGAGGACGTGGGCCTGGCCGATCCGCAGGCCCTGCCGCTGGCCGTGGCCTGCCAGCAGGCCGTGGAGTTCGTGGGCATGCCGGAAGGGTTCATTCCCATGGCCCAGACCGTGGTGCACCTGGCCTTGGCCCGCAAGAGCAATTCCAGCTACGCCGCCTACCTCAACGCCGCGCGCGAAGTGAAACTGAACGGCCCGCAGCCGGTGCCCATGCACCTGCGCAATGCCGCCACCAAGCTGCAAAAGGACTGGGGCTACGGCAAGGGCTACAAGTACCCCCACAACTACCCCGACGGCTGGATCGAACAGGACTACCTGCCCGACGGCCTGACGGAGCGCCGCTTCTACCAGCCCAAGGAACACGGGGACGAGCAGCGGTTGACCAACTGGTGGCGCAGGCTGGCCCGCCAGCGCAAGCCGCGCCCGGAATAGCGCCGCCGCGCACTGCCGCAACCGCATCTCCGGCATGCCGGGGGTGCGCTGCCGCTCCGCCATGGCCGCAGCAACACGAAACCGCCGGAACCACCCATGCCCGAAACCATGCCGCGCTACTCCATCATCACCCCCAGCCGGGGCGACCGTCCGGTGGCCCTGGGCCTTGCCGTCGACAGCGTGCGTACGGCCATGGACCGGGCCGGGCTGTCCCCGGCCGACGTGGAAATGCTGGTGGGTTTCGACGGTGTGAAGGGCGCACGGGTGCGGCCGGACGCCTTCGTGCGCTGGTACGACTTCCGGCCCGACAAGGACTACGGCAACGCCATCCGCAACGGCCTGCTGCGCGCCGCGCGCGGCCGCCGCATCCTGTTCCTGGACGACGACAACTCGCTGACGCCGGAAGCCTTCCTCATATACGAGGCATACCCGGACGCGGACCTGCTCATCGCGCGCATCGACGTGAGCCTGGCGCACAAGGCCCCCTACCTGCCGGTTATCGAGGAAGGCCGCGACCCGGTGTGGCAGAGCAACATCGACCCGCTGTGCCTGTGCCTGACCCGCGAACTGGCGGTGGTACGTTGCGAAGGCTGGCAGGGCCGCAGCTACGAGGCGGACTACCGCAACATGCTGCGTTACTACCGCCGCGCCCGCAACGTGCAGTTCACAGACCGCACCGTGGGCGTCTACGATTCCGGACGGGGTCTGGACGAGGGCGGCCTGAACTTCCGTCAGGTGAAGAAGGAACAGGAGAACACCTGAAAGGAAGAGCGCCGCAGTTGCGCATCGGCCACCCGCGCAGCCCGCACAAGGGTATTTCCCTTTCCTTGCCGCCGGGATATACGGCGTTGCAGCGCACGCCCGCTCCGCCGGACACCGCGCACGCACCACACGACCAGCAAGACCGCAAGGGATACGCCACATGACCGACGCCATCGTTCCCGCGCCCCACATGCCCGTACCGTTCACCGGCGACACATATACCACCCCGGCCGACACGGCGGGCCCCATAGCCCGGCTGTTCCCGACGCTGGCCTATTATCCCATGATGGCGAGCATCGTGCGTCGCGCGGCGGCTTCGGCGCTGCGGGGCGACTATCCCCCGGCGGCATGGGTGGGCAGCAGCCTGGAGGTGGTCCGGGCGCTGGAACGCACCGGCGTGCGCCTGCGCATCGAAGGCATGGACCACTTCACGCGGCTGGAGGGGCCGTGCGTGTTCGTGGGCAACCACATGAGCACGCTGGAAACCTTCGTGCTGCCCTCCATCATCCAGCCGCACAAGGACGTGACCTTCGTGGTCAAGCAGAGCCTGGCCGACTACCCCGTCTTCAAGCACGTGCTGCGCACGCGCGACCCCATCACCGTGGGCCGCGTGAACCCGCGCGACGACCTTGCCGCCGTGCTGGAAGGCGGCGAGGAACGGCTGCGACGGGGCATCTCCATCATCATCTTTCCGCAGGCCACCCGCAGCGACGCCCTGGATCCCAAGACCTTCAACTCCATCGGCGTCAAGTTGGCGCGCCGTGCCGCCGTGCCGGTGGTGCCGCTGGCCCTGAAAACCGATGCCTGGGGCACCGGCTGGCCCATCAAGGACTTCGGCCCCATCCGCCCCCAGCGCACGGTGCACTTCCGCTTTGCCGCACCGCTTGCCGTCACCGGCAGCGGCAAGGACGAGCAGGCGGCCGTGTACGCCTTCATAGAAGGGTGCCTTGCCGAATGGCGGAACGAAATTCGCGCCATTTCATCCTGACGGACATTGAAGTGTTGACACCTGCCCAGGGTGGTACTATTGTTTCCTTGCACTGATTGATTACCCAGTCAGCTTCAGGGCGTGATCTGCACCATCCACCCTCCGGTATGCACCTACCGGTCAAGCTCTCCTGGCATCAGTACACTCCTCTCCGAGGCGGCTCCCTTTTACGGGAGCCGTCTTGTTTGATTAACCGGCAAAAAACGACCGCCCACCGGACAAGCACCGCTGTCTCCCGTCACGGTACCACGCCAGCCGTCTGGCGGCATACCCCACCGCCCTTGACGCGCCGCACTCGTGGTGCTAGTTTTTGTTTGCTTGGCCAAACAAACCGGCCCGACGCACTCCGCCTGCCTCCTTCACGCGTTCCTGGACAGGTACGTCGGTTCCCTCGGTGCGCACGGTAAGCAACGGAACACTCCTCACGAGACGGCCCCATTGTGGGGCCGTCTTCGTTATGGTCATTCGGCCACCGGAGTGACACAACCCCCGTTAGATTGGTCGACCATTCAGCAGCATGTCTTCCGCATGCGTCCCGCCAATGCAACATTTCCGAGGAATCTAGTTGACAAAACCCGCGCCAACCTTTTCACTGTGCGCACAGGCGGCGTTGACTGCCACATGCATGTTACGCTACACAGATGCAGCCCTTCGCAACCCCTCGCCGGGCCGACAGCGAAGGCACAAGTGTTCCCGGTGTTCCGTCGGGTGCGGGTCCGACGGTTCTTCTGCGGCTCCACGACGAGCATTCGGCCAGCCGGATGCGGAGCCCCTGTATACACACCTCAAGCACTACCACGGGCCGTTGACATGAGCATCTCGAAGAAGGAAGCGTTGCTTCAGGCGGCAAAAGAGCTTTTTGGTGAATACGGCTATGCCGACACCACCTTCAAGAAGATTTCCGAACGTGCCGGAGTGGCCCTTGGGCTGCTCACGCACCATTACGGCAACAAGGAAAAACTGTTCCTTGCCGCGGGCATCGACGTGCTCGAACAATTCCTTGGCGTGTTGCGCGACGCCTCCGCCAAGGGCAAGAACGGGTACGAGTCGGTCATCAACTTCTGCACCGCCTACCTCGACTTCTCCATCGACAAGACCTCCAACTGGCTGGTGCTGGTGCGGTGCTCGCCGTACAGCGACATGAAGACCAAGACCGACCGCGACCTGATGTACGAAAAGTTCAACCAGGTCCCGCGCGAACTGGAAGCCCAGTTGCGCCGGGGCATCGAGGACGGCTCCATCCGCCCGTTGCCGGTGCACGAGACGTCCCAGGTCATCATTTCCATGATGGTCGGCGCCAACCGTACCCGCCTGCTGACCCCGTATGCCCCGCCGAACCTGTACGAGGAAGCCATCCGCTTCATCTCGCGCAGCATCGCCCCCTAGGGCGCCGCACGCGGATCGGAACAGCAAGCGCCTCTCACAACCGCCTCCCTGGGGGCGGTTTTCTTTTGTGCGCGAAAACGGGCCGGAACCTGCACGGTTTCGGCCCATGGGCTTGTTACTGATGCATGACGCCCCGGAAGGCTTCCGGATGCCGCGGCACCGGCAGATTGCAGCACCGGCCCCTGTACCGGCATCATGTCGGCAGGCCGCCATGGCAACACCCAATGGCAGGCCGGACACGTCGGCGGAGAGCCGTCGAAGGTTGGCAAGGCAGCGGTTCAGGGGACGCCGGTCGGCGGGCTCCGGATCAGGCGAAGGTCACCAGCAGCGGAATGACGTGCAGCGTGCGCGACATCTCGCGGGTGGGCAGCAGGCGCCAGCGCAGCGAACCTTCGGCCCGGTCCATGGCGCTGGCGATCTTTGCCACCACGCCGGGCAGGTCGATGACCGGGTGCCGCTCGAAGACCTGCGGCAGGCCGTAGGTAAGGTTGCAGGCCAGACAGTGTCCGGGCCGCTGGGTGAGCCGGAACGAGAACTCCATGCCGTTCTCGCCCTCGCCCTCGAAGGCCAGGGCGATGTCGTAGGCGCCGTCTTCCGCATCGCCGTACAGGGCGTCGAAGAAGGCGTCGGCGCGGTCGGACGGAAACATGACGGCAAGCCGTTGCGGGGTGAAGATGCTTTCGCTGCTGGTGGTGGGCATCGCTGTTCTCCCTTTTCGCGGCAGTGGCTGGCGGCGGTGTGCCGCTCCCCCGTCGCTGCGCGACGTGCCGCGACGAAAACGGCCGGGCACGCTACGGACATGAGGCGGAAAGCGGGACGGCACGGCGGGCCGGAGCGGCGAAACCCCTTGCCATTGCCGGAGTTCGCGGAAAATCTGGCTAGCACGCGCGGAGCGGCGAGGCAACCCCCTTACAGGGGCGTAAACCGGATGCCCCACCCCGGTGCTCCGCCCCGACGCCCTAACCCATGCGACGCAGCACGTCGGCCACATCCACGGGCAGGATCACCGGCTGACGGACCACGCGGGCAAGGTCGAACCCGGCCGCCAGTTCGCGCGGCGCGGCAGGCCCCGGCGCATGGCGCAGTCCCAGCCGAAAGGCAAGATAGCCCGTGATCGCCTTGGGCGACACGCCCGCCTCGCGCAGGGCGGCCACGGCCAGCGAGCCGTGCCGCTTGGCCAGCCGTTCGCCCTCGTGATCCAGCAGCAGCGGCACGTGCACGTAGTCCGGCACCGGCGCGCCCAGCAGGCGGTACAACCATATCTGGCGCGGCGTGCTGGCCAGGATGTCGTCGCCGCGCACCACCTGGGTGATGCCCATGGCGATGTCGTCCACCACCACCGCCAACTGGTAGGCGAACACCCCGTCGGAGCGGCGCACCGCGAAGTCACCGCCGCAGTCGGCCAGCGACATGCGCTGCGGCCCCCCAATGCGGTCGGTGAAGGAAATCACCGTGTCGTCGCAACGTACCCGCATGGCCGAGCGTCGCCCTTGGGCCAGACGCCGGGCGCGGTCGTCCGGGCCCAGAGCGCGGCAGGTGCCGGGGTAGGCGGGTCCGCATTCCCCGGCGTGCGGGGCGGAGGCCAGCGAACGCAGTTCCTTGCGGGTGCAGAAACAGGGGTAGACGTGCCCTTCCCGTTCCAGCCGGGCCAGCGCATCGGCGTAAAGGGCAAGGCGTTCGCTCTGGGAATACGGGCCGTGAGGGCCGCCGCGTACGGGCATGCGGGCGAGGCCGGGAGCATCGGCCGGGGCAACCGGCAGACCGGACCGCAGGTCGGGCATATCCGGAAATTCCGGTCCCTCGTCCCAGTCCAGCCCCAGCCACAACAGGTCGCGGACCAGGTCCACCACGAATTCCGGGCGCGAACGGTCCGGGTCGATGTCCTCCATGCGCAGCACCAGTTGCCCCCCGGCAGCGCGGGCGCACAACCACGCCATCAGGAAGGCTCCGGCATTGCCGAGGTGGATGTGCCCCGTGGGGCTGGGGGCCAGCCGCCCGCGAACGGGGCGCTGACGGTCCGCCGGTGCGTCGGCCGGGGAATCGGAACGGGGAGCGGCGTGCGCGGGCGGTGCGCCCGTCCCCCGCGTGATGATGGGAGAATCCTGAAACGGCATGCCCGTACCGGCATCACCTTCCGCCCGGAATGTCAAGGACGGGGCTGAACAAGGGACGGGACGCGGCCGTCTGCATTGACGGATACATAAAATAATAACATATTTTCATATAATTATGTATACAACAACAAACAAACGACAAACAGGCAACATTCCCCCACGGCCACCAGAACGACAAAGAGGATACGAGACGTCATCTCGTATCCTCTTGTTTTTTCTGGTGCGCCCGACAGGAATCGAACCTGTGGCCTACAGCTTAGGAGGCTATCGCTCTATCCGACTGAGCTACGGGCGCAGGAATCGATGGTGTCTAGACGATGCCGCTACGCATTGTCAAGGTCAACATCGACGGGACACGGCTGCACGCAAGGGGAAACGCACCTTCGGTTTACAGCTTGGAGGCTATCGCTCTATCCCACCGTCACCTGCCCGGCAAGCCGCACGGCCAGGGCGCGCAGTTCCCTGCCCTCTTCAAGGCCGTCGATGAGCCGTTGCGGAATGCCGGACAACCCCACCTGCGCCCCCACCAGCGCCCCGGTGAGGATGGCCCGCACCTGGTTCTGCCCGCCGCCGTTCACCGCGTGCAGCACGGCCGATTCGAAGTCGTCGCGGAAGCGCGCCGCAAGATAGTAGGCCGCCGGAAGCATGTGGTAGATGGCGCAGGGCATGCCGTACACCAGCGAGACCTTCCACGCCGGTTCGATGCGGATGTCCGGGTCCGCCGCTGCCGCCGCCATGTAGCCGGGCGACAGCAGCGCATCGGGCGAGGCGAAGCGGCCCGCGCGCGGCGGGTCCGGGTCTCCGGGGCGCGGGGCCTGCAAGCCGTCGCGCGTCACGGCATGGAACGGCAGCGCGCCGTCCTTCACCAGTTGCATCAGTTTTCCGGAAATGGCCGGATCCAGCCGGTGGCCCTGCACCAGCATGGCCAGCACCGCGCCGTAGGCCACGGTGAGCGACAGCACCACGTCGTCCGCCTGGGTGAGCGCCGCGTTGGCGCTGACGGCGGCGGCCAGCCGCGCGGGCTGCGTGGCGTAGCGCACCGCTATGGCCAGGGTACGCTCGATGGCCTCGGTGGTGTCCGCATGCCCTGCCGTTTGGCCCCACTCCAGCCCCTGCTCCACCCTGCGCCGCCACGCCTCGCGGATGGACTGGCTGGTGTAGTTGCCCGGCCCGCTCACCGGCTGCCCGTTGAGCAGCGGGAACAACTCCTCGTCCAGGCGGCGGCAGAAGTCCGCCTGGTCGTACTCCCCGCGCTCCACCAGCGAACGCACCGTCAGCTTCAGGATGAACCCCGCCTGCGAAAGCTGCCCGGCCTTCATGCCGTCGTGGTAGCGGCCCGGTTTCGGATCGGTGTACCCGCTGATCCACTCGCCGTAGTCGCGCCGCAACTCGGCCAGGTCGTAGTACCAGTGCGGGCCGAGGCCCAGCCCGTCGCCTATCCACGCGCCCATGAGCGCCCCGGCGGCGCGGTCGTGCATGGAATCAGGTGTTGTCGTCATGGCTGCACTCCTGCACGGATGAAAGGACAAGGGATGCCAAGGGAGGTTGCGGCACGCCCACTCACGCCGTCGCACCTTCAACCATTGCTTGAATATGCCCGAACATACCACGTTCCGGAACAAGCGACACCCCGCACGCGGCAGTGCATCCCCGAAAAGCAAGGCGGCCACGGATATACCGCAGCCGCGCGCAGCCACTTGGGGCACCTGCCCATGACGCCGCCCCGCACCCCCTACCCAATGTCGTACTCCCGCATCTTGCGGTACAGGGTCTTGCGGCTGATGCCCAGCGCGGTGGCGGCCAGCGAGCGATTGTTGTCGTAGAACTCCAGAATCCTGGCGATGTGCTCCCGCTCCATGGCTTCCAGCGTCAGCGGCCCCTGCGCCTCGCCCGATGCGCCATGCTGTCCCGGCCCACCGCCCCCGGCCATCCCTCCTGCCTGCCCGCCTCCCGCGCCGCCCGTCCCTCCCGCCAGGCCGGCCAGTTCGCGCGGCAGGGCGTGTTCGGTGATCAGGTTGTTTTCCGCCAGAATGATGCTGCGTTCCAGCACGTTGCGCAGTTCGCGCACGTTGCCCGGCCAGGCGTACTGCATCAGGCAGGCCATGGCCCGGTCCGAAATGCGCAGGTCGTCGCGCCCGTTGCCCAGGCGGGCCAGAAAGAATTCGGCCAGCAGGGGGATGTCCTCCTTGCGTTCGCGCAGGGGGGGCATTTCGATGTTGAACACGTTGATGCGGTGGTACAATGCCTCGTGGAAGCGCCCGGCCTCCACTTCCCCGGCCAGTGCCCGGTTGGTGGCGAAGATGAGCCGGATGTCGCAACTGCGGTGGTCCTTCTCTCCCACCCGGCGGTAGGTCTTGTTCTCCAGCACGCGCAGCAGCGATGCCTGCACCTCCACCGGCAGTTCGCCGATCTCGTCCAGGAACAGCGTGCCCTTGTTGGCGAAGGCCATCAGCCCGTCGCGGCTTTCCAGCGCGCCGGTGAACGATCCGCGCACGTGGCCAAACAGTTCGCTGCGCGCCAGTTCCTTCTGCAACGTGGCGCAGTTCTTGATGATGAACGGCTTGTCCGCCCGGCTGCCCAGCGACTGGATGGCGTGGGCGGCCACTTCCTTGCCCGCCCCGCTCTCGCCGGTGATCAGCACGGGCACGTCGGTGGGGGCCACCTTTTCGATCAGGTAGCGCACCTCCTTGATGCCCTGCGAATTGCCGATCAGGGTCACCGCCGGGCGCGCCCCGTCGCGCGCGTGGCGCAGGGCGCGGTTCTCGTTGCGCAGAAAGGCCCGCTGGTAGGCCCGCTCCACCACCACTTCCAGTTCGGTCAGGTTGAACGGCTTGGTGATGTAGTCGTAGGCGCCCAGCTTCATGGCCTCCACGGCGTTGTCGATGTTGCCGTGCCCGGTGATCAGGATGACCTCGGTATCCGGGTAGCGCTGGCGCAGTTCCACCATGAACTCGATGCCGTCGGCATCCGGCAGGCGGATGTCCAGCACCACCACCTCGTAGGTGGCGCGGCGCAGCCGTTCGCGCGCCTGGCGGGCGCTGGTGGCCACGTGCACGGCCCGGACGGGGGTGGAAAGCTCCTTTTCCAGCAGCTTGCCGATGGACGGCTCGTCGTCCACGGCCAGCACGGTGTAGGCGGTGCGCACGTCGGTTACTCCGGCGGAAGCGGCAGCGTGACGGTGAACGTGGAGCCTTCGCCGACCCGGCTTTCCACGCGGATGTCGCCGCCGTGTTCCGTGACGATGGTGTAGCAGGTGGACAGCCCGATGCCGATGCCCCGGCCCACCGGCTTGGTGGTGAAAAACGGCTCGAACAGCGAGTCGAGATGCTCCGGCGGGATGCCGCTGCCCGTGTCGCGCACGGAAAATCCCGCGTGGCGCCCCTGGCGAAACGGGGTGACGGTGATGACCGCCGCGCCGTCGTCGCGCCCCTCGCCTCCTTTCCGGGCGTTGGCCTCTGCAACGCCCTCTCCGTCGCCCGCGCCGTCCAGCCCGTTCAGTCCGCCCTGAACATTTTTCACGTCGAACGCATCCAGCGCGTTCACCAGCAGGTTCAGCATCACCTGCTTCAGCTGCGCCTCGCACCCCAGCACCACCGGGGCCGTGGGGCATGGCCGGGCGTCGATGCGCACGTGGTGGTACTTGGGCTGTTTCAGGTGGTTCTGCAGCAGCTTCAGGGTGTCGCCCACCACGCTATTGAGATTCACGGGCGAGAATTCCGAGGAATGCGGCCTGCTGAAGGTGAGCAGCGAATGCACGATCTCCTGGCAGCGGCGGCATTCGCCAAGGATGGTCCCCGCGTAGTCCGCGAGGTCGGCGTGCATCTCCGGGTCCACCGCGCCGCGCAACCGCTCCACCCGGCGCAGGATGCCCTCCGCGAAGCCGTGGATGGCCGTGAGCGGGTTGTTCACCTCGTGCGCCACCCCGGCGGCCAGCATGCCCACGGTGGCCATCTTCTCGGCCTGGTGGAACTTGGCCTGGAATTCCTTTTCCAGGGTCACGTCGCGCTTGAAGATGAGAATCTGGCGGTCCTGGGTGGCCGGGTCCTTGATGGGCGAGGCCACCATCTCGAACTGCAACTTGCGGCCGTTGATGCGGAAGATGGACGTCTCGCGGCATACCTCGTCGGTGACGAACGAACGGTGCGCCGGACATTCCGGACAGGGGTGGTCCTGCTGGCGGAAGATTTCGTAGCAGTAGCGCCCTTCCGGCGCGCGCACCCCCAGGATGTCGTAGAACACGTGGTTCACGGCGATGATGCGCAGGTCCTTGGAAAGCACCATCATCAGGTCGGTGATGCCGTCCAGGATAGCCTCTATCTCCAGGCGGCTGCGCTCCGATTCGCGGTGCGCGGCCTTCAGTTGCACGATGGTCTGGCGCAGTTCCTGAAAGAAGCCCAACTTGCTGTGTTCTATGCCGATGAGGTCGTCGAGGCTGGTGGACTGGGTCATGTCACCACGCCTCTTCGCAGATGGCCAGCAGGTCCTGCCAGGTGACCGAGCGCGGGTTGGTCAGGGTGCAGGCGTCGTTGACCGCCGTGCGGGCGATGGTTTCCAGCGCGGACCGGTCGGGCAGCAACTGCCCCAGCCGCACCGGCACGCCCAGCCCGGCGAAGAATTCGTGCAGCCGTTCTATGCCCGCGCGGGCGATGCTTTCCGCGCTGGCCGCGCGCGGCCCCACCACGATGCGCCCTATGGCCGCCAGCCGGTCCACGCTCACCGGCAGGTTGTAGCGCATCACGTGCGGCAGCAGCACCGGGTGCACCAGCCCGTGCAGCACGTCGAACATGCCGCCCAGCGAATGGGCCAGCGAATGGCCGATGCCGAGCCCCGCGTTGCTGAACGACATGCCCGCCGCCGTGCTGGCGATGCTGAGCTGTTCCAGCGCCCCCGGGTCGCGCCGCTCCACGGCGGGCATCAGGTTGGCCATGATCAGCTCCATGGCGCGCAATGCCTGGTGATCGGTGAACGGCGAGGCCAGCAGCGAAAGGTACGATTCCACGGCGTGCGCGAAGGCGTCGATGGCCGAGGCGATGATCAGTTCTTCGCTCTTGGTCAGCAGCACCTGCGGGTCGATGATCGACACGTTGGGAATCAGCGACCGGCTGATGATGGACATCTTCAGGCGGCGCTCCACGTCGGTGATGATGCAGAACTGCGAGATGTCCGACCCGCTGCCCGCCGTGGTGGGCAGAAAGATCATGGGCGGCAGGGGCCGCATGATCTTGTTGGCCCCCTCGTAGTCGCTGATGCGCCCGCCGTTGCCCACGATGGTGCCGATGCCCTTGGCCGTGTCCATGGGGCTGCCGCCGCCCAGGGCGATGACCACGTCGGCCCGCTCGTCACGGTAGATTTGCGCGCCGTGGTGCACCTGGTGGTCGCGCGGGTTGGAGTTGCAGTCGGAAAAGTACACCCATTCGAGGCCGTTGCCCCCCAGGATGTCCATGACCCGCTCCACCCAGCCGCTGGATTCCAGCCCCTTGTCGCTGACCAGCAGCACGCGCGAGGCGCCCAGCCTGCGGGCGCACGGCGCGAGGTGGTCGAGGCTGCCATGCCCGAAGATGATCTCCGGAATGGCGAACTTGGTGATCCGCATGGTGTCCCTGCTCCCGAAGCGCCGCATCGCGCCATTGCGCGGCGTCTGCCCTGTGTATCGCGTCCTGCCGGGCGGCCCGGCCATTGGGAGCGCCGGTTCCGAGTACCGGCCCCGGAGTGTCGGCCGGAGCCGCGCACGGTAACGGCAGCGCCCTGCCCGCATTCCCTCCGCGCGGCGTCCCACAACGCCACGTGGGGTTTCCGTGCGCCCTCCCACAAGGGCGGCACGGCAGCGTCACCACGTCCGGCAGGCTACGTCAGCAGCCTGCACACCGGCGCGACGTCCGCGCCGCCCTGCCCGTACAAGGCGGCGTCCGCACCGGCGGCATGCGCACCGCCGGGCCCATGGACCGGATGAACGATCACGAGCCCGTCGGAACGAGTGACCATATCGCGGATATAACCACGCCGGGCGAATTCCCGCAACAGCGGCAGGATATCCCGGCCCTTTCCCCTGGGAGCCATGGCCCGCAGGCGTTGCGGGTCGATCAGGCAGGTTTCGCGCAGGGTCCAGGCCACCCCCAGCAGCCATTTGCCAAGCCCGTCGCGGCCCAGCGCGGCCCGGTCGGCGATGAAGCGGGCCGTGCCCGGCGCGTCGCGCAACGCCTCGAACGGCTCGGGGCCGAACTCGATGCGCAGGGAGCCGGACGCCTCGTCGCGCACCACGGCGGACAGCAGTTGCATCCGCGCCGTAAACCGGCCGTCGCCGCAGGTCATGCGCGCCTCGTGCAGGCGGTGCAGCCGCGCGGCGAAGCGCGCCGCCCCCGCCCTTCCCGTCGCCCCGGCCAGGCGGGCGGGCTCGTCGGCCGAACAGCGCAGCCGGGGCACGCGTCCGCCCTGGCGCAAGGCCAGCAGCACGCAGGCCAGATAGGCGTCCAGGTCCCCCTGGTCCAGCCATGGCCCTTCGCAGGTGACCACGGCAGACAGGACCAGCGGCGTCACCGGACGCAGGCAATGCCGCCCGGCGCGCAGATAGGTGGCGGCGAACAGGTCCGAAGCCAGGAACAGCGAGGGGATGTGGCCGAGAAAGGCGCGCTCGTCGGCGATGCTCCAGGCGGGCACGCCGCCGGATGCGGCGGGACGGCCGACGGACGCCAGAAGGGCGGCGTCCGGATCGCCAAGGGGAGAAGATTCGAAGGGGGATGGAAGAAACACGAACGCCTCCCGTGCCGACCAGGTGCGCGACGCGCACCCGGCGGATCGGCTGTCGGCGGACCGGCCGGCGGCACGGGCGCTACGTGCCCGCCGCTGGCGGCCTGCCTGTGTCCTTCGCCCCGCGGGAGGCTGCGCGGGACGGGCATGGGACGCCGGATCCTGGAGATGACGGACGGCCGGGTGCCTCTTTCCGGCCGTCCGCCCCTCCATTGCGCCGGACCGCACCCGGTGCGGACCGGCTCCGCGCGCGCCGTTGCGTCAGTCGCCGCGCGCGGAACGTGCATGCACTGGCGGCCGCCGGTGCATAAAGGGCTAGGCGTGCACTTGCGCCAACATGGCGGTGAGGGCGCGCAGGTGGGCGCGTTCTTCCGCGATGCAGGCATCCACGGCCGCCTTTTCACGGGCGGGCACCAGTTCGCGCATTTCGGTGAAGAACAGCAGGGTGTCCTTCTCGAACTGGATGGCCATGCGCAGGGCGGTGGCGTGGTCGTCGGCGGCGCCCTTGAGCGAGGTCAGGGCGCCGGACTGGGTGAACAGCGCGTGCGAATCGAGCAGCGCGTGCAGATATTCCACGTATTCGGAGGCGATGCTCCACGCGGGCAGTTCCACGGGGCCGACGCGGTCGGCCATGGCGCGGAAGATCGCCTCGTGCCTGGCCTCTTCGGCGGCAAGGTGCTCGAACAGCGCCTTGACCTCGGGCTTGGTGGCCATGGCCACGGCCTGATTGTACACGTCCTGGCCGCGCTGCTCGATACGGATGGCGGCGGCGGTGACGTCGGCGGCGTTGAAGAACTCGGCCATATGTTCTCCCTGTGTCCCCCCGGCGCGGCGGTCCCGCGCCGGGGGCTTGTGGACTTTACTAACGTATTCTCGGGGCTGGCGGAGAGCGGTTATCCCCTCCGCCAACGCTCCCGCCCGCAAGGCAGGATTTTGTTCGCTGGCAAGGAAACCAAGCCCGCCAGGCGGGAGCATACTCTTCTCGTATTCGACCGCATGGCGGGCGCCGGTTGACGCAGCCAGCGGGCAAAAGCCAACTTGCGGCTAGAGTTCGTTGGGCAAATCGCGGAGTTCGGCGTAGGTGAACACCGGCCCGTCCACGCAAACGTACTTGGTGCCGATGTTGCAGCGCCCGCAGATGCCGATGCCGCACTTCATGCGCCGTTCCAGCGTGGTGATGATCTGCTCGTCGGCGAAGTGCAGCTTCTTCAACGCCTCCACCGTGAACTTGATCATGATGGGCGGGCCGCACAGCACGGCGACACTGTTCGCATTGGGCGGGGCCAGGTCCAGCAGCACGTGGGGAATCAGCCCGGCACGGTGCGGCCAGTCCTCGGGGGCCTGGTCCACCGTCAGGGTGGTATTCATGTCCGTGCGGGCCAGCCAGTCCTGCACGTCGTCGCGGAAGGCCATGTCGTTGGGGGTGCGCGCGCCGTACAGCAGCGTGATGTTGCCGTAGTCGGCGCGGTTGTCCAGCATGTACAGCAGCAGCGTGCGCAGCGGGGCCATGCCGATGCCCCCGCCCACGAACACGATGTCCTTGCCGCGCATGGCCTCGAACGGGAACCAGTTGCCCAGCGGGGCGCGCACGCCCACCTTGTCGCCGGGCTTCAGGCCGTGCAGGGCGGCGGTCACCTCGCCCGCGCGCATGATGCTGAATTGCAGGTAGTCCATGCGGGTGGGCGGCGAGTTGATGACGAAGGTGGATTCGCCCACGCCGAACAGCGAAAGCTGGCCCACCTGGCCGGGATTGAAGCGGAAGGCTTCCATGCGCGCCGGGTCGTCGATGCGCACGCGCAGGGTCTTGATGGCCGGGGTTTCCTGCACGGTTTCCAGCACGGTAGCCACGTCGGGCAGGTAGGGGTTGTCGGTGAACCCCGTGCCCAGGGTGGTGGCGTGCGCGCCCGCTTGCGGAGTGATGGCGTCAGGCATTGGGGGTCTCCTTCGCGTCGGGTTCGGTGGCGCGCACCACCATCTCGCGGATATCCACGGACACCGGGCAGCCGGTGATGCAGCGGCCGCAGCCGTTGCACGACACCACGCCCTCGTGCAGCCGGGGGTAGTACGAGAACTTGTGGCCCACGCGGTTGCGCAGGCGCAGGGCCTTGCCCATGCGCGGGTTGTGGCCACTGGCCTCGCGGGTGAACAGCGAGGACATGCAGTTGTCCCAGCTGCGCAGCCTCCTGCCGCGCATGCCGTCGCCGCCGTCGTTCTCGTCGGTGATGTTGAAGCAGTAGCAGGTGGGGCACAGGTAGGTGCAGGCCCCGCAGGACAGGCACTTGTCGGACATGTCGCGCCAGAAGTCGGCGTCGCCGAAGCGTTCCAGCAGGCGGTCCGGGGTGGTAGACAGGTCCGGGGCCGGACTTTGCGCGTTCAGGGCCGCCAGGGTGGCCGCGTGCACGGCCTGGGCGGCGTCCGCGCGGGCGGCGTCGGCCTCGGGCAGGTCGGCCTGTTCCAGCACGGCCCCGCCGCGCTCGGTGACGGCCACGGCCACGAAGCCGCCCTCGTCACCACTGCCGACGGGCGTCAGCAGGATGTCCGAGCCGGTGGTGTCCGCCGGGCCGCAGCCGGTCCAGTGACAGAAGCAGGTGGACCCGGCCTGTGTGCAGGCCAGGGTGACCACCACGGTGGCCTCGCGCCGCGCCGCATAGTACGGGTCGCGGTGGGGGCCGTTCAGGTACACCCGGTCGAAGATGTGGAAGCCGCGCGCGTCGCACGGGCGGCCGCCGAAGATCAGCGCCGGTTCGATGTCCACGGTGGAATCCAGGCGCACGGTGGTGCGGCCGGGGTCGTTGGGGTCCTTTTCGCGGATGAAGGCGAACAGCCGCTCGCTCTGCGGAAAGATGACGCCCTTGGGCGGCACCGTGGCGCGGGCCAGCAGCGGTTCCTCGCCTTCCGCGCGGGGGCGGAAGACCACGGCGTCGCCTTCCCTGCGGGGCGCGTACGTCACGCGGCCCCGCGCCATGAGGTCGAGGGCGCGGGCAAGCTCGCCGCGCGCGATGTATCGTGCGAAGCTCATCACAGCCCATGCTCCTTGATGTTCTTTTCTTCAACGGCAAAGCACAGCAGCGGCGGCACCGCGTTCACGTCCACCCCGGCGCGGTAGTCGAACAGGGTGCGCACCGAACGGTTCATCCACTGCTTGAGGGCCAGCACCGGGATGTTCACCGGGCAGGCCCGCTGGCATTCGCCGCATTCGGTGCAGCGCCCGGCCAGGTGCAGGGCGTGGATGACCTGGAACTGCAACTTCTCGCGGATGTTGCCTTCCTGGGTGGTCCAGTGCGGGTCGCGGGTTTCGGCGATGCAGTGGTCGCGGCACACGCACATGGGACAGGCGTTGCGGCAGGCGTAGCAGCGCAGGCAGCGGTCCATCTGGGCGCGCCAGAAGCCGCGCCGCTGTTCCGGGGTCATGGCGTCCAGGGCTTCGAGACTGGGCGGCGCGTCGGGCGCGGGGCCGGCCGGGGCGGAGGCGTTGCCCTCCACCACGTCGCCCAGCAGGGGCACGGGGGTGTCGCAGGTGCGGCACTTTTCGGCCACCACATCCGCCAGCTTGAGGCGGGCCGGGGCTTCGCCTTCAATGGACAGGCCGTCGCCGTCAACGCCCACCGCTGCGGGAGCCGTGTCGGTGCAGGCCACGTCACCCACGCCGTCCAGCGCCTTCTGCACGCGGGTCACGTCCACCACGCCCTCGCAGGCCATGCCGAACACCCGCACGCTGTCGGGCTCGATGAGCTGTTCCTGCAACAGTTCGATGACCGAACGGCTGTCGCACCCCTTGACCACCACGCCCACCTTGCGGTTCTTGAACTGCGGCAGGTAGGTGGCCAGGTTGTGCACGTTCAGCGGTCCCCAGGTCAGCTTGTCCACGTCTTCGGGCTTGCGCATGAACAGCGGCGTGGCGTGCAGCGCGTCGAAGCCCTGCTGCCAGCCGATGACGCAGTCCAGTTCCGGCAGGGCCGCGCGGATCTTCTCGCGCAGTTGTTCCAGCGACGCGGCCAGCGTGCCCGCCGCAGGATACGCCAGCGG
This sequence comes from Nitratidesulfovibrio sp. 1201_IL3209, assembly GCF_036763125.1. NCBI lineage: Bacteria > Pseudomonadati > Thermodesulfobacteriota > Desulfovibrionia > Desulfovibrionales > Desulfovibrionaceae > Nitratidesulfovibrio > Nitratidesulfovibrio sp. 1201_IL3209. The sequence goes on from NZ_JBAIYT010000021.1 coordinate 46,405, forward strand.
ACGTAGCGACGCGCGCGGGATGTCGCCCTTTTCCGCCAGCGGCAGGTAGGGGGCGGCTTCCTCGATGCGCGGGGCGTGCCCCAACTGGTGCACCTTCTCGACAAAGGACGATACGACATTCTTCCAGCGCTGCCCTTCCGACGCCGAAACCCAGGTGTACTGGAAGCGGTCCGGGTCGATGCCCAGGGCGGGCAGGAATTCCTTCAGGGTTTCAAGCCGTCGCCGGGCGTAGAAGTTGCCCTGGCTGTAGTGACAGTCGCGCGGGTGGCAGCCGGAGACCAGCACCCCGTCCGCGCCGCTGAGCAGCGCTTTCACCACGAACATGGGGTCCACGCGGCCCGAACAGGGCACGCGGATGATGCGCAGGTCCGTGGGCTGCGAGAAACGCCCGACCCCGGCGGTGTCGGCACCGCCGTACGAGCACCAGTTGCACAGGAACCCTACGACGCGGAGTTCCTTCCCCTTCAGGACAGGCATAGTGCGTTGACCTCCGCGAGGATCTGATTGTCGGTGAAGTGCTGCAACTGGATGGCCCCCTGCGGGCAGGTGACCGTGCAGATGCCGCAGCCCTGGCACACCGTTTCAATGACGCGGGCCTTCATCTCGCCGCGCAGTTCCATCCATTCGATGGCCCCGTAGGGGCAGGTGGTGATGCACTTGCCGCAGCCCACGCAGCGGCGCACGTCCACCTGCGAGATCTGCGGGTCGCTTTCCAGCCTGCCGCGCGAGAAGAGGCCCAGCACCTTGGCCGCCGCCGCGCTGCCCTGCCCCACCGAGGACGGGATGTCCTTGGGACCCTGGCACGCACCGGCGAGGTAGACCCCCGCGGTATTGGTTTCCACCGGACGCAGCTTGCAGTGGCTTTCCATGAAGAAGCCGTAGTTGTCGTAGGAAATGCGCAGTTTTTCGGCCAGTTGCGGCGCCCCGCGCGAGGATTCCGCCCCCACGGCCAGCACCACCAGGTCTGCGGCCACCTCCACCTGTTCGCCGAGCAGGGTGTCCACCCCGCGCACAAGATAGGTGTCGCCCTGCGGGACGATCATGGACACCCGGCCGCGCACGTACTGCACGCCGTATTCCTCCATGGCCCGGCGGGTGAACTCCTCGTACATCTTTCCGTTGGCGCGGATGTCCATGTAGAACACGTAGCTGCGCGAATCGGGGATGTGGTCCTTGGTCAGCACCGCCTGCTTGGCGGTGTACATGCAGCAGAAGCCGCTGCAATACGGGCGGTCCACGGAACGGTCGCGCGAGCCCACGCACTGGATGAACACCACGGTCTTCGGCTCCTTGCCGTCGGACGGGCGCTTGACGTGCCCGCCCGTGGGGCCGGAGGCCGACAGCAGCCGTTCGTACTGGAGCGAGGTGATCACGTCCGGGTAGCGCCCGCCGCCGTATTCCGTGTACCGGGTGTAGTCGAACAGGTCGTAGCCCGTGGCCGCGATGATGGCCCCCACTTCCTCGGTGACCACCTCGTCTTCCATGTCGTAGCGGATGGCCCCGGTGGGGCACACCTTGGCGCACACGCCACACTTGCCCTTGACGAACTGGCGGCAGGACGTGGGGTCGATGATGGCCTTCTTGGGGATGGCCTGCGGGAACGGGATGTTGATGGAGGTGGTGACGCCCACGTGCTCGTTGAACGCGTCGGGCGACTTCTTGCTGGGGCACTTTTCCATGCACAGGCCGCAGCCGGTGCACAGTTCCCAGTCCACGTAGGTGGCCCTGCGCCGCACGTCCACCTTGAAGTTGCCCACGTAGCCGCCGATCTTCTCGACCTCGGCATGGGCGTACAGGCGGATGTTGGGGTGCTGGGACACGTCCACCATCTTGGGACCCAGGATGCAGCTGGAACAGTCAACGGTGGGGAAGGTCTTGTCCAGCTTGGCCATCTTGCCGCCGATGGTCGATTCGCGCTCCACCAGCACCACTTCGATGCCGCCGTCGGCGCAGTCCAGCGCGGCCTGGATGCCCGCCACCCCGCCGCCGATGACCAGCACGCGCTTGGTCACGTCGAACGACTTGGGGTACAGCGGCGCGTTCAGGCGCAGCTTTTCCACGGCCATGCGGACCAGTTCCGCCGCCTTGTTGCTGTTGGCCTCGCGGTCCTTACCGATCCATGAAACATGTTCACGGATGTTGGCCATCTCGAACATGTAGCGGTTCAGCCCGGCCCGCTCCACCGTGCGGCGGAAGGTGGGCTCGTGCATGCGCGGGGTGCACGAGGCCACCACCACGCCGTCCAGCGCATGTTCCCTGATGGCGTCCACGATGGCAGCCTGCCCCGGCTCGGAGCACGCGTACATGGTGTCGGAGGAAAAGACCACGTCGGGATAGGCGCGGGCCGTTTCCGCCACGCTGGGCACGTCCACGGTGCCGCCGATGTTGCTGCCGCAGTGGCAGACGAAAACACCTATTCTCATGCCCTGCCCCCTTCATTCGCTGCGGCGGCCTGCTTGGCCTGCGCCGTCTTGGCGGCCTGGGCGGCAGCCTTGGCGGCCTGCGCGGCCTCTTCGGCCTGCCGTGCCGCGACAACCTGCGCCGCGCGGCGGAAGGCGATGGCCGGGTCAACGCACAGCTGTTCCAGCCCCAGTTCCGCGTCGGGCACGCCCAGGGCGCGCCCCAGCAACTGGGTGAAGTAGAACACCGGCATGTCCACGGCCTTGCCGCCGGGCCATTCCACCTGCGACTGGCGCAGGTCCAGGTTCATCTGGCACAGCGGACAGGCCACCACCACCGCGTGGGCACCGGCGTCGCGCGCCGCGCCCAGCAGCCGCCCGGAAAGCCGGGCCACGATGTCCCGCCGCGTGACGCCGTACGAGGCCCCGCAGCATTCCACCTTGTAGGGGAAGGGCACCACCTCGGCGCCCAGCGCCGTGAGCAGGTCGTCCATGGAGGTGGGGTTTTCCGGATCGTCGAAGCGCATGACATCCGCCGGGCGGGTCATGATGCAGCCGTAATAGGGGGCCACGCGCAGCCCGGCGAGGGGTTGGCGCACCCTGGCGCGGATGGCGTCCAGCCCCACGCGGGTCACCAGCGTTTCCAGCACCGACTGGACATCGGGAAGGGCCGCCAGCTCATCGGCGGGCTGGTCCAGCAGGCGGCCGACCTTGGCGCGGAACGCCGTGTCGGCCATGCGGTGGCGGGCGGTCTTGAGGTTGGAAAGGCAGCTCGGACAGGGGGTGGCCACGGTGTCGCAGCCCGCGCGGGCCGCGCCCACCAGGTTGCGGGCCGAAAGCGCGCCCGACAGCGCGTGTTCCAGCGCGTGGGCCGGGGTGGAGCCGCAACAGCTCCAGTCCGGAATGTCCGTCAGCTTCACCCCCAGCGCCGCGCAGGCGGCCCGGGTGGAGCGTTCGTACTCGCGCGAGGTGCCGAGCCCCGAACAGCCGGGGTAGTAGGCGAGATTCATCGCGTCCTTTCCTCCTCGTAGCGCTGGAAGATGCGGGCGATCTCGTCCCGGCCCTGGATGCCGTGCGGCATGGGAGAAAGTTTGCCCTTGGGCGCTATGCGCGGCAGCAGGTCGATGTCCGTCCATACTCTGCCGGTGCGGGCCACGTAGTTGGCCACCACGCCCAGTTCATAGACCCGGCCGTGCTTGCGCACGGAAGCCAGAAAGGCGTCCCAGAAGGTGGTCACGCCCTTCTCTGCCACCCGGCCCTCTCGCCGGGCGATGTGGCGCAAGACGTCCATCACCCGCGCCACGTCGATGTTGTTGGGGCAGCGGGTGGTGCAACTGGAGCAGGACAGGCACAGCCAGATGGACCGGCTGTTCAGCACCTTGTCCTTCCGGCCCGCCTGCAGGTTGCGCATGATCTGGCTGACCTGGATGTCGTAGGCGAACCCGCACGGACACCCCGCCGTACAGTTGCCGCACTGGTAACAGTGCGTAAGATCCTGCCCGCTTTCCTCCATGACCGCATGGATGAAATCGTCGTCGCGGACAGATTCAAGGTTGGTCACGTCCATGTCGTTTCCCGGCACGTTGCGGTTGCGCGCTCGCGGATGCCGCCGCGGGAAGGGGAAGGATTTCTCCTTCCCGCGGCGGCCGAAAGCGCAAGTGGGGACATTGCCAAAGCCGGTCGGGGCCGATCGGGTCCGCTCCGGCAAGGGAGGGACCGGTTTTTTGGGGGCCCTTCACGCGCTCGCGCGAGGATGTTGGTGCATCCTCCGCGCGGGCCGGTATGCAGGTGGGGTTGCCCGCCGTCACCCTGAAAAGGACCACGCCCGGCTTTGTCTGTACCCCTTACATGGCCGCTTCGTAAATGGCCGCGACATCGGCATCGGTGGGACAGCGCGGATTGGTCAGGCCGCAGGCGTCCTTCTGGGCGTTCTTGGTCATGATGGCGATGTCCTTGGGTTTCACGTCCTTGCCGTAGCGCTTGCCAAGGGCCACCAGGCCGGCGGGGATGCCCACGTCGGCCGACAGGCGCTTGATGGCGCAGATGGCCTTTTCCGCCGCGTCGCGCACCGAAAGGCCGCTGATGTTCTCGCCCATCAGTTCGGCGATGCGGGCAAAGCGGTCCAGCTTGGCGATGAGGTTGAACTGCGAGACGTGCGGCAGCAGGATGGCGTTGCACTCGCCGTGCGGCAGGTCGTAGAAGCCGCCCAACTGGTGGGCCATGGCGTGCACGTGGCCCAGGCTGGCGTTGTTGAAGGCCATGCCCGCCAGGTACTGGGCGAAGCACATGCGCTCGCGGGCCTCGATGTCGCGCCCGTTGGCCACGGCGCGGCGCAGGAAGGTGGCGATGAGCGTGATGGCCTGTTCGGCGCAGGCGTCGGTCATGGGGGTGGCGATGGTGGAAACGTAGGCTTCCACGGCGTGGGTCAGGGCGTCCATGCCGGTGGCGGCGGTCAGCGCCGGGGGCATGCCCATCATCAGCAGCGGGTCGTCCAGGGCGATGTTGGGGGTCACGCGCCAGTCCACGATGGCCATCTTCACCTTGCGGCTGGTGTCGGTGATGATGCAGAAGCGGGTCATTTCAGAGGCGGTGCCCGCCGTGGTGTTCACGGCCAGGTACGGGGGCATGCGCTTGGTCGACTTGTCCACGCCCTCGAAGTCGTGGATCTTGCCGCCGTTGGCGACCACGAGGCCGATGCCCTTGCCGCAGTCGTGCGAGCTGCCGCCGCCCAGGGTGATCAGGCTGTCGCACTTGTTCTTCTTGTAGACTTCCACGCCCTTGTGGACGTTGTCGTCGGTGGGGTTGGGGATGGTCTCGTCGTACACGCTGTAGGCCATCTTGGCGGCGTCCAGCAGATCGGTGATCTGCTTCAGGATGCCCGCCTTGACGATGCCCATGTCGGTGACGATGAGCGGCTTGGACCCGCCGAGCGCCTTGATCTTTTCGGGAATGGCCCGGGAGGCGCCGATGCCGATCAGGGTAACGCTGGGAATGAAGAACCCGTAGACCTGTTCCTGCACTGCCATGTCTGCCTACCTCGCTGAGTTGGGGTTAGCGACGTCATTGCGGAGCCCGTAATCTCCGCGAACACTCCTGCCCTCATTCAGCAAGGACGGGGCCAAAGTCTCTTTTCCTTGTATTCCGTTATACTGCATGATTCCCCGCCTGCACGGCTGGCGCCAACTGGCCCGGACACGCCCGGCCGTGCCCGTCCGCCGGGCACGGCACATCCTCTTTTCGTGTCTGTGGGGTCCCGCAAGGCAAGGCGGGGCGCGGGCTGGCGGACCGGGGGACAGAATGGGCCACCTCGCAAGCCTGGTTGGGTCGAAACGCCACATGTGCCTAAAAAAGCATAATAAGCACGGCACATGCACAAATCGTGATTGTTTTCACGAAACACTCTCGATTTTTCGGGGTCACGCGTGTAACGGAATGCGTGTCCCTGTTACAAACGACACATGCGCGGCTTTGCTTGCGCGGCGCGGACGGGCGCTGGTAGGCGGGTCATGCTCGAAGACATATCCAACGGCAGGCAAACACCGGAGGCAGCCATGGCAGGCAGGCAAGAGGTGTACAGCGTGTGCGGCATGTGCAGCGTGCGCTGTCCCATCGTGGTGGAAGTGGAGGACGGCAAGGCCGTCCGCATCGAGGGCAACCCCAAGTCGCCCCTGAAGGGAGCGCTGTGTCCCAGAGGCGCGGCGGGCATCGCGCTGGAAATGGACACGGAGCGTCCGCAGCGCCCCCTGATCCGCGTGGGTGAACGCGGCGAGGGCAAATGGCGCGAAGCCTCGTGGGACGAGGCGCTGGACCATGTGGCCGCAAGGCTGAAGGACATCACCGCCGCCCACGGCGGGCGCAGCGTGCTGTTCTCCGACCGGGGCGGCCCCTTCGTGGACCTGCACCAGGCCTTCATGCGCGGCCTGGGTTCGCCCAACTACTGCAACCACGACAGCGCCTGCGCGCGCAACGTGCAGCACGCCGCCAAGTCGGTGATGGGCATCGGCCGCAAGGAAGTGGTCTACGACTACCGCAACTGCAAGCACCTGGTGCTGCAAACCCGCAACATCCTTGAAGCCATCAACGTGGCCGAGGCCAACGCGGTGCTCGACGGCCTGGAAAAGGGCTGCAAGCTCAGCGTGGTGGACATCCGCGCCACCTACACCGCGGGCAAGGCCGACAATTTCTACATGGTGCGCCCCGGCAGCGACCTGGCCTTCAACCAGGCCGTGATCCACGTGCTGATCAACGAGGGGTTGTACAACAAGCCCTACGTGGAAGCGCACGTGCAGGATTTCGACGCGCTGGCCGACCACGTGGCCGCGTGCACCCCGCAGTGGGCCGAAGGCGAGACCGGCGTGCCCGCCGCCGCCATCACCGCGCTGGCCCGCCAACTGGCGGAGGCCGCGCCCCACGTCATCTGGCACCCCGGCTGGATGGTGGCCCGCTACGACGATTCGTTCCACGTCTGTCGCACCGCGTACATCATCAATGCCCTGCTCGGCTCCATCGGGGCCAAGGGCGGCCTGCCCATCGCCAACAAGCCCGGCGACGTGGGCCGCAAGGGCCTGAAGAAGCTGGTGGACCTGTACCCCGCCCCCGAAGAGAAGCGCGCCGACGGCGTGGGCTGGCGGCACACCCAGTTCGACGGCGGCCCCGGCCTGATCAACCTGGCCTACGACGCCATCGCCACCGGCGACCCGTACCCGGTCAAGGCGTACATCTGCTACCGGCACGACCCGCTGATGGCCATGCCCGACGCGGAGGCCATGAAGCGCAAGTGGGAAGGGCTGGACCTGCTGGTCAGCGTGACCTTCTCGTGGTCGGACACGGCGTGGCATTCCGACGTGGTGCTGCCCCTGTCCACCTACCTTTCGCGCGAGAGCATCATCGCCTCCAAGGGCGGGCTGAAGCCGCAGTTCTTCGTGCGCAGGCGGGCCATGCAACCCACGCTGGACACCAGGGCGGACTGGGAAATCCTGTGCGGGCTGGCGAAACGGCTGGGCATGGACAAGCTGGCCTTCGAGCGCATCGAGGACATCTGGGAATACCAGTTGCAGCCCACGGGCGTGACCATGGCCGACTTCGACGCCAAGGGCTTCGTGGAACTGTGCGACGCGCCCAAGTACCGCGAGGACGCCGAACTGAAGTTCCCCACCGCGTCGGGCAGGCTGGAAATGATCAGCCCCAAGTGGACCAAGGCCGGGGAACCCAGCCTGCGCACCTACGCCGCGCCGCCCGCGCCCCCGCAGGGCATGTTCCGCATCGCCTTCGGGCGCACGGCCCTGCACACCCAGGGGCACACCGTGAACAACCCCCTGCTGGCCGAGCAGATGCCCACCAACGTGGCCTGGATCAACACCGCCAGGGCCGCCGAACTGGACATTTCCGACGGCGACCTGCTGGAAGTGCTGGATGCCCGGGGCGCCGCCGCCGGGCGGCTGCGCGCCTTCGTCACCGACTTCGTCCACCCCGAGGCGCTGTTCATGGTGCACGGGTTCGGCCACCGGCTGCCGGTGGAATCGCGGGCGCGGGGCAAGGGCGTGGCCGACCAGGACCTGATGCCCGGCGGGCTGGAACGCTACGACCGGGCCGGGGGCGGCATATCCATGCAGGAACACTTCGTGGCCGTGCGCAAGGCCGCAGCCAGGGCATAGGGGACAGCACATGAGCACCTACTGCATCGTCACCGACGAGCGCCGCTGCATCAGCTGCAAGGCGTGTGAAGTACATTGCAAGGTCAAGAACGGGATGCCTGTGGGCATCAAACTGGGCGTGCACTTCACCGACGGCCCCGTGGCCGGTGCCGGCGGCGCGCCCGCCTACCGCACCCTGTACATGCCCTGCTTCCACTGCGAGGAGCCGGAATGCGTGGACGTGTGTCCCACCGGGGCCATGACCAAGCGCGAGGCCGACGGCATCGTGTACGTGGAGGCCGACGACTGCATCGGCTGCGGCGCGTGCCTGGAAGCCTGCCCCTGGCACATCCCGCAATGGAACGAGGACGGGGACAAGGCCGTGAAGTGCGACCTGTGCATGGACCGCATCGACGCCGGGCTGAAGCCCGCCTGCGTCACCGGCTGCACCACCCATGCGCTCTCGCTGACGGGCCAGAACGACCCGCGCTACGCCGAACAGCGCAAGCGCGCGCCGCAGCGACCAGTGGCGGAAAGGTAGCCGGGCCGGAATGGCCATCGGACTGTCGAGCCGATAAGAGATGATCGGGCGCCCCGCCGGAACAGACGTTCCGGCGGGGCGCTTCGTCTTGCATGGGCTTTGGGTATTCAGGGGGCCTCGTTGTTCAAGGGAATGGGCTGGGCGCAGGGTGGCGCGGGCAAGGCGATGCGATGCGCTTCACAGCCCGAAGGCCCCGCCCCCATGGCGCGCCCCGCAGGCAGCCGCGTCTTCCGCGCGGGCAAGGTCGCCCCATGCCGCCCGGCGGCCAAGGCGGCGCTCCAGCAACGGGACCAGGCGCTGGAACACCTGCGCGCACAGGCAGGCGTCGCCCAGCGCGTCGTGCGCATCGTGCACGTTCACGTCCAGCGCACGGGCCACCGCGTACAGGTCCGCGTCCTTGAGGGGGATGTCCGCCAGCGCGGCCTGCACGTCCGGGGTACAGGGCGCGGCTGGAGTACACGACGGGGCTGGGGCAAACGGCGCGCCGACCAGAGGCGGCGAGGGCGCGCCGGTTGGTGCCGCCCGGCCGGAGGCGCGCAGGTGCCGGAACAGGTCCAGCACGTCGCACCGGGGATGCGCGCGGGCGGGCAGCCCGGCACGCCTGCGCCCGGCGGCCAGGAACGCCTCGTCCAGCCCCAGGCACCAGCCCAGCAGCACCACGGACGGCCCGGTCCCTTTCACCCCTGACGGCAACGCGGCGAGCCCGGCAAGCCAGGCATCGAAGCGGGCCAGTTCCGACGCCGCCTCGTCGCCCCTGGCCGCCTCGCCGGGCAGGATGCGGTGCACGGGCACCCCTTCCGGCCGTACGGGACGGGCCGGGCGCAGCAGGCCGCGAAAGGTGGCGGAAAGGTCCATGCGCATGCCGCGCAGGGCCACGGCCCCCACGGCCAGCAGATCGTCGCGGGCGGGATTGAGGCCGGTCATCTCGCAGTCCACGGACACGAAGACCATCTGCCGCAACGGCGTGGCCGGGTCCGGTCCGGCGCCGGACAGCAGGCGGCGCAGCAGGCGCTTCATGGGGTGTCCCCGCGCCTGGCCGCGAACGATGGCGCATCCCCCGGCGGAACGGCGGCCCCGGCGTCCCCCCGCCGGGGCGCCGGGGCGTCCTCACGAGGCCCCGGCAGCCCGTCCAGCGCCCGCAGGGCTTCGCGGGCGCGGCGCAAGGCCAGCGCGTCCAGACCATCCATTCCAAGGGCGGCATCAGGGCCGCCGGGAGAATCCGCCGCCATGGCGGCGGCCCCGTCCGTAACCTCGTCAGGGACCACATCCGTGACCGCATCAGGGGCCTCGGCTTCGTCGCCCCCGCCATCTCCCGCGCCGCGCCGGGCAAGCTCCGTCCGGGCGGCGCGCAGCAGCAGATATTCGCAGGCCCGCCGGGCATCGGCCAGGATTTCACCCGCACCACCAACGCACGCGGAAAGGGCGCGCAGCCGCGCCAGGGTGCCGGGGGGCTGCACGCCCTGCCCGGCGGCCAGAGCGCGCGCCGTGTCGGCCATCTCCCCGCCCGGCATGGTTCCCCGCCCTGCCCCGTCCGCCTCCCACGGCCAGCGCGCCCCGGCCCGCACCACGTCGCGCAGCGCCGCGTCGGCCACGGCGGCCACGCGCAGGCCCAGTTCCCGGTCTCCGCACGCCGGGCGCACGTCGAACATGCCCCGGCGCACCGGCAGCGGCATGGCCGGAGCGCCGTGACGTTCCGTGGAACCGCGCTCCGGCACCGCCAATTGCCGGAACCGGTCCCGCCAGCCGGAAACGGACAGCGTCCACCCCGGAGTGGCGGCCATGCGCCCCTGCGGGCAGGGAGCAAAACCAAGCGCACGCAACCCGTCGCGCACGAAACGGGCCAGCGTCCCGAAATAGGCGGCCACGCGGCCGTCCTCACCTCCGTCGCCGTTGCCGGGCGTGCCGGGGCCGTCTCCCACCACCAGGCCGTTCCACTGCCGGTGGCGGAACCACGCCTCGCGCCGGGCCGCCGGGCCGAAAACAAGGAAGCACCACGGGCGCGGCGGTTCCCCCAGCGCCACGATGCCCAGTTCGAACAGCCGGGCGGTCATGAGGTCGTGCAGGTCCGGCAGGGTGGCGTCCAGCGTCTCCGGCCGCGCTCCTTCGCCCAGCAGCACGGCGGCCAGCGCATCGGCGCGCGGTGCGGCCTCCACCAGCCCAGTCAGGGTTCCGGCCGCGCCGATGCGCTCGGCCAGCGCCGTGGGCGACACCCCGCGCAGCACCATCAGGTCGTGCGAGGACAACACCCCCACCGGCTCGTCGCCATCGACCACCACCACGTGATGGATGTTGCGCCCGGCCATCAGCAGCATGACGTCCAGGCACGAGGCCCCGGCCTGCACGCACAGCACCGGGGACGACATCAGCGCGCCGGCGGGCTGCCCGTGGCCTGCCCCGCCCGCCACCACGCGCGAACGGAAGTCGCGGTCGGTGAGGATGCCCGCCGCCCTGCCGTCCCCGTCCAGCAGCACGATGGCGCTGCGCTGCCGCCCGGTCATCAGCCGGGCCGCCTCGCGCAGGGAAACCTGGACGGGCGCCGCCGCGAATCCGGCGGGCATGGCTTCGCCCGCCGTAACGGCCTGCCACGGCCGCCCGCCCTGCCAGGACAGGGCGCAGCGCCGCGCCAGGGACGACGCGCCCAGTTCCAGCAGCGCGGGGCCGAAGCCGGGGGCCAGCAGTTCCCGCAGGCCGGGCCTGTCGTCCAGGGCATCGGATACGGCCCGCACCGGCAGCAGGTAGCACAGCGCATCGGTGGCGGCGTACGCCAGCGGCGTTGCCGCCTGCCCGTGGGGCCAGCCGAACACCGTCCCCGGACCCAGCGGTTCGCCGCCCTCCGGGCCATGGCCGCGCACGGCGATGGCGCCCTTCACCACCACGTGCAGCACGGGCATCCCGTCCTCCGTGGCGTTTTCAAGCTCCTCGCCAGCCGGAAGGAACACCACCTGCGCGCCGAAGGCCAGCGCCCGCAGCCGGGCGCGCGGCAGGAACAGGAACGGGGGCACCCCCCGCAGGAAACGGATCACGTCCTCGTGCATGCGCCCTCCCCGCCCCGTCCCCCGGCTACACCATCAAATGCAGCGAATAGCGCCGCCGCAGCATGTCCTGGAAATCCGCCACCACCTTGAAGCATTGCTTCAACCGCTCGCGCTCCATGCCGGAAAGATCGTCGGGCCGCACCCGGTCATCGGGAGCCGCCCCGCTCCGGACCGCCGCCGCCTGCGCCCGCGCCCGCAGCCCCAGGAGATGTTCCATGGCCTCGCCAAGGTCGGCCGCGCGCGCTTCGGACAGCACGCCCGCCCCCCGCAACTGCGCGATGCGCCCGGCGGTGTCGTGCGCGGTCGCGCCCGTGTCCAGCGTCAGGGTGCGCACGCCGTGCATCAGCGGGAACAAGCCGCCCTTCTTGAGGTCCAACGTCGCCCGCGCCGTCCTGTCCGTCCCGGCGCGCTCCACCACCAGCGCGCCGAACACGCCCAGCGGTGGGGCGAAGCGCGTCGCCTCGCGCGCCATGCAGCGCAGCATCAGCGGGGCGGCGCGCACCATGTCGGTCAGCAGGGCGCGCAGACGGACCACCAGATCCCAGCCGTCGTCCACGCCGCGCGCGTCCGCCAGCATGGAGCAGCGCAGCACCCCCTGCGCATCGGGGGCGCGCAGCATGGCCGCCAGGTCCGCCCGCCAGGCGGGCAAGGTCATACGCCAGGCGGGATTGCGCGGCACCACGCCGTGCGGGCAGTCCGGCACGCCTGCCTCGGCCTGCAAGGCGGCAAGGCGCGCGGCAAGGCGTTCGAAATAGTCGGCCACCTGTTCCGGCGGCACGTCGCCCGAGGCTTCGGAAATGACCATGGCCGCATCCTGGTCCGCCGCCAGGAACAGCTCGCGCCGGGCCTGGCTGCCCAGCACGGCCATGCCGAACGGGGCCGGAGGCGGCAGCGGCATGGACGCCACGGCCAAGTGCGCCAAGCGGGCCAGCAGGTGATCGTGCAACTCGGCTCCCAGCCGCCCCACGCCGCGCGCGGGCACGCCCTGCTCCACGCAACGCGCCATCACCCGGCGCGCCCGCTCCAGCAGGGGGCGGCAGGCGGCCCCGTCCGGCGCGGCGGCCATGTCCGCCACCAGTTGCACGGGGTTGTCCGCCCCGGCGGCCAGCAGGTCGCGCTCCTCCAGCATGCCGCGCACCACGCCCCCGGCCGCCACCACCACCAGCCGCCGGATGGCGTGGCGCACCATGCGCGACAGCCCTTCGAACAGCAGTTCATCCTCGCGCACGGTGACCAGCGCGGCGGTCATCGCCGCCTCCACCGGCAGCGCGGCCGCGCCCGGCCCGTGCTCCGCCAGCGCGCGCACCACGTCGCGCTCGGTAAGGATGCCCGCCGGGAGCAGGGGGGCGTCCACTCCGGGGGGCGAACCCGGCCCGGCAGGACCACCGGGGGCATGCACCAGGCAGGCGGATGCCCCCGCCCCGGCCATGCGCGCGGCGGCCTCGCGCAGGGGAGTGCCCCCCGCCACGAACAGCGGCGCGCGAAGTCCCGCCCCGTCAACACCGCCGGGCCCGTGAGCCCCGCCGATCATGTCGCGCACCGGGCGCAGCAACGGGGTTTCCTCCGGCAGCGCGGAAAGGGACAACGGGCCGCGCGCGGCCTGGTCCTTCCCACGCTCTGGCCCACGCTCCAAAGGCCCCTCCCCGCCGGGAGGGGCCACGGATGCCATGGCGGGATAGCCGGTCTTCATTCCCTACTCCGCGCCCACGCCGAGGTAGTTGCGGATCTTCTGTTCGGCGTAGCGTTCCTCGGCGTCGGGTTCGGGGCGCAGCACCGAGCCCAGCCATCCGGCTGCGAAGGCGGCGGGCAGCGAGATGAGCGCCGGGTTCTTCAACGCGAAGGGCGCGGCCATGCCCCAGGGCGAATGCAGCACGTCCACCCACACGGTGGGGCTGAGCATGATCAGTCCCACTGCCAGCGTAGCCCCGGTGGCGATGGAGCACACCGCCCCGAAGGTGGAAAAACGCTTCCACAGGATGGACATGAGCAGCGCGGGGAAGTTGGCGCTGGCGGCGATGGCGAAGGCCAGCCCCACCATGAAGGCCACGTTCTGCCCCTTGAAGGCGATGCCCAGCGCCACGGCCAGCACGCCCAGCGCCACGGTGGCCCGCTTGGCCATGCGCACCTCGTCGTCTTCCGTGGACCGGCCGCGCCGGAACACGTTGGCGTACAGGTCGTGCGCGTAGGTGGTGGCGCCCGCCAGGGTCAACCCGGCCACCACGGCCAGGATGGTGGCGAAGGCCACGGCGGCGATGAAGCCCAGGAACATGGTGCCGCCGGTCACCTCGGCCAGCAGCAGCGCGGCCATGTTGCCGCCCTTGTCGAACCCGGCGATGATGTCCTGCCCCACCAGCGCCATGGCCCCGAAGCCGATGATGAAGGTGAGCACGTAGAAGTACGAGATGAACCCGGTGGCGTAAAACACCGACTTGCGGGCGGCCTTGGCGTCCGGCACGGTGTAGAAGCGCATCAGGATGTGCGGCAGCCCCGCCGTGCCGAACATCAGCGCCATGCCCAGCGACAGGGCGTCCCACGGGTTGGACACGAGGCCGCCGGGGGCCAGCACCTTGTCGCCGTAGCGCGCGGCCGAGGCGCGGAAGAGTTCCGCCGGGCTGAAGCCGAAGTGCCGCAACACGAAGAACACCATCACGCTGGCCCCGCCCAGCAGCAGCACGGCCTTGATGATCTGCACCCAGGTGGTGGCCAGCATGCCGCCGAACAGCACGTACGCGATCATCACCGCGCCCACCACCAGGACCGCCGTCTCGTACGGCAGGCCGAACATCAGGTGCACCAGCGAGCCGGAGCCCACCATCTGCGCGATGAGATAGAACGCCACGGTCATCAGCGAGCCGCACGCGGCGGCCACGCGGATGGGCTTCTGCCGCAGGCGGTAGGCCACCACGTCGGCGAAGGTGTACTTGCCGAGGTTGCGCAGCGGCTCGGCGATGAGGAACATCATTACCGGCCAGCCCACCAGGAAGCCGATGGAATAGATGAGCCCGTCATACCCCTTCAGGGCCACCAGCCCGGCAATGCCCAGGAACGAGGCCGCGCTCATGTAGTCGCCCGCCAGGGCCAGCCCGTTCTGGAACCCGGTGACGCTGCGCCCGGCCGCGTAGAATTCCGCCGCCGAACGGCTGCGCCGGGCCGCCCACCACGTGACGCCCAGGGTGAAGGCCACGAACAGGAAGAAGAACCCGATGGACAGCGCGTTGGGCTGCCCGATGGTGGAGGTGAATTCACTCGCCATGGCGCGCCCCCTTCATGGTCTGTCCCGCCTGCCCGCCTGACTGCATGCCCGTGACGATGCGGCGCACCGCGCCGTCGTACGCCCGGTTGGCCCACCACACGTAGGCGCCGGTGAGCGCCGAGGCGACGACGATGATGCCGAACCCCACGGGAATGCCCAGGGTCATGCCGCCGCCCACGGCGGCCTGCAACAGGTCGCGCCGGAAGGCCAGAACCATGATGAAGCCGAAATAGATGGCCAGCATCAGGGCCGTCAGGGTGAGGGAAACGCTCCACCGGGCACGGACCAGCGCCGCGAACTGCGCTTCGTCGGGGTGATGCTGGTGGGGCTGATGCGGCGTCTGGCGCTGCTCCAGGGTCGAGGGGGTGGGGGTCGAGAGGGTCGGGGGGGCTTCCATGGTCATGCCGGTGGTGCCCGCCGTTTCGGTGATCGTGGCCATGCGTGCCTCCTTGTGGTGTTCCGCCCGGCCCGCGTGCCCGCGTGTATCGGGGCGCGGGCCGGTGCAGTGCCCGTCCGGCGGCGGACGTGCCGTCACGGGGCCGCCGGTGTCGATGGCTCCGTTGTACAGCCCCCTGACGAGAGCGCCACGTCACTTTCGGTGAATGGCCCTTCCGTGGCCGCAAACGTGACCGCGAACAGGACAGGGCAGGAAGAGTACCCGGCCTGCCGCCGCTCGCGCCGCCGTTCGCCGTTCACGGAACGGCGCAACACGTAGCGCCGCCGCACCTCGCGCACGCGCCGCCGCATGCCGTTCACCGGCCACGGGCGACCGCACGCCCCGGCCCGAGCGCCGCTGGCGTCCGCGCGCGGCAACGGAAAAGGGATGCCGCGTCAGGCGACATCCCCTGCAACACCCGTCCGGAACCACCGGAGGGCGACACTCACGGCCTGCGCCGGATTTCAGCGCTCGGCCAGCAGCGGCACCGTCTCGTGCAGTGCGTCCATCAGGGTGCGGACGGCGCGGCGGCGCATGCCCGGCACCTCGTCCCACCACTGCGCATCGCAACTGACGCAACAGTTGTCCCGCTCCACGTCCACGAACAGCAGCGACCCCACCCGCGCCTCTATTTCCGTTCGTTTGCCGTCGCGTGCCACAAGCACGACCTGCACCAGATCGTACGGATATTCTTCGCGGTCCATGCGTCCTCCTTTGGCCGTTACGGGAGAAGGGTCACCACCTCTTATCACATGGTTCCCCCCTTTCAAGATGCGGCGCGCGGAACGGACGGACATTGTGCATTTGCGGGACTAGCTGTTTCTTCGGCGCACTACGTGACACCTCATTGTCTTTTTTCCGTTGTGCACGCGCATGACGCGCAAAGACGGCGTCATTGTGAAATAAATAATTACTGACATGTGCAGTGGTTGAACAATCAGCCACCACTACGTTCCCGGCCATTGCATCGGTCACGGCCGTGGCAGCGTTCCTTTTTTCCGCGCGGTGCAATCCGGTCCCGCACGCAAAGGGCGGCCCCTTTCTGCAGGAGGGAGCCGCCCGGTATGGTCGTTGGCCGTCTCGTTCCGGCCGGTCGTTCCGGCTGGTCATTCCGGCCAGTCATTCCGGCATGGCGTGCGCCGGCCGTAACCGGGTCCCCACCCGGCAGGGCGGGGTTAGTCCGTCTTGTCCTCCGGCTCCTTGGAGGGCTTGGCGCGCCTGCCCTTGCCCTTTCCGTTGCCGTTGCCGTTCTCGTCCTTCTTCTCGCCGAAGTTGCGCAGCCCTTCGGCCAGTTCGCGCAGCCGGGCGTCCACCCTGGCGTACACGGTGCCCTCGGGGTAGGCCCCGTCCGGTCCGCGCACCCCGGCGGGCACGCCGGTAAGCAGTTCGATGCCCTCGTCCACGCTGCGCACGGCCCAGATGCGGAAGGTTCCCGCGCGGACGGAATCCAGCACTTCGGGCTTCAGCATCAGGTCGTTGACGTTGGCGGCGGGGATCAGCACGCCCTGTTCGCCGGTCAGCCCCTTGCGCTTGCACACCTCGTGGAAGCCCTCGATCTTCTCGTTCACGCCGCCGATGGGCTGCACCTCGCCCTTCTGGCTCACCGAGCCGGTGACGGCGATGCCCTGCCTGATGGGCACGCCCGACAGGCTGGAGAGCAGCGCGTACAGCTCGGTGGACGAGGCCGAGTCGCCGTCCACCCCGCCGTAGGACTGCTCGAAGGCGATGGAGGCCGCCAGCGTCAGCGGCTTGTCCTGGGCGAAGGCCCGGCGCAGGTAGCCGGAAAGGATGAGCATGCCCTTGTTGTGGATGGCCCCGGACAGGTCCGATTCGCGCTCGATGTTGATGATGCCCTCGCGCCCCATGGAGGTGGTGGCGGTGATGCGCGAAGGCTTGCCGAACATGTGGTCGCCCATGGCGTACACGGCCAGCCCGTTCACCTGCCCGACGACCGCGCCGTCGGTGTCGATGAACACGCTGCCCCGGTCGATCATCTCCTGCACCTTCTCCTCGATGAGTCCGGCGCGGTACAGGCGGCCTTCCACCGCCTGCGTCACGTGCGCGGCGGACACCATGTCCGCCCCGGCCTCGCGGGCGAGATAGTCGGCCTCTTCCATGATGTCGCGCAGCACCGGGAACGAGGTGGTCAGCTTTTCGCGCCGGCCGGTCATGCGCACGCCGTGCTCCAGCAGGGCGGCCACGGCCGTGGCGTCGAACTGGCGCAGGCTGCGCGCCGCCACAAAGGTCTTCATCAGCTTGGCCACGTCGGTGACGCACACGTCGTCCAGCGGCATGGACGAATCGAAGTCCGCCCACACCTTGAAGATCTTCTGCACGTCCGGGTCGTAGTGCCGCAGCATGTGGTACAACTGGGGCGTGGCCATGACCACCACCTTGACCTCCATCTTGATGGACTCGGGCTTTATGCCCGTGGCCGTGATGAAGTAGTAGGGGTCGAAGGTCTGGATCTCCATTTCCGAGGTCTTCAGGGCGCGCTTCAGGGTCTGCCACACCCCCGGCTCCATGATGGCGTCCATCAGGTTCAGCACCAGGTAGCCGCCGTTGGCCTTGACGAACGACCCGGCGTTGATCTTGGTGAAGTCGGTGCGCCACAGGCCGGAACGGTCCATGACCCGCTCGATGGAGCCGAACACGTTGCGGTAGTTGGGGAACGATTCCACGATCACCGGTGGGCCTTCCAGTTCCGCGTTGTCCACCAGCAGATTGACCTGGTAGGGATGCAGCACCGCTTCCGCCGGGGCGGGCACGAACATGCCCATGGGCCCCTGCACCTGCTGGCCCATCACCTTCAGGCCGTCCAGGTTTTCGGCCATGTCGGCCAGCACCGCCTCGATGTGCTTCTGCACCTTAGGGTCCTCGTACCCTTCCAGCAGCGGCCGGGCGAGGTCGCGCGCCGAACTCATGAACATGAGCCGGTCCACCTCCTCGGTCTTGCGCTTCACTTCCTTCTGCAGTTCACGCACGTCGAGGAAGATCGCGTCGATTTCTTCCTTCAGCGTCTTGTAGGTTTCCTGGAGCTTTTCCAGTTCCTCGCGCGGAAAGCGCCCCTTGGCGGCCATTTCCTCCAGCTTCAGCAGGTGCACCGGCTCGCCGTCCACGATGGGCACGATGTCCGGCCGCTGGATCTGGCCCATCTGCATGTTCACCAGCACGAAGCCGGAATCGCGCACCTTGGTTTCCAGGTTCTTGAAGAACTCGCGGGTCTTCCTGTCGTGCGCCTCGATGATCTCGTTCTTGCTGGCGATGTATTCCTGGCTTTCGAACAGCTGGGGGATGTCGCGCTTCACCGTATCCAGGAACGCCTGCACGTCGGCCTTGAAGGCGCGCCCCTTGCCCGCCGGAAAGCGCAGCAGGATGGGCTCCTCGGGCGTCTTGAAGTTGTTCACGAAGCACAGGTCGTCGGGCGTGGCCTCGCCGCGTGCGCCGTTGCCCAGCAGCCGCTTGACCATGGACAGCTTGCCGATGCCCACGGCCCCGGTGACGAAGATGTTGTAGCCCTTGCCCTGCATGCCCATGCCGAAACGGAAGGCGTCCACCCCCCGCCGCTGGCCGATGATGTCGGCCTGTTCATCCACTTCGCCGGTGTGGGCGAAGGGCAGCGTTGCGGGGTCGAGCGTCCAGCGCAGCTGTTCGGGCGCGAGCGGAGCGGGAAGCCCCCCGCCGCCCGACGTGGATGAGGGCGCGGATGCGGACGGGGATGCGGGCAGGGACGGGGACGCGGAAGAGGCAGCGGTGCGTTTGGTCGCCTTCTTGGTGGTGGTCATGGTGCCTCCTTGTTTCTCAACCGGCCCGGCCGGTCCTGACGGGAACGCGGCGCGCTTCGGGCCTGCGGCACTTGGGCATGGTGATGCGCAAGACGCCCTCGTCCAGTTCCGCCTCCACGTCCTCCGTGCGGATCTTGCACGGCAGCATGAAACGGCTTTCGTACCGGCTGCTGGATTCGCCGATGGCGCAGGCGGCGCTTTGGGCGCAGCGCACGATGAGCACGCTGCCGGTGATGACGATGTCGAGGTCTTCGGCGGTGACGCCCGGCAACTGCGCCTCGACCACCACCGCATCGGGGGTGTCGATCATGCGCAGCGCCGGTTCCATCAGCGGCTGGCAGACCGAGGGCAGGCCCAGTTCCGAGCACAACCGGTCGAACATCCGGTCGCTCTCGCTTCTCAGGCGCTGCAACTCCTCGCTTTTCCACAATTTGAAGTTGGCCATGCGGGTGACCTCCGGAAATGGGAGCACAAGGTGCGAACGGGGGCCGGGCGACGACCGGCAAAAAAAACGGACGGCCGGGGCGGTGCCTTGCGGGGCAGCCGCCCCGGCCGGGTTGCGGTTCTCTGCATAAACGTTTGCTGCGCGGCGCGCCCTGCCGGGGCGCGGCCGCCTACCTGACGGAATAAGGCGGCGGTCCGGCCGCGTCCAGTGGGCGGGAGCGGAAAGGCGTTTCCCTTGCGGGAGCCGCCCCGCAGCGGCCCCTAGCTGCCGCTGCGCGACGTGACTTCGATCAGATGATGGCCGAACTGGGTGCGCACCGGGCCGAGCACGGTGCCCACTTCGCCGGTGAACACGGCTTCGTCGAATTCGGGCACCATGGCGCCACGGGGGAATTCCCCCAGGTCGCCGCCACGGCGGCCCGACGGGCACTTGGAGTGGGCGCGCGCCACCTCGGCGAAGTCTTCACCCGCCTGGATGCGAGCCTTCAATTCGTTGCAGGCATCCTCGGTATCGACGAGAATGTGGCGTGCCTTGGCTTTGAGCATGAAACCTCCTTACGGAAATGGCGATTTCGCCCCATTATCGCACGCCGTGGACGGCGACGCAACCACGCCGTCGCACTTGCCCTTGACCTTCGGCGCTGATATTGCGGGTGAACGCCACGCGGCGCACGCCACTTTTCAAGGAGATCGGACTGATGACTGGTGAACGCACCGAAGCCACCGGGCTGGAAACCCCGGAGGCCGCCACCGAAACCGGACAGGCGGAAGCCACCGCCCCCGAAGCCACCGTTGCCCCTGCCCCGCAGGAGGCGGCCCCCGTCGAAATGAGCGAAGACGACGCATTCGACGAGAACGCCAGCTTCGCGGACCTGCTGGAGGCGCATTCCGGCACGGCGGAAACCGTGCGCACCGGCGAACGGGTGAAGGCCACCGTGGTGGCCATCGGCGAGGACACCGTCTTCGTCGCCACCGGGGCCAAGGTGGACGGTCTTGTGGACCGCAAGGAGCTGGAAGACGCCGAAGGCAACCTGCCCGTGGCCGTGGGCGACGTGCTGGAACTGTACGTGGTTTCGGCCAACGCCAACGAAATCAAG
Organism: Nitratidesulfovibrio sp. 1201_IL3209; assembly: GCF_036763125.1. Lineage (NCBI taxonomy): Bacteria > Pseudomonadati > Thermodesulfobacteriota > Desulfovibrionia > Desulfovibrionales > Desulfovibrionaceae > Nitratidesulfovibrio > Nitratidesulfovibrio sp. 1201_IL3209. Next base: position 67,028 of record NZ_JBAIYT010000021.1, read on the forward strand.
CTGTCGCGCGCCATGGGCGGCCAGGTGGGCCTGGCCCAGTTGGAGGACGCCCGCGAGGCGGGCATCCCCGTGGAAGGCCGGGTCACGGGCCCCTGCAAGGGCGGCTTCAACGTCGAGGTCATGAAGCGCCGCGCCTTCTGCCCGGCCAGCCAGATGGACCTGCGCCCCGGCGCCGAGCCGGAATCGTTCACCGGCCAGACCTTCCAGTTCCTGATCACCCGCCTGGAGCAGAACGGCCGCAACATCGTGGTGTCGCGCCGCATGCTGCTGGAACGCGAGCAGGCCGAATCGCTGAGCGCCCTCATGGAAAACGTGAAGGAAGGCGACGTGCTGGAAGGCACCGTGGCCCGCCTTGCCCCGTTCGGCGCCTTCGTGGAGATCGCGCCCGGCCTGGAAGGCATGGTGCACGTTTCCGAGCTGTCGTGGTCGCGCGTGCAGCAGGCCGACGAGGCCGTGAGCGTGGGCGACAAGGTGCGCGTGAAGGTGCTGTCCATCGCCGGGGCGGAAGAAGGCAAGGGCGGCAGGGATTCCCGCAAGGGCCCGCGCATCTCGCTGTCCATCCGCCAGGTGTCCGGCGACCCGTGGCAGGACGTGGCCGAACGGCTCGACCCCGACCAGATCCTCACCGGCAAGGTCACCCGCCTCGCCCCGTTCGGCGCCTTCATCGAGGTGCTGCCCGGCGTGGAGGGCCTGGTGCACCTTTCCGAAATGTCCTGGACCCGCCGCATCAACAAGCCTGAAGAGGCCGTGACCCCCGGCGAGACCGTGTCCGTGAAGGTCAAGGAACTGGACCCCGCCCGCAAGCGGCTGTCGCTGAGCCTGCGCGACGCCGAGGGCGACCCGTGGTCCACGGTGGAGGAACGCTTCCCCTCCGGGTCCACCGTCACCGGCACCGTGGAAAAGCGCGCGCCCTTCGGGCTGTTCGTGAACCTGGCCCCCGGCGTCACCGGGCTGCTGCCCAACGCCGTGGCCGCCACCTCGCCCCAGTCCAAGACCTACGCCGGGCTGAACCCCGGCGCGGAAGTCTCGCTGGTGGTGCGCGACCTGGACGTGAAGGCCCGCCGCATCTCGCTGGCCCCGGCCGACGCCACCGGCGAGGACGATGGCGAATGGCGCAAGTACGCCCAGCCCCAGAAGCGGGAGCATCACGAAGGACGACCGGGCGGCCGCGAAGGCGGACGTGACGGCGGGCGCGGTTCGCGCTCTTCCGCCCCGGCCACCGTGGTGTCGGGCGATTCCGGCGGCTTCGGCACCCTGGGCAGCGCCTTGCAGGCCGCCCTGGAAAAGCGCAAGAAGTAGCCGTACGGCAGATACCGACCGGACGGGGGGGGCGCATGCGCGTTCCCCCGTTTTTTTCGTGCCCGCGCCCGGCCATGCCTTGCGCCGCCCCTTGCGCCCCACGGACAAAAAATGGCGTTACGGTGTTTACATCGTACCGGTATGCCCTATTATCTCACCCAGTCGGCCCCGCGATCACGGGGGGTCGCCATCGCAGGCTCGTCGTCGCCTGCAAACTCCCCCTGCCAAGGAGCCCTACATGGCACGTTCACTTTCCCGCACCCTCGCCGCCGCGCTGGCGCTGTGCCTTGTGCTTGCAGCCGCCGCGCAGGCCGCGCCCATGCTGCCGGACTTCCGCGAGCTCGCGAAGCAGTCGGGCAATGCCGTGGTCAACATCAGTACCGAAAAAACCGTGCAGGCCTCGGAAAATCCGTTCAACGAACTGTTCCGCAACATGCCGCCCGGCACCCCCTTCGACAAGTTCTTCGACCAGTTCGAAAAATTCCACGGCCGCCAGCAGCGCCCGCAGAAGCAGCGTTCGCTGGGGTCCGGCTTCATCATCTCCACCGACGGCTACATCGTCACCAACAACCACGTGGTGGCCGAGGCGGACGTGATCCGCGTGAACCTGCAAGGCGCCAGCGGCAAGTCCAACTCGTACGTGGCCAACGTCATCGGCACCGACGAGGAGACCGACCTCGCCCTGCTGAAGATCAACGCGGGCAACTCGCTGCCGGTGCTGCCCTTCGGCGATTCCGACAAGTTGGAAGTGGGCGAATGGCTGCTGGCCATCGGCAACCCCTTCGGCCTCGACCACTCGGTGACCGCGGGCATCCTGAGCGCCAAGGGGCGCGACATCCGCTCCGGCCCGTTCGACAACTTCCTGCAGACCGACGCCTCCATCAACCCCGGTAACAGCGGCGGCCCGCTGCTGAACATGGACGGCCAGGTCATCGGCATCAACACCGCCATCATCGCGTCCGGCCAGGGCATCGGCTTCGCCATTCCCAGCAGCATGGCCGAGCGGGTCATCGCCCAACTGCGCGCCGAGGGCAAGGTGCGGCGCGGCTGGATCGGCGTGACCATCCAGGACGTGGACGAGGCCACGGCCCGCGCCCTGGGCCTTGGCGAACCGCGCGGCGCGCTGGTGGGCTCGGTCATGCCCGGCGAACCGGCCGACAAGGCGGGCCTGAAGCCCGGCGACATCGTGCTGAAGGTGGACGGCGACGACGTGGCGGATTCCAGCCAGTTGCTGCGCCGCATCGCCGCGCTGAAGCCCGGCGACACCACCAAGCTGATCCTGTGGCGCAGCGGCCAGACCAAGACCGTCAACCTGACCCTGGGCGAACGCACGGCGGAACACCTTACCGCCCAGCGCGGCGAACCCGGTCCGGAAAAGAGCGGCAAGGAACAGGCCGCGGCCAGCCTTGGCATGAGCGTGCGCCCGGTGAGCGCCGAAGACGCCCGCAACCTGAAGCTGGAAGAAGCGCGCGGCCTGCTGGTGGTCGCCGTCGAGGGCGGCAAGCCCGCGGCGGAAGCGGACATCCGCGCCGGGGACATCATCCTGCTGGCCAACCTGAAGCCGGTAAACACCGCCGCCGACCTCACCAAGATCATCGAGCAGGACGGCAAGAAGCGCGGCGCGGTGATGCTGCAACTGATGCGGCGCGGCCAGACCTTCTTCCGCACCGTGCCCCTGGAATAACGCGCCCGCGCGCAACGTGACCACAAGACCGGGGAGGAGGCGCGCACGCGCCCCCTCCCCTTCCGTTATGGCTTTAGCCAGTTGAGGGAGCGAAGCGACCGAAACAGAGAACCACCCGCTATGCGGGTGGAGTCAATCGGTTATACCAAAAAACACCTTTCCGGTTACGCTACAGGTGTTCAAGCCAGTCGC
>NZ_JBAIYT010000022.1:0-70123 GCF_036763125.1 Nitratidesulfovibrio sp. 1201_IL3209
AACTTTTTTTAAATTTTTCCACCCCTCCCCCGCACCCCCTCCCCTCCTTCAAAACTTTTTCATCGGGTAGCGCATAGACAGCACGCCAGTATGCACGAGGTGGCGGCCCTCCGTCGGGTGGGCCGCCGTTCGCGTGCGTACCTGAGCGAGGAAAGAAGAGGAGGGGCGGTCTACTTTTCCAGCGGCAGATTGGCCGCGTTCCAGGCCAGCGTGCCGCCGTTCATGTGCAGGACGGAGGTGAAGCCGAGGTCGCGGAACACTTCCAAGGCCTTGCCGCTGCGGTTGCCCGAGCGGCAGTACACCAGGTAGGTGCGGTTGCGGTTCAGCGAGCGCACCCGGTCGCGGAATTCCGGCGAGGTGAAGTCGATGTTCCGCGCGCCCTGCACATGTCCTTCGGCGTATTCCGCCGGGGTGCGCACGTCCAGCACCATGAACGTTTCGTCGTTTTGGCGCTGCCGGATGATGGCGTAGGCTTCCTCGGGCGTCACGTCGCGCCAGCCGGTAGCCTGCCCGGCGATCTGTTGGGCGGCCTGCGCCGCGCCCTGCGCGTCATTGCGGGATGAGAGGCCTTCCGGCAGCATGACGTGCACCGAGTACACCGCCACGCACAGGGCGGCCAGCCCCAGCAGCAGCGTGCGCAGCGAGGTGCGCCTGGAGGCATGGGGGATGCGGGCGTGTTCCGCGCGCGGGCTGAATTCCTCGTCGGGTTCGGGGCGGTAGGTCATGGCGGTTCCTGTTTCGGGCAAGGCGGTGAATGGCGGGCCGGAGCCGTACGGCATCGCCGGGGCAAGCGTCCACGCCGTCCATCCATAGATAGGGCCGGGCCGCAGGGCGCGCAAGCCGGGGGGGGCGCCGGTCACGCATGGCGGATATTCCGTCAAGCCGTTGCGTGAAGCGCCACGGCCGCGTTATGCTCCACCCCATCGACACATGGGAGTGCCGCCATGAAACATACCTTGTCCGTGCTGGTGAAGAACAGGGCCGGGGCCGTGGCCGAGGCCACCGACGTCTTCCGGCGCCGGGGCATCAGCTTTCGTTCCATCTCCTGCGCCGAGACCGAGGACTTCGACGTCTCGCGCCTCGTGCTGACCGTGGAGGACCACGAGGCCGAACTGGAAGCCATCGCCGACGAACTGCGCGCCCAGGACGTGGTGGCCATGGTCGAGGACCTTTCTCGCCGCGACTTCGTGGACCGCGAGCTGGTGCTGGTGAAGGTGGACGTGACCCGCGAGACCACCACCCAGATCATGCAGGTGTGCGAGGTGTTCCGCGCCAGCGTCATCGGCATGGGCCAGGAAACCATGACCGTGGAAATGACCGGCGACACCCAGAAGGTGGACGGCTTCATCCGCATGTTGCGCCCGTTCGGCATCCGCAGTCTGGCGAGGACGGGGGTGGTCGCCATGAAGCGCGGCGACGACGATTAGCAGGGGCGGCGATTTTGCCTGATCGCCGCGTCAAACTCCAGCGGAGCAGCCGGTTTGACCACTGAAGCGAACATCTGTCAGAGCCCGCACACGGGCGTGCAGGGGCCGCGCAGCCTCGACGATCTGGTGGCGCGGGTGGCCGACTGCGGGGCGCGTCCGCGTATCGTGCTGGCCGCCTGTGCCGAGGCGCACGCCTTGGGCGCGTTGTTGGACGCCATGGACCGGGGCATCGCCCAGCCCCTTCTGGTGGGCGACATGGAGCAGGCCGCGCGCATCGCGGCGGACCTGTCGCGCGACATTTCCGGCCTCGCCGCCGTGCACGCCCCCGACCCGCGCGAGGCCGTGCAGCGCGCCGTGGATCTGGTGCGCGGCGGCGAGGCCGAGGTGCTCATGAAGGGTCTGGTAAACACCGATGTGCTGCTGCGCCGGGTGCTCAACCGCGCCACGGGCCTGCCGCCCAAGGGCGTGCTGAGCCACGTGGCCGTGTTCGAACTGCCCGTGCGGGGCGGCGGCACGCGCCTGGCCATGATGACCGACGCCGCCGTGAACATCCGCCCCAATCTGCAACGCAAGCTGGAAATCGTGCACAACGCCGTGGCCGTGGCCCGCGCGCTGGGCATCGCCCGGCCCCGCGTGGCCATGCTGGCGGCCACGGAAAAGGTCATCCTGCCCGCCATGCCCGCCACCCTGGACGCCCAGATCGTGGCCCGCATGGCCGAGCAGGGCGAATTCGGCGCGGCGGACGTGGCCGGTCCCATGGCCCTCGACATCGCCATCTCGCCCGACGCCGCCGCCCGCAAGGGCGTGGACCACCCCGTGGCCGGGTGCGCCGACATCCTCGTCGCGCCGGACATCGAGAGCGGCAACATCCTGTACAAGTCGCTGACCACCCTGGCCCACGCGGACATGGCCAGCACCATGGCGGGCAGTTCCGCGCCGCTGGTGGTCACCTCGCGCGGGGACAGCGAACGGTCCAAGTTCTGCTCCGTCGCGCTGGCGGGGTATCTGGCCCTGGCGGCACGCGGGTAGGCAAACCGTCCCGCCCTGTTCCGGCGGCCCGGCTCCCGGTCTGCCGCCCCTGCACGACACAGCCTTTCGAGAGGATACCCATCTGACGTCCCAGTCTTCCCACATCGCCAATCAGGCCGCCAACTCGGCCCCTGCCGCCAGCACACTCGGTCCCGTGGATTCGCCCGGTCCCGCAGTCGAACGCATTCTGGCCATCAACCCCGGCTCCACCTCCACCAAGGTGGCCCTGTATGAGGGCGAGACCGAGGTGTTTTCCGAAACCGTGGAGCACCCGCGCGACGAACTGGCGGCCTTTCCCACGGTGATGGCCCAGTACCGATACCGCCGTGCCGCCGTGGATGCGCTGCTCGCCAAATACGGTGTGGCCGACCTGCCCCTGGCCGCCGTGGCCGGGCGCGGGGGGCTGCTGCCGCCAATGCCCGGCGGGGCGTGGCGCATCACCCCGGCCATGCTGGAAACGCTGGAGCAGGCCCGCTACGGAGAGCACCCCTGCAACCTGGGCGCGCCGCTGGCCCACGACTACGCCGCCCGCTGGGGTGTGGCGGCCTACATCGTGGACCCCCCGGTCACCGACGAGATGGACGAGGTGGCGCGCATCTCGGGCCTGCCCGCCTTGCCGCGCCGCAGCGTGTTCCACGCCCTCAGCCAGCGCTCCGCCGCGCGGCGCGCCGCCACGCTGCTGGGCGTGGACTACGCGGCCAACCGCTGGCTGGTGGCGCACATGGGGGGCGGCATTTCCGTGGCCGCGCACCGCTGCGGGCGCATCGTGGACGTCATCAACGCTCTGGACGGCGACGGCCCCATCGCCCCGGAGCGCACCGGCCGCCTGCCGTCGCTCGGCGTGCTCTCGCTGGTGCAGGACGGCACCTACACCTTCGAACAACTGCGGCGCATCATCCTGCGCGAGGGCGGCATGTGGGCCCACTGCGGCACCAACGACCTGCGCGTGCTGGAGCGGCGCATGGACGGTGCGGCCGGTGACGGCGAGGACGGTGGCGGCGGCGCCGCGCCCGACGCCCACGCCGCACTGGTGTTCGAGGCCGTGGCCTACACCATCGCCAAGGAGATCGCCTCGCTGGCGCCAGCCCTCATGGACGGCGGCAGCGGCACCGGCTGCGGCGAGCCCGTCAATGTGAATGCCTGCCCGGCCCGCATCGCCGGGGTGGTGCTGACCGGCGGCATGGCCCGCAGCGTCCGGCTGACGGAACGGCTGCGCCGGCGGCTGGAATGGCTGGCCCCGGTGGTGGTGCTGCCCGAGGTGGAAGAGATGCACGCCCTGGCATCGGGGGTGCTGCGGGTGCTGCGTGGGCAGGAGACGCCCGGCGACTACGCCTGATACGACAGGCGCGACGGGGTGCGGCGGGCGTAGTCAGGCCGCGCCCCGCCAGTGCGGGGCAGGCTGGAACGATGGTGTCCGGTGCGATGCTGCCGGGCGCGATGCATTCCGGTCCGGACTCCGGGGGCGGCGTTTCGGCATGCCGTTTCGACCCCGCGCAAATTCCGGTGCTTGACGCCGCGTGCGGGAACGTGTCTATGGTGTGCAGCGCAACGCGCGTTCCGCACCTTTCGCTTCCCTTGCGGCGGACGCATCCAGAAAAGAGGCACGCATGGCATCCTCCAAGGACCTGATACTGGAAAACGCACGCGCCCTGTTCGCCGCCAACGGCTTCAAGGGCACCACCATCGCGCAGATCGCCAAGACGTCCAACGTGACGGACGCGGCCATCTACCGGCACTACCGTTCCAAGCAGGAAGTGTTCGACGTCATCGTCGAAACCTACCTGGAAGAGTACCGGAAGCTGATGGCGGCCATCAAGGAACGGCAGAAGAGCGGCTACTGCCTGCTGGAAACGCTGATCCTCGACCATTGCGGGTTCATCGACATGCGCCTGACCGACACGCGGGTGCTGCTGAACACCTACACCACCATCCCCAGCGCCCGCGCGGTGATGGACGCGCTGTCCACCAGCCTGTTCCAGACCGTGGAGGCCTGCCTGATCCGGGGCATCCGCGACGGCACGGTGCGCGACGACATCGACGTGCCGGAAACGGCGCGCATCATCGGCATCCTGCTGCTGGGCCTGAACCGCCGCCGCATCTTCTGGCCGGAAACGCCGGACCTTGCGCGCGGGGTGGTGGCCTTCTGCCAGCGCAGCATCAAGAGCTGACCGGACAGCTTGCGGCGGGGCGCGGGGCCTGCGGCCTTTGGCGCCGCGCAGGCCCCGCCCGGCATCGGCGATGCGCCGATGGGCGCCGCCCGGCGCGCGGTCGTGCCGCCGGTGAAGGCCCGGCATCCCACGATTCCTCCGATTTTTCCTTTTGCGAAAACGGGACGCCCCGCAAGGCGCCCCGTCCGTTTGTCCGCTTCATTCCCGCGTATCGCCCCCATCCCGCCTGCCCGGAGAATGCGGCGCGCCGCCAGGCTACAACCGTTCGATGATGGCCTTGGCCGGAATCAGCCCGGTGGCCGCGGCGGACACGATGTTGCCCGCCACCCCCGGCCCGTCGCCCGCCACGAACAGCCCCTTCAGCGAGGTTTCCAGGCGGTTGTCCGTCTCCACCTGCGTGGCGAAGAACTTGATCTCCGGCGCGTAGAGCAGCGTTTCCTCGTTGGCGATGCCGGGCATGACGTTGTTCAACTGCTCCAGCCCCTCCACCAGGTTGGTCACGATGCGTTCCGGCAGGGCCATGGCGATGTCGCCGGGCACCACGTTGGTCATGGTGGGCTCTATGTAGCCCTTGTTGACGCGGTTCCATGTGGACCGGCGGCCCCGCCGCAGGTCGCCGAAGCGTTGCAGGATGGGCTTGCCGCCGCCGATGATGGTGGCCAGCCGCCCGATGGCGGTGCCGTAGCCCTGGTTGTCGGACACCGGGTCGGTCAGCACCACCTTGGACAGGAAGGCGAAGTTGGTGTTCTCCGACTTGCGGTGACGGTAGGCGTGGCCGTTCACGCACACGAAGTCCTGGTAGTTCTCCAGCGCGATGAACCCTTCCGGGTTGGTGCAGAAGGTGCGGGTCTGGTCGTCGTACTTGTCGGTCTGCACGAAGAAGGTGGGGTCGTAGATCACGTCGGTGATATCCGACATGATGTCCTTGTGCACTTCCACGCGCACGCCCACCTCTATGCCGCGCTGGCTCACGGCCAGGCCGTGCCCGCGCGCCAGTTCGCCCACCCAGTCCGCGCCCACGCGGCCGGGGGCGATGATCACCGCCTTGCAGGAATATTCGCCCTTGTCGGTGACAACGCCGCGCACCGCGCCGTTTTCCACGGTCAGGGCGCGCACTTCCTCGCCGGTGCGGATATCCACGCCCTTGTCGCGGATGTGCGCGCACATGGAGGCGATGTGGTCGGGCAGGCAGTCGCTGCCGAGGTGCTTTTGTTTGATGAGCAGCAGGTCGATGCCGTGCTTCTTGGCCTGCTTGCGGATGGCCTTGGCCGCCTCCATGTCCGAGGGGTAGACCGGGCCGTCCATGCCGAAACGGTTGAAGATGGTCTCCGTCTCGTTGATCAGGGCTTCCGCCTCGGAACGGGGCATGAACTGGGTAAGGTCGGTCTTGCCCAGCTTGTGGATGAAGTTGAGCTTGCCGTCCGAGAACAGGCCGCCGCCGCCCATGCCGGACAGGATGTGGCACGGCTTGCACTTCAGACACTTCTGCGTCTTGTTGATGGGGCAGCTGCGCTTGCGCACGTCCTGCCCGCGCTCGATGAGGCAGGTGCGCAGGCCGGAATGCTCGGCAAGGTGGTACGCGGCAAACAGCCCGGCCGGGCCGCCGCCCACGACGATAACGTCGAACTGATTGGAACCCTTTGACATCGTGAAAACTCTCCCTGACGGATCATTGCGGCGTCCGCGCGGCATGGGGAAAGGGGCACCTGCGTCGCGCCGTGCCACGGGCACGCCGAAGGGGCGCAAGCGGTGTCGCGTGCGCCCGCAGTGACCGGCCCCGTTGGCGCTGTTTCCAGACGCCGGGCCGCACGAAGGCCAGTCTAGCCTGCACCGCAAGCGGCAAACCTGTCAAGACGCCCGCGCGGCCGTGTTTCCCCGTCGGCCCCACTGGCGCGGCGACACGGGATGGGGTATCACTACACAATGGCGGACCGTACCGGGCGCACACCACGGTCTTCGGCCCGATCCGGTCCGCACTGGCCCGAACTGGCCCGAACCGGCCTGAGCAGGCGGGCAGTTCCGGCGTCCCATGTCCCCGACGGGCGTCCCGTGCCCCGGCCAGCCGCCAGCCTTCCGCCGAACCCTCCGTATCGGGCGGGGCGCATCCGCCCCGCGCCGGAACGTCCGCCAAGGAGCGCGCCATGCCCCAGACCTCCGTCCCCAGTTCCGTCCCCAGTTCCGCCCAGCCCTCCGCATCCCCCTTCGCGTCCGTCCCTGCCGACGCCGCCGCAGGCACTTCCGTCACCGGGCCCTCGGTCACCGGTGAGGACATGGCCGCGCTGGCCGCGCGCCAGAAATCGTTCATCGCCTCGGGCGCGGTGCTGCCCTCCGGGGCGCGGGTGGACGCCCTGCGCCGCCTGCGCGAAGGCGTGCAGGGCTACCGCGACCGCCTGGCCGACGCCATCCGCGCCGACTACGGCCGCCCGGAACACCCCTTTCTGGTGCGCGAGGTGGTGCCCGCGCTGCACGAGATCGACTGGCTGATCAAGGCCGTGCCCGGCTTTTGCGGCGGGCGGCGGGTGCTCTCGTCGCTGGGGCAGTTCAAGGCGCGCAGCTACGTGCGCCGCCAGCCGCTGGGCCGGGTGGTCGTGCATGGACACTGGGCCGACCCGTTCCGCAGCCTGCTGGTGCCCCTGGCCGACGCCGTCGGCGCGGGCAATGCCGTGGTGCTGCGCCCCTCGGCCGAAGCCCCGGCCACGGCCGAGATGGTGGCCCGGCTGGTGCGCCAGTACTTCGAGCCGGAGCACGTGGCCGTGGTCACCGGCGGGGCGGAAACGGACGAGGCCCTTCTGGCCACCGCGCCCGGTTTCGTGTGGTACGACGGCGACACGCGCGGCGCGCGGACCATCGCCGCCTTGGCCGCCCGCACCCTGACCCCGTACGCCGCCATCACCGGCGGGCCGTCCGCCGCGTTGGTGCACGGCGACGCGGACATCGCCATGGCCGCCCGGCGCATCGTGTGGGCCAAGTTCCTGCACGCCGGGCAACTGCGCGCCGCGCCCGACGTGCTGCTGGTGCAGCGCACCGTGCTGGACCGCGTGCTGGATGGGCTGCGCGCCGAACTGGAACGCGCCTTCGGCCCGCAGCCCCGCGCCAGCGCGGACTTCGGCCGCATGGTCTCCGCCGCCGGGTTCGTGCGCCAGGCGGAACGGCTGGCCGCCGGGCGCGCCCTGCCCTTCGGCCCCGGCGACGCCCCCGGCCAATCCGACAGGGCGGCCCTGTACGTGCCGCCCGCCCTGATCACCGACGTGCCCGACGACAGTCCGGTCCTGCGCGAGGAGGGCTTCGGCCCCGTGCTGGTGGTGCGCCCCTATGCCCGGCTGGACGAGGCCACGGCCTTCCTGGCCGGGCTGCCCGCGCTCACCGCGCTGTACGCCTTCACCACCGCCCACGCGCGCGGCGAACGGCTGATGGAAACCACCCGCGCCGGGGCCGTGCTGATCAACGACGCGGCCACCCACCTCGCCAACCCGCGCCTGCCGCAGGGGGGCGTGGGCGAAACCGGGCACGGCGCCGTGGCGGGTCCGGCGGGGCTGGCCACCTTCTCGGCCCCGCGCGCGGCCGCCGTGGGCTCCAACTTCTTCGACATCCCGCTGCGCTTCGCCCCCGGCTCGGACCTGAAGCTGAAGGTGCTCAAGCGGCTGTACAGGTAGCGCCTCCCCCGGCGGCGGCAGGGCGCCCCGCAACAACTGCACACGCCTGAACGGGAAGGGCGGGCAGCGGTCGGCCACGGCCGCATCCCGCCCTTCTGGACACCCCCACTCCGAGAGGCTACATTCCCTGCGGCACCGTTCGGGAGCGGTTCGCACCAGAACGGTTCGCACCGGACACGCTCCCCGGCACGCGGTTCCGCCCGCGCCCGCCGCCCCCATCCCCCTATCCCCACAGGTTGTCTTCGCGCGCATGTCCGCATCCATACACCGGCCCGAATTCCGCCCGACCGCCCCAGCCATTGGCACAGCCACCGGCACCGGCAGCCATGGCGCGCACGCCCCGCGCGCCGGAGCCACGGTCACGGCCTCCATCCTGCCCACCGCCCCCGTCTGGGAACGCAATCCGGCCCTGTGCGCGGGCGTGATCATCGCCGTCACCACCCTGGTCCGGCTGTGGTTCGTGGCGTCCGGCCAACTGGACCTGGTGCAGGACGAATCGCAGTACTGGGACTGGTCGCGCAGGCTGCAACTTTCCTACTACTCCAAGGGGCCGCTCATCGCGTGGCTCATCCACGCCTGGACGGCCCTGCTGGGCGACACGGAAACCGGCGTGCGCATGGGCGCGGTGGTCAATTCGGCCCTGGCCCAGACCCTGCTGTACCTCGGCGTTGCCCGGCTGTTCCGCGCGCCCGCGCTGGGCGTGCTGACCCTGTTCGTGGCCAACGCCACTCCGCTGTTCATGGCCTCGGGCGTGCTGATGACCACCGACAGCCCCCTGCTGCTGTGCTGGGCCGGTGCGCTGTTCTGCCTGCACTGGATATCGCAGGAACCGCGCCGCCGCATGCCTTACGCGCTGCTGTTCGCCTGCATGGCCCTTGGCGTGCTGGCCAAGTACATGATGTTGGCCATGGGCGGCTTGGCCGTGCTGTGGCTGTGGGGCCTCGCGCGCCACGGCCTGCTGGCGCGCGGCGTGGCCTGGCGCGTGCTGGGGGTGATGGCTGCCGGTTCCGCCGTGGGCATGCTGCCCATCCTGGCCTGGAACATCGCCAACGACTGGGTCAGCTTCCGCCACGTGGCCACCCTGGCCGGGGTGGCGGGCAAGGCCGCCAAGACCTTCCTGACCCCGGACCGCCTGCCCGAGCACCTCGGTGCGCAGGCGGGCATCATCACCCCGTGGTGGCTGGGCCTGATGCTGGTGGGCGGCTGGCGCGCCCTGCGCAACGCCTGCACCGGGCAGGCGGCGGGGGGCGCCAACGGCAACAACGCCTCCGCCCCCCCCTCCGACACCGACCGGCTGCGCCGCGACATCCTGCTGGCCGCCGGGTTCTGGCCCCTGTGGGGCGGCATGACCCTGTGGAGCCTGCACACCCGCATCTATCCCAACTGGCCCGCCATGAGCTATGTGGCGGGCATCATGCTGGCCGCGTGCTGCCTGGCCGACCTGCTGGCCGCCCGCCGCCGCGACGCCGCCCTCCGCGCGGAGGGGGCGCGCACCACCGTCTGGCGCAGGCTGGTCCCCGTGTGGGCGGTGCTGGGCGTGCTGACCTTCGGCCTGGTGCACACGCAGGACGTCCTGCCCCTGCCGCCGCAGTACAACCCCGCCACCCGCCTGAAGGGCTGGGCCGACCTTGGCGAACACCTCGACGAGGTGCGCCGCGAACTGCCCGACCCGGACCGGGTGTTCTTCTTTTCCGACGCCTACGACATGACCGCCTCGCTGGCCTTCTACGCCCCCGGCCAGCCGGTGACCTACTGCGCCGACTTCGGCCGCCGCATGAGCCAGTACGACATCTGGCCGTCGCCCGCCGACAAGGTGGGCTGGGACGCGGTGCTGGTGCGCCGCGACGGGCCGGACATGCCCCGCCAGCTTGACGCCATGTTCGATTCCGTGCAGGCCACCCGCTACCAGTCCACCCACCGGGGCAAGCCCGGCCGGGCCTTCTGGGTGGTGGTGCTGCGCGGCTTCAACGGCAACTGGCCCACTTCGGGCTCCGGAGCCTACTGACATGGCGCGCGCACCCCGCACCCCCGGCAAATCCGGCGCGCCCGGCACCCCCGGCGCTTCCGGCAAGCCCTGCGCCCGGCCGCATGCCAGACGGGACGCGCCCCCGTCCGATCCCTCGGCCTGCGCCCGCTGCGCATCCGAAGGCCAGACATGCTGCTCCACCACCCCCGGCGAGGAGGAGTTCTGCTTCCCCCTGTCCCGCTCGGAATGGGAGCGCATCGTGGAATGGTGCGACCACGTGGGCGGATTCGCCACCGAGCGCAACACCCGCCCCTTCGTGGACGGCATGAAGCGCCTGTTCCCCGGCGAGGAGGCGGCCGTGGAAGCCCTGTTCCCCCTGCACGGCGAACACCTGCGCCTGGCCGTGGACCGGCGGGGCGACTGCGCCTTCCTGGGGGCCGAGGGCTGCCGCCTGCCGCGCGAGGTGCGGCCCTGGTACTGTCGCCTGTTTCCCCTGTGGATGCGCGGCGAGCGCATCACCCTGTTCACCCCGGACCACTGCGTGGCCGTGCGCGAGGGGCGCACCCTGGCCAGCGTGCTGGCCGCCGTGCACCTGACGGAAAAGGACGTCCGCCTGCTGTTCGGGCGCATGCGCCTGGCCTGGGGCCTGCCCCCGCTGGATACCTTCGGGACAGGGCTGCCCTTCGCCTCTCCGAACGGCGACCGGGACGCCGCCCCCGCGGCCGATGACGTCGATGCCCCCGCCGCACCGCCTCCCCACGGAGCGCGGGACGCGGCCCTCCTGCCCAAACCCCAGCCCGTTCCCGATCCCCGCACCGCGCCGCGCGGCCGCCGCAGGCCGCCCCGGCCCGGCAAACCGGGCGCTCTGGACGACGGGCCGGAAACGTTGTAACGCGCACCCCCATGAAAAAACTGCTGCTCACCCTCGGCATCGTCGGCGCGCTGGGCATTGCCGCCGCAGCCGGGCTTGCCGCCATGCTGGTGGTCTGGGCCTCGCACGACCTGCCCAGTTTCACCCGCATCGCCGATTACCGCCCCCCCCTCGTCACCACCGTGTACGCCCGCGACGGCAGCGTGATGGGCTACTTCTACCGCGAAAAGCGCTTCCTGGCGCCGCTGGACAAGATGTCGCCCCGCGTGCCGCAGGCATTCCTGGCCGCCGAGGACGACGGCTTCTACCGGCACGAGGGCATCGACCCCATCGCCATCTTCCGCGCGTTCCTCAAGAACATGCAGGCCGGGTCCATCAAGCAGGGCGGCAGCACCATCACCCAGCAGATCGTCAAGCGGCTGCTGCTGACCTCGGAAAAGAGCTACGAGCGCAAGATAAAGGAAGCCATCCTTGCATACAGGCTGGAAAAATACCTGAGCAAGGACGAAATCCTCACCATCTACCTGAACCAGATCTACCTCGGCGGCGGCGCCTACGGGGTGGAGGCGGCGGCGCGCACCTACTTCGGCAAGCACATCAACGAATTGTCGCTGGCCGAGGCGGCGGTGATCGGCGGCCTGCCGCAGGCCCCCTCGAAGTACAACCCCTTCCGCGACCCCGACGCCACCAGACAGCGCCAGATGTACGTGCTGCACCGCATGCTGGAACTGGGGTGGATCAACCGCGCCGAATACGACGAGGCCGTGGCCCAGCCCCTGGTGTACCGGTCCATGGACGACAGCGGCTGGCGCGAGGGCGCGTGGTACCTCGAAGAGGTGCGCCGCCAGCTCATCGACTTCTTCAGCGAGGCCAACGTCAAGCGCCTGGGCCTGAAGGTGGACCGCTACGGCGAGGACGCCATCTACGAACTGGGCCTGCACGTGCGCACCAGCATGGAGCCGGTGCACCAGGCCGCGGCGGAAAAGGCCCTGCGCACCGGGCTGGACGACGCCTCGCACCGCCACGGCTGGCGCGGGCCGCTGCAACGCCTGAAGCCCGCCGAATACGACGCCTTCCTGAAGCACGAGAACTTCACCCCCCCCGCGCTGGCCGACGGCGCATGGGCGCGGGCGCTGGTGACCAAGGTGGTGCCTCAGGGCGCGGAAGTGCGCCTGGGCGCGTACCGGGGCTTCATCGACGTGAAGACCATGGCCTGGTGCCGCACCCCGGACGTCCGCTACGCCCCCGAGCACGTGGCCGCCGTCAAGGACGCCAGGAAGGTGCTGGACGTGGGCGACGTGGTGTGGGTCTCCGCCCTGGGGGCCGACGGCAAGGCCGCCAGCTACAACCCCTCGCTGGTTTCGCAGGCCGGGGTCATCCAGCTTTCGCTGGAACAGTACCCCGACGTGCAGGGCGCGGTGGTGTCCATCGAGCCCGACTCCGGCGACGTGCTGGCCCTGGTGGGAGGCTACAGCTTCAGCGACAGCCAGTTCAACCGGGCCGTCCAGGCCAGGCGGCAGCCCGGTTCGTCGTTCAAGCCCATCGTGTACTCCGCCGCCATGGACCACGGCTTCACCGCCGGGTCGGTGGTGCTGGACGCGCCCTTCGTGTACCTGAACGAGTACACCGACAAGATCTGGCGGCCGGAAAACTTCGAGGGCGTGTTCTACGGCCCCACCCTGCTGCGCACGGCGCTGGCCAAGTCGCGCAACCTGTGCACCATCCGCGTGGCCCAGAAGATCGGCATTCCCGCCGTCATCGAGCGGGCCACGGCGCTGGGGCTGGAAGGGCCGTTCCCCAACGAGCTCTCCGTCAGCCTCGGGGCGGTGGCGGTTTCGCCCATCAACATGGCGGAAGCCTACACCGCCTTCGCCGCCGAGGGGCGCGTGGCCAAGCGCAGGTTCATCCATTCGATACAGGACGCCTGGGGCGAGACGCTGTTCGAGTCGAAACCCGACGTGCGCGAAGTGCTCAGCCCGCAGAACGCCTTCATCATGGCCACCCTGATGAAGGAAGTGGTGCAGGACGGCACGGCCACCCGCGCCAAGGCGCTGGGCAGGCCCTTGGCGGGCAAGACCGGCACCACCAACGACGAGCGCGACGCCTGGTTCATCGGCTACACCCCGCATCTGGTCACCGCCGTGTACGTGGGCTTCGACCAGGTGGCGCCCATGGGCAAGTTCGAGACCGGCGGGCGCGCCGCGCTGCCCATCTTCGTGGACTACCGCAAGGTGGTGGAGCCCTCGTATCCGCCGGACGACTTCCCCATGCCCCCCGGCATCGTCATGGTGCGCGTGGACGGCAAGACCGGCCAGATCGCCGGACCCGGCTCCGAGACCAGCTACCTGCTGCCGTTCCAGTTGGGCACCCAGCCCACCTCCACGGCGGGCGACCCGGTGCACCGCGGCGACGACGACACCAAGAGCGCGGAAGACCTGCTGAAGCAGCTGTACTGAACCGAACGGGCCGAACGGCCGCACGCCCCGTAACGGGACCACGCCGGACGGAACACGACCGGATGCATGCGCCCCGGCTCCATGAGGACTTTCGAGAACCGTGGGGCCGGGGCGCTTCGCTCGGGCGCGACGCACCCAAGGGAGCGACCATGGCCAGACCCGCGACCGATGGCGGCGCCGCCGCCACGCTGACCACCCGCGCCGGGGCCGCGCCCTACGTCACCCGCGACGGGTCCATCATCCGCGAACTGATGCACCCCGCCGTGCACGGCAACCGCAACCAGTCGCTGGCCGAGGCCGAGGTGCCCCCCGGCTGCGTCACCCTGCTGCACCGCCACCCGCGCAGCGAGGAACTGTACCACGTCACCGCCGGACAGGGGCTGATGACCCTGGGCGAGTCCACCTTTGCCGTGGGGCCGGGCGACACCGTGCACATCGCCCCCGGCACGCCGCACCGCATCGCCAACACGGGGGATGCGCCGCTGCTGGTGCTGTGCTGCTGCGCCCCGCCCTACGGCCACGACGACACCGACCTGCTGGACCCCGCCGGGTAGGCGCGCCGCCACCGGCCGCGCGGTCACCGGCAAATCTTCTTTGGGCGGCTCCTTGCCGGGCGTTTCACGCCGGCCATTCCGCCCCCCGGCGCCGCAAGCTGCGCGCGCCCCTCGCCCCGCCGCGCGAAACGTGCTATGGGTTCGGCATGAGCATTTTCTCCACCGGAGGCGCAACGCGCCGACCGACCTTGTCCCGGCTTTCGTTCCGCCCATGCCGCCCATTCCGCCCGACCCGCCTATTTGGGCATACCCTGGCCGGTTTGGCGGCCCTGGCCGCCGTGTTGACCGCCGTGCTCGTGCTGGCCGCGTTTCCCGTGCAGGCCGCCCAGCAGGCCCAGCCGTCGGATTCCTCCGCAGCCCGGCCGGCAGCCGCATCCCCGCCGCCCGCATCCGCCGCACAGGCCGCCGACCCGCTGCCCGCAACGCCCACGTCCGTGGTCCTCTACCCCCGCTCCGCGCGGGTCATGGTTGAGGAACGCGTGACCGTGGAGCCCGCCCCCGGCGGCGGGCAGGCGTTTCGGCTGGCGCTGCCCGCCGGGGCGGACCCGTCCACCCTGTCCGTGACCGTCCCCGGCAACGGGGTGGCGTCGGTAAGCATCCGTGAGATCGATGCCGCAGACGCCCCCCGCGTGGTGCGCCTGCGCGCGGACCTGGCCGGGCTGCGCCGCGAGGCCGCGTCCGTGGCCGGGTCCATCGCCGCCACCGAGGCGCGCATGGCCCTGTGGTCCAAGCCGCCGGTGACCAACGCCCCCACCGCCGACCTGGAACGGCTGGACGCCCAGATGGCCAGGCGGCTGGCGGAGTTGAACGCCACCCTGCCCGACCTGCGCGAGAGGGAAGCCGCGCTGGCGGCGCGCATCGACCGGCTGGAACAGGAACTGAACGACGCGGGCGGCGCATCGCGCACGGCCCCGGTGGCCACGGTGCTGCTGGCCGGACCGGCGCGCGGGGCGCTGGCCGTCACCTATGCCTACACCCTGCGCGACGCGGGCTGGCACCCCGCCTACCGGCTGGAGGCCCACCCCGACAAGGGCACGGTGGGCTTCACCTTCGAGGCGGAAATCCGCCAGGGCGGCTCCGTGGACTGGACCGGCGCGCGCCTGTCCGTGGCCACGGTGGAGCCGGGCGCGGCCCTGCAACCGCCGCCCCTGCGCGACTGGCAGTTGCGGCCCGTCATCGGGGTAACGCCCATGGTCATGAAGGCGGCCCCTGCGCCCATGGCCGCCGAAGCCGTGGCCCTGCGCGCCGACACCGCGCCGCAAATGGACGAGAAGGCCACCTACGAGGTGTGGGACCTTGGCCCGCGCACCCTGCCCGCCGGCGGAACGGCCCGCGTGGCCCTGCGCGGCGAGGAATGGCCCGCCACCTTCCGGCACACCGTGCGCCCGGCGGCGGACCCGCGCGCGTTCCTCACCGCCTCCGTCACCCTGCCCGAACCGCGCCACTACCCCACGGGCGAGGCGCTGTACGTGGCCGACGGGGCCAGCGTGGGCAGCGCGCCCTTCAGCCTGGCCGAGGACAAGGCCGACATCTTCTTCGGCAGCGACCCCATGGTGTCCGCCACCATGCGCCTGGACGAACGCAAGAGCGGCCGCGAAGGGCTGGTGAGCAAGCAGCAGACCCGCGTGTGGGCCTGGACCATCGAGGTGGCCAACCGGCGCGCCACGGCGGTGTCCGTGCGCGTGGAAGACCCGGAACCGCAGCCGCGCGACACGGCCATTTCCCTGACCGTGGAGTCCGACCCCAAGCCCGCCGCCGAAAACCACCGCCTGGTGTGGAACCTGGACGTTGCGCCGCGCGCCACCGCCACCATCCGCCACACGGTGCGGGCCACGGCTCCGGCCGACATGCGGCTGGATGACGGACGATAGCGGCCGGTAACGCCCGGACACCCGACGCACCCCGGAAATGACGACGGCCCGTCCGGATGGACGGGCCGTTTCGTGTATGTAGAAAACCCCGCGCTATGCGTGGGGTTTTCGTCAGCTTACAGCTATGGTGATGTAAGAAAAACTCCTTTTGAGTTTGTTATGGAAGACCTGCGGTCTGGCAACTGCAAGTCAAACGAATCAAAAGGAGGTCACGATGGGTGACGCCAAGAGTGTAGCTCACGCCAAGTGGAACTGTAACTACCACGTCGTTTTCATGCGGGAACGGGGGCCGGGGTAGCGTGGAGGTTCGCCGGGACGGCGGCGTGGCGGGAAATGCCCCTTCGTGTGTCTTGAAAACCGCCGCTCCGGCCTTATGTTTGTGGACGAGACACCAGTCGCGCCCAGCGCGAGGGAGGTGATGCGCATGTTCACCGGTATAGCACGCGTGCCGAAGCACGTATGGGACAGCGATCCCGCCGTCCGGGACGACTTCGAGCGGTTGATCGAACGGCTGGAAGGGCTGGCCCTGGATGTGGGCCTGGACCCCGACCGCAACATCTGCCTTACCGATGGTGAGGCGGACGTGCGGGTGGGGATCAGCGAGGAGATGGACATGTATCTCCGCGAGGAACCAGGCACCTGGCGCATGTAACAGGTACCGCGCGTCGGCCCGGAGGGGATGCATCCCGGCGGGCTTTCGGCCGGAAACCGGCCGGGCATGACGCGTGAACGGCACGATGAAGGGGCGCTCCGCCAGTGGTGGAACGCCCCGTTTTTTGTCTCGTGCGTATGGCGTGGCCGGTGCGCGGCGGCCGCGCGTGGGGGGGCAGCGGGAAGGGTGCAGCCCACCCGTTCCGATGCCGCCTTCCCGCCCGATTCCTTCGCCCGCCTACGAGCAGGACGAGGACACCGAGTTGGGTGGAAACACCCGGATGGCCCAGGTCAGCGCCAGCGCGAACAGTGCCGAGATGATACCCACGCCCGCGTCCCAGAACGGCGGCGCGCCAAGGGCGATGCGCATGAGCAGGGTGGCGATGACGTAGCCCGAGTTGCGGAACACCGCGTGGAACGAGGGCATGAAGGTCTGCGCCACCAGCACCATCAGGATGTCGGCGAAGATGAGCACCGTGTAGATGGTCTCGAAGAAGTCGAACGACTGGCCGGTGGTGGCGAACATCCATCCGTCCCACAGGGCCACGCCGATGAACGTCACGAACAGGCCGAGCGCCAGTATCTTCTTGGCCATGACGTAGTGCATGCGGTCCATGGCCGAGGTGATGTACCCCTGCGGCCGCTGCACCTTGTAGTACAGGCCCAGGCACAGGAATATCACCAGCGCGGCGCTGGCGGACACGATGATGTGCAGCACGGGCATGAGGTCGAGCGAAAGGCTGATGGGCTCGTGCATGTGCGAAAGCTCCTTGAAGGAGTTCCGCAGCAGGATCAGCGCGAGGATCTCGAACTGCTTGCCGACGGAGCGCGACAGGGAGCAGGACAGCACCAGGATCAGGCTCATCACTTCCAGCACCAGCAGCATGGTGAAGGCGAAGTTGACGGCCTGGAAATGGTTGGAGGGAACGAAGCGGGTCAGCTCTTCCGGCAGGCCGGCCAGCAGGCCGCGCCGGTTCAGTTCTATGGCGACGATGCCGCCGATGAACGCGAAGATGAGACCGAGCGCCACCCGGCGCTGGGTGCGCGGGTGTTCCCAGTAATGGTGCAGCAGGTCGAAGAGATGGGTGAGCGGTTCGAGGCGGAACATGGTCGTGCCCGGGCGCCGGGGCCTGATGGATGGTTTCGTGTCTTGCGCGGCCACGCGGAGTGCGAGCCGCGTGCGCATGCGACCGACGTCGTCCGCCTATAGCAGGAAATAACGACAAACAGAAAGGGATTTGCCTGAATTTTCCGAACCGTCGGTTGGTCCGCCCCGGCATTGCCGTATGGGCTCGGGACCAGGTTCACCGGCAAATCCCTTTCATCGGGAAGTGTTCCGTCGGCATTATTCCGTCGCATCCTCCGCCGGGGTTTACCTGCGGGCGCCAGGGGAGCACCCGCGGGCCTCTGCCATGTATGTCTGGGAAGCGGGGGCCTTCCCGGACTTGCATGACCTTTCCCTTGCCATAGGGATAAGGCCGCGCGGCGGGGCGTCAAGCGCGGCGGGCTGCTGTCGGCGTTATTTTGTGAGGGGACGGGTGGCGGTGGCGAATGGCGTAGGAGGATGGGCGACGGACATCGCGGCCGTGCGGTCCGTGGACACGGCGGCCTGCCCGGACCGCCATGCCCGCCGAAAAAACAGTTGACGCGCCGCCTTCCCGTTGGCTATTGAATCGCTCCGCGCCACCGGCGCGCCAGCGCGTCCCCATCGTCTAGCTGGCCCAGGACAACGGCCTTTCACGCCGTCGACAGGGGTTCAAATCCCCTTGGGGACGCCAAATTTCGGACTCGAGAGAGCGGCAAGGTATTTCGCACCTTGCCGCTCTTCCGTTTTCGCGGGGTTGATCGGGAACGCCAGGCCCGAATGGGTCTGGCATAGCCTTGCCGGAACGCGCGGCAGCTTTTCGTGTGTGCAGCATCGCTTTGCAGTTTTTGTGATGCATCTCAGTTTTCTATCTAGCCTTTGGTGTCTTGGTCTTGTGGTGGTGGGGTTGAAAATCTGACCATATGGACTTGTAAAATCGCCCACGAGATGGCATATTTTACACCATGAACAACCGCACAATACATGCCCGGCTGCTGGAAGCCCTGTCCGACACCCCGGTCGTTTTCCTGCGGGGTGCCCGCCAAACCGGCAAGACGACGCTGGTGAAGCAACTGGCCGAAAAAACAGTCGATGCCGATGGCCGTCAGTATATCAGCCTGGATTCGGCCACGGCCTTGGCCGGGGCGCTGGATGACCCGACGGGTTTCTTGCAGGGGCTGAAGAAGCCTTTGATCATTGACGAGGTGCAACGCGCATTCGCTCTGGTGCTTGCCATCAAGGAAGACGTGGACCGCGAGCGCCACCCCGGACGCTATCTGCTGACAGGTTCTGCCAACATCCTGGCCTTGCCGGGCATTGCCGATTCGCTTGCGGGCCGCATGGAAGTGTTGACCCTGTATCCGCTTTCGCAGGGAGAAATGGCAGGCGTCCGAGAGGACTTCATCCAGGCGCTGTTCCGGAAGGATTTTGTACCCGAGGGCACGTCGCCTTCATTGACCAGGGACGCCCTTCTGGAGGCCATCGCCGCAGGCGGCTATCCGGAGGTGCTTGCCAGAAGCAGCCCGAGGCGTCGTGCCGCCTGGTTCGATTCATACATCACCACCCTGGTGGAACGGGATGTGCGCGATATCGCCAATATCCAGGATATCAGCGGGTTGCTCCGCCTGCTGCGTCTGCTTGGCGTCCGTTCCGGCACGCTGCACAACCAGGCCGAACTGTCGCGGAGCGTGGGCGTGCCCGCCAGCACCCTGGGCAGGTATATCCCGCTGCTGGAGGCGCTGTTCCTCATCTGGTTCCTGCCCGCGTGGTCGAGCAACTTGAGCAAGCGGCTGGTGAAGTCCCCAAAAATCCACGTCTGCGATTCCGGCTTGGCCTGCCACTTGTGCGGCGCGGATGCCGCGCGCCTGGCCGACGACTCCATCATGGCCGGTCGGCTGCTTGAGTCCTTTGTCGTTGGGGAACTGCTGAAACAGAGCAGTTGGACGGAACACCCGGTGTCGCTCTACCATTATCGTTCGCAAAGCGGCGAGGAGGTGGACGTGGTGCTGGAAGACAGGGCCGGGCGCGTGGCAGCCGTGGAAGTGAAGCTGGCCGCCAGCGTGGCACCGCACGATATCAAGGGGCTGGCGTCACTGCGCGACGCGCTGGGCGATCGTTTCGTCCGGGGCGTGGTCGTGTATACCGGGCAGGAAGTCATGCCCGTGGGCGACAGGATTCTTGCGGTGCCCATCGGGATGATGTTTGCAGGGTAAACGCGGGCAGGCAGCGATTTGGGAGGCACTTTGCTGGTTTTGCCGATCTGCTGATGCGGGCGCGCGGGAGAACAGCAGCCAGGGGTGCCCGCCGGGCGTGCCCGGCACGGCAGCGTTTGGAACGAGGGGGATAGTCGCTTTCCCCGTTGTCTGACAGGCCAGCCGCAATTTCATCCGTTTCCATCCGATTATGGGGCTTGCCGGGGCAACGCTGCCCGCTGCTACCCCCGACTTCCCGCCCAAGCCCCGCCTGCCCCCATCACATTGACGCCACCCCGCCGAGTTCCTATGACTGGCGGGTGCGCACCCCCAGCAGCAAACCGGCACTCCGGCCAGATACGCAAGGCTTCGAACCTGTGACCCGCAGCATCCCTTTGGCCGTGGTCCGTGCGTTTGCGCTTGGCCTCGTCCTGTCACTCGCCTGCATCGCCGTCCCGGTCACCTCTGCCCACGCCGTCACCCCGGCCCGCGCCGCCCCCGTCACTCAGTCGCAGGACGCCCCTCCCGCGCAGCGGGTGCTGGTCATCGGCGGCGACAGGAACTACCCGCCCTACGAATACCTGGACGACAAGGGCCAGCCCACCGGCTTCAACGTGGACCTTTCGCGCGCCGTGGGAGAGGCCATGGGCGTCCCCGTACGGTTCGTGCTCATGGACTGGTCTCGCCTGCACGACGCGCTGGCCGACGGCACGGTGGACGCCCTGCAACGCACCCCGTATTCCAACCTGTGGCTGCGCGAGGCGGAACTGACCCCGCCGCACACCACCATCAACCACGCCATCTTCGCCCGCAAGGGCACGCCCGCCGTTTCGTCGCTGGAAGAGCTGGCCGGAAGGAAGGTCATCGTCCACCCCGGCGGCAGCATCAACGACATCCTCGACGGCATGGGCTACGAGAAGGACCTGATCTTCTCCAAGACCCCCGTGGGCGGGCTGCGCCGCCTTGCCGGGGGCGAGGCCGACTACGCGGTGGTGGCCATGCTGCCCGGCATGTTCACGTTGCAGCAGGACGGCATCGACAACGTGCGCGTGGTGGCCAAGAGCGTCACCAGCCAGCCCTACGGCTTTGCCGTGCGCCACGGCGACGAGGCCACCCTGGCCCTGCTGGGCGAGGGCCTGGCCCTGGTCAAGCAGTCCGGCCGCTACCAGGAACTGCGCCGCAAGTGGTTCGGCGTTATGGACACGGAAGGCATCTCCGCCCAGGTGGTGGCGCGCTATGCCGCCGTGGTGCTGGGGCCGCTGCTGCTTCTGCTGTGCGCGGCGGCGCTGTGGACGCGCGCGCTCAAGCGGCAGGTGGACCAGCGCACCCGCTCGCTGTCCGACGCCCTTTCGCAACTGCGCGAGAACCAGCAGCAACTGGTGCAGGCCGACAAGATGGCCGCCCTGGGGGTGCTGGTGTCCGGCGTGGCGCACGAGATCAACAATCCCAACGGGCTGATCCTGGTCAACGTGCCCATCCTCAAGAAGCTGAACGCGGAAGCCATGCGCGTGCTGGACGAGGTGTACCGCGAAAAGGGCGACTTTCCGCTGGGCGGCAGCAGCTATTCGCGCATCCGCCACAAGCTGCCCCGCATCGTCGAGGTGGTGGAGGAAAGCGCCCAGCGCATCCGGCGCATCGTGGACGACCTGCGCGACTTCTCGCGCGTGGCCCCCGCCAGCGACCACCAGTCCTTCGACCTGGGCGAGGTGGCGCAAAAGGCCATCCGGCTGGTGGGCAGGTCCCTCCACAAGGCCACCACGCGCTGCGACACGCACTTCGCCCCCGGCCTGCCGCCCGTGTGGGGCAACCCCTCGCGCATGGAGCAGGTGGTGGTCAACGTGCTGCTGAACGCCTGCCAGGCCCTGCCCGCGCCCGAAGACGGCGGCCCGCGCGGTCCGCGTGACCCGCGCGAGCGGGGCATCACCGTGTCCACCGCCGCCACGCCGGACGGCAAGGCCGTGGCGCTCACCGTGGCGGACGAGGGCGTGGGCATCGCGCCGCAGGACATCCCGCGCCTGACCGATCCCTTCTTCACCACCAAGCGCGCCAGCGGCGGCACGGGGCTGGGGCTTTCCGTCTCGGCGGGCATCGTGCAGGAGCACAGCGGCAGCCTGGACTTCACCTCCGAACCGGGCCGGGGCACCACCGTGCGCCTCGTGCTGCCCGTGGCAGGCGGCGCGTCATGAGCGGATACTGTCCCGCCCCCCCGGAACACCTCGCGGCCCCCGGCATCCTTCTGGTGGACGACGAGGCGGACTGGCTGGCCTCCATGACCCTGCTGCTGGAATTCTCGGCCGGGTTCTCCGACGTGCGCGCCTGTCAGGACAGCCGGCAGGTCATGGACATCCTGGACGCCGGGGGCGTCGGCCTCGTGCTGCTGGACCTGACCATGCCGCACGTGTCCGGCGCCGAACTGCTGGCCGCCATTGCCGAACGCCACCCCGACGTGTGCTGCATCGTGCTGTCCGGTCTGAACCAGCTGTCCACCGCCGTGGAGTGCATGCGCCTTGGGGCCTACGACTACTACGTCAAGACCGACGACGAATCGCGCATCGTGGGCGGCATCGCGCGGGCCATGCACATGCTGGAACTGCGCGCCGAAAACCGCGAGGTGGCCAGCCGTCTGGCATCGGGCCGGTTGCGCCGGCCGGAGGCCTTCGCGGCCATCCACACCCGCAGTGCGGCCATGCACGCCATCTTCGCCTACATCGAGGCCGTGGCCAGAAGCCCCCGGCCGCTGCTGGTCACCGGCGAATCGGGCGTGGGCAAGGAAAGCCTGGTGCGCGCCGCCCACGAACTGAGCGGCAGGCGCGGCCCGCTGGTGGCCCTGAACGTGGCCGGACTGGACGACGCGGTGTTCGCCGACACGCTGTTCGGCCACGTGCGCGGGGCCTTCACCGGGGCGGACGCGCCGCGCCGGGGACTGGTGGAAGAGGCGGCCGAGGGCACGCTGTTCCTCGACGAGATCGGCGACCTGTCCATCGCCTCGCAGGTCAAGCTGCTGCGCCTGCTGCAAGAGGGCGAATACTACCCGCTGGGCAGCGACCAGCCGCGCAGGCTGTGCGCCCGCGTCATCGCCGCCACCCACGCGGACCTTGCCGCCAGCGAGCGGGAAGGGCGCTTCAGGCGCGACCTGTTCTTCCGCCTGCGCACCCACCACGTGGCCGTGCCGCCCCTGCGCGAGCGGCCGGAAGACATCGCCCCGCTGCTGGACCACTTTCTGGGCGAAGCGGCGGCGGCCATGGGCAAGCGCAAGCCCACCCCGCCTCCGGAACTGGCCGCGCTGCTGGCCGCGTATCCCTTCCCCGGCAACGTGCGCGAACTGGCGGCCATGGTCTACGACGCGGTCAGCCTGCACACCGGGCGCATGCTGTCCATGGATGTCTTCAAGCGGCACATCGGCACGCCGGAAGCGGCAACCGCCGTGGCCCTGGCCATGACGGAGGGCGATAACCCCTTCGCGGGGCTGACCACGCTGCCCAGCTTCGCCCAGGCGGAACGGCTGCTGCTGGACGAGGCCATGGCCCGTTCCGGCGGCAGGCAGACCCTGGCCGCGCGGCTGCTGGGGGTCACCCAGTCGGCCCTGTCCAAGCGCCTGAAGGCACAACGCCGCGACGACGACGCCTGTTGACGCATTCCCCCGCCGTTCCTCTCCTTTGTTCGCTATGCTCCCGCAACCCTGCCGCCGCGTCCGGCGATGGGGTATTCCAAACGGCACGTCATGCCACCTGGCAATAAGCGCCAACACGGCGTGAATGCTTGTCTTTTCTTGAGTTGGCGAAAATCCTTTCCTGACGGCATACCCCTTCGCGCGCTCCCCACCGTTGTCTTGTCCAGATAGTCACATGGATTCCGGCATGTTGTCGGAACGCTTCGGACTGGCATCGTACCTGCTTTCGTGCTTGCAGCCACGGACGGGCCGTATCGCTGCCGGCGACGCTCCGTGGCGCGCGCGGCATGGGGCCGCGCGCCGCAACGCGAGGAGAAGGAGTACCTCCAGATGACCAAGGACATGAACGATACCGACGCGACCCGCCGCAACTTCATCAAGGCGGGCATGGTGACCGGCGCCGCCGCGCTGCTCACCCCCGTGCTGGCCCAGGCGGCCCAGGCGCCCCAGACGCCCCAGACGGTGGACGCCGCCGCTGCCGCCCCTGCTCCGGCCCCTGCCGCCCCTGCCGCGTCCGCCACAACTGGCCCCAAGCTGAAGATGGGCGACGTGCTGCGCGTGGCCCGCGAAAAGCTGTACCCCATCTGCCGCGTGTGTCCGGAATGCGATGGCGTGGCCTGCGCGGGCGAAGTGCCCGGCATGGGCGGCATCGGCTCCGGCCAGGCCTTCAAGAACAACTACAACGCCCTGGCCCGCATCGAACTGGTCATGCGCACCTTTCACGACGTCAAGAAGCCCGACCTTTCCACCACCCTGTTCGGCCAGAAGCTGTCCATGCCCGTGACCTCGGCGGTCACCGGCGGCGTCACCTACAACATGGGCGGCAAGATGACCGAAGAGGAGTACATCAACTCCATCCTCGGCGGCTGCCTCGATGCGGGCACCCTGGGCTGGGTGGCCGACGGCATCGGCGACAAGATGGAGGTCTTCGAGCGGCGCATCTCGGTGCTCAAGACCCAGTTCGGCGGCAAGGGCATCGTGACCATCAAGCCCAAGACCAACGACGAGATCATCAAGCGCATCCGCATGGTGGAAGACGCCGGCGGCGTGGCCGTGGCCATCGACATCGACTCGGCGGGCCGCGCCGCCCGCGCCGTGCCCGGCCAGACCGTGGAGCCCAAGACACCAAAGCAACTGGCCGAACTGGTGAAGTCCACCAGCCTGCCGTTCATCATCAAGGGCATCATGACCGTGGAGGAAGCCCGCATCGCCGTGGACGTGGGCGCCAGGGGCATCTGCGTGTCCAACCACGGCGGCCGCGTGCTCGACTACACCCCGGCCACGGCCACGGTGCTGCCCGCCATCGCCGCCGCCGTGAAGGGCAAGACCACCATCCTGGTGGACGGCGCGGTGCGGCGCGGCCAGGACGTGCTGAAGTACCTGGCCCTCGGCGCGGACGCCTGCCTGTGCGGCCGTCCGCTGGTGCGCGGCGCCCACGGCGCGGGCCGCGACGGCGTGGCCCTGATCATGAACGCCATCAAGGACGAACTGACCGTGGCCATGACCCTGACCGGCGTGGCCGACGTGCGCAAGGCCACCTCCAACGTCATCGCAAAGGTGCAGGCATGAAACGAGCCTGGAGTCTCCTGCTCCTGGCTCTGCTGACCGCCTGGCCGGGGCTTGCCCTGGCGACCAGCGAAGGGAAGGCCCTGCGCTACGGCGGCGGAGGCCAGGGGACCGTCATGTTCGACGGCAGGCTTCACGCGTCCAAGGGCTTCCGGTGCGACGACTGCCACTCGAAGCTCTTCGACACCAAGAAGACGGCCCACATCACCATGGCCGACCACTTCACGGACAAGGCCTGCTTCAAGTGCCACAACAACACCGACACGTCCGATGCCACGGGGTACCCTCCCGCGGCCTCGCGCGACTGCGCAACCTGCCACCGCAAGGTGGCGTCCAACGCGGTCACCTCCACCGACGCCATGGGCGGGGTCATCGCCACGCCCTTCGCCGGTGACGAGGCGCAAAAGGCCCTGCTGCTGTCCGGCAGGCGGGGCGTGACGGCCCAGAGCACGGCCTGCCTGTCGTGCCACGGCGCGGACACGCCGCCCCATCCGGTGACCGAGCGCGGCAGGACGCTGGACCTGCACATCGACAGGGACGGCTACATGCGCGGCACGCACGCTAACCTGCCGTGCGCCACCTGCCACATCGGGCAGAAGGGCGAGGACAGCTTCCTGCTGCAACCCCACGCGGTGGCCAGGCCGGATAACGCGACCTGCCTGTCCTGCCACAACGTGGGCCTGGCGCACCAGGTGAAGGCCTTCGGGCAGAGCGCCCACGCCCAGAAGCTGGGCGACAAGGTGTCCTGCGACAGCTGCCACAACCCGCACGCCCAGCCGAAAAACCCGGCCAAGGTGGCCTACGTGCCGCTGACGGCCATGTACAACGCCCAGTGCCTGGCCTGCCACGGCGACGCGGGCAAGCTGCGCGAACTGTCGGGGCGCTCCGTGCCCGACGCGAGGTCCGCGCATTCGTTCCTGGCCAACTGGGACGCCCACAGCCGTTCGGTGATGTGCGTGGAATGCCACACGCCCAACGACGCCGACGGCTCCATGGCCAGGCCCGACTCGCACCTCATCGGCGAGAAGAAGACCGCCCTGCGCAACTGCGCCACCTGCCACACCTCGGGCGATTCGCTCATCGTGGTGCGGGCCGGCGTGCACGTGGACGGCGCGGGACCGGTGACCTCGGGCTACTTCCCGCCCAGGCGGGTGATGCCCCAGCTGGACGGCCCGGCCGCCACCGGCCTTGCCGCCGTGGCCGCCTTCGTGGTGCTGCACGCGCTGGGCCGCATGGTCACTGCCAGGAAGAACCACGGTCCGCTGACCGCGGAGTTCGTGTATCCGGGCTTCGTGCGGGTCACCCACTGGATCAACGCCGCGCTGTTCGTGGTGCTGGCCTGCACCGGGCTTTCGGTGCGCTTCACGGAAAGCCCGTGGGCTCTGGGGCTGGAGGCGGCGACCCGCATCCACAACGCGGGCGGCGTGCTGCTGGCCCTGAACTTCCTGGCCTACGTGGTCAGGGCCTTCCTGACCGGCGACATCCGCCAGTACCTGCCGGGGCCGGGCGAGGGCGCGCGCGCCCTGTTCACCCAGGCGCGCTACTACTGCTTCGGCATCTTCCGGGGCGAACCCCATCCCTTCCCGGTGACGGCGCAGCGGCGGTTCAACCCGTTGCAGCGCGTGGCCTACCTGGTGGTGTTCCTGCTGGGCATGCCGGTGCTCATCGCCTCGGGCCTGCTGCTGCTCCTGCCGGAATCGGCGTCGGCGTCCATCGCCCCCCGCCAGTTCCTGGTGGCGGCGCACTTCGTCATCGTCATCGCCTTCGCGCTGTTCTGCGTGGGCCACCTGTACCTTGCCACCACCGGGGCGACCCCGCTCGGCCTGGTGAAGGGCATGATCAACGGGTTCCACGAGCACGAACGGGGCGACCACCGTCCGGACGGGAAGGACGGCAACGGCTGAGCCTGCTTCCGACCGGGCCGACCAATGGTCGGTACCGCCAACCAGCGGCAAACACGGGCGCCGGGGATTTCCCCGGCGTCCGTTCCTGTCCGGCGGGCATGGCGAAATGGAGGCGGAGCGGGCGGGCTCGGGGATGTGGCGGTGGACCGGCCTACGCCCGGAATTCCGCGTGCGGGGGCAGCAGCGGGGCCAGGCCGGTCATGAACCGGTCCAGCGCCAGGGTGATGCGCTCCGAGGCATGGCCGTCGCCGGGGGCGGCGCAGGCCGCCGCCATGGTCGCGTGGTGGGCCGGGTCGTCCAGAAGGGCCGCCGTCTCGCGCAGGATGGCGGCCTTGTCGGTGCCCACCAGCTTGGCGCGCCCGGCGCGCACCGCCTCGGGCAGGTGCGGGGTGGCGCGCAGGGCCAGCACCGGCACGCCCAGCGCGGCGGCCTGTTCCAGCACGTCGGCGGCGTCGGTCAGCACCAGGCAGGCCGCGCGCAGGCAGGCCACGAATTCCGGCAGCGGGGGCACCGGCATCAGGCGCACGTTGGGCACCGCGCCCAGCAGCGGGATGGCCGCATCGCGCAGGGGGCGGTGGCTGCCCACCGGCACCAGGAAGCCGGTGTCGCGGCGGGCCAGGGCCAGTTCGCGCACGGCCGCGCAGACGTCCTTCAGGGCCGGGGGGCTGGCGTGCATGCCGTTCAGGCTGACCAGCACGGTACGGCCTTCGGGCAAGGGCCGGGCGGGAACCGGCGGGGCGTCAACGGGCCGGGCGGTCTCGTCCGGCGCGGCGGTCCGCACCGTAACGGAGCCTTTTCCGCGTGCCTTGCGGAGCGACACCGGGCGGATGTCCGGCACCCTCGGGGCGTGCGCGGCGGCAGAACCGTTCGGGGCTGGTCCCTCCGCCTGCCCGGTTGCCGCGAACCGGTGCAGGCTTTCCGCCACCGTGGCCCCGGTGACGGCGATGCGCGCGCCGTCCACGCCCTCGTGCAGCAAGGCCTCGCGCGCCTTGGCCGTGGCCGCGAAATGCAGCGAGGCCACGGCCGCGATGCAGCGGCGGTTGCCTTCCTCCGCCGACGGGGCGCCCGTCTGGTCTCCGGGGGCGTCGTGCGGCCCGGCGTCGATGTGGGCCACCGGAACGTGGTTGTGGAAGGCCGTCAGCGCCACGGCCAGGGCCGTGGCGGAGGCGCCCTGCACCAGCACGATGTCCGGCCGCAGGCGCGAGACCACCAGCCCGAAGCGCAGCACCGCGTTGCCCGCCAGCAGGTGGAACTGGCCCTCGTCGATGTCGCCGGGCAGGCTGAGGTCGATATCGCACTCCATGCCCAGGTCGTGCAGGGTGGGCACGAACCTGTCGCGGTGCAGGCCCGCGCCGACCACTATGGTGTGGAACCGGGCGGTACCCTCGCGCAGGGCATGCACTACCGGCGCGCAGGCGATGGCCTGGGCGCGCGTGCCCACCACCACCATCACCTTGGCCCGGCGCCGGGCGGGAATGTGAACGACGTTGTCTGCCATGGCGGCCTCCGTTCCGGCGGGCGGCGCGGAGCGGGGTGCACGGGCGGAACATTCCCCCGGCACTGCCGCGTCATTTCCGGCGCCCGCATCGCACGATACTTCGCCCAGCCATAGCAGATGCGCGGGGCCGCGTGCGGGGCGGGCGCGGCACATTTACACCGGTTGACACTATTTAACGCGGGCGATGGGCACGGGCTTGCCCTCGCGGCGCGGAGCGGTTAGCCAGAAGGAACGGACCCGGACCCAGGGCCCGCGCCGCGCCGGCATGCCCGGCCTGGCGGCCTTGGCCCGCGCTTCAGTCCACGCCCCAGCCTGCACCATGACCGCGCCATGATCTTGCCATGACCATGCCGACGCACACGCCCCGCCGCGCCGCCGGATGCCCGCAGCCATCCGGCCACCCCCCGCGCCCCGCCGCGCCGGGGCGCATGCGCACGCATGGCGTCTGCCCCCGCTGCGGGGGCACGATCGGCCGGGGCCACCCGTCAGGCTGGCCCCGGCAGGCCGACCAGGCCGTGCAGCCGCCGGCAAGCGGGCCGGGCGGCCTCGGCACGCTGCTGCGGCGGGGGCTGGCCGCGCCGGTGCGCTACCTGCGGGCCGCGCCGCTGCCCCATGCCACCGGGGGCGTTTCCGCGCTCATCGGCGCCGGTCTGGCCCGCGTGGCGCTGGAAGCGCTGGCGGAAGAGGCATTGTCCCTGGGGCTGCTGCTGTTCATGCCCGCGTCCGGCTGGTTCGGGCTGGCCCTGCTGTGCGGGGCCGACGGCATGAGCCGCTACCGCGAATACCTGCGGGTGCGCCGCATGCTGGACCGCTGGGGGTACACGCCACGGCTGCTGCGGCCCCTGGCGTCGTCGCGCTGCCAGCGCGACGCGGCCATGCAGGCCGCGCGCGAGACGGGCTACGCCGACAGGGCCCGCGCCTACTACCGCGCACTGGGGTACCGCTGGTACCACCTGCTGCCCGACAAGGTGACGGCCAATCCGTTGACATTTCTCGACATACGGTTCCTGAGGGCCACGTTCCTGCCTGGCAAGCGCTAGGGGCTGCCTCTGCCGTGCCTTGTCGTCTGCCCGCAGTCCGGTGCGGACCGGACCTGGCGCGGCAAGTTCCTGTCGCGCCGGGGCGCGTTCTGGTGTAGGCTGACCCGAGGCGACGGCTGTTTTTCGGCAGTTGCGTCGCTCCATTGCGGGGGAAGCGTGCCGGAGACATTCCGGCCCCAACGGGAAGGGGACTAGGGGACGGCGGCGGCGAGCGCCGCCGGGGAGCGCACGCATGGCAGCCGACGACGGACTTCACGATCACGATGCCACCGGGGTTCGCCCCGTATCCGGACAAGCCGACGGCCCGGCCGCTTCCGGCGACGTCCCACAGGCCGCTTCCGGCGACATCCCAGACATGGCCGAGCGCCACCGCCTGCTGCTGGAACACCTGCCCAGCGGCTATTCCCTGCACGAAATGCTCTGGGACGAGCACGGCCAGCCGTGCGACTACCGGTTCCTCGACGTCAATCCCGCCTTCGAGGCCATGACCGGCCTTGCCCGCGACAAGGTGCTGGGGCGCACCCTGCTCGAGGTGCTGCCCGGCATCGAGCGCAGGTGGGTGGACATCTACGGCCGCGTGGTGCGCACCGGCGAAAGCGTCAGCTTCGAGCACCGCGACGCGTTGCTGGGCAGGCACTGGGAGGTGCGGGCCTGGCGCGTGGAGCCGAACCGGTTCGCGGTGGTCTTTTCCGACGCCACCCGCTGCCGGGTCATGGAGGACGAGCTGCGGCGCTCCTCCGCGTTGCAGCGGGCCATGATCCGCAACATTCCCTTCGACCTGTGGGCGCGCGACGCCACCGGCCGCGTGGCCATGCAGAGCGACATCTCGGTGGCCATGTGGGGCGACCTGACGGCATCGCCCGACAGCGAGCGGGACGTGCCGGAGGCGACCCGCACCGGGTGGGAGGGCATCAACGCCCGTGCCCGCGCCGGAGAGACGGTGCGCCACGAGCACGAAGTGCAACTGCCCGACGGCAGGCGGCGGGTCTTCTCCAGCGTGGTGGCCCCCATCCGCGACGAGACGGGCGAAGGCATCCCCGGCATTCTCGGCATCAACATCGACATCACCGAACAGCGCGTCGCCGAACTGGCCCTGCGCGAGAGCGAGCAGCGCTTCCGCGCGCTGGTGGCCAACCTGCCCGGCGTGGTCTACCGCTGCGAGGCCGAGCCGCCGTGGCGGGCGCTGTTCGTTTCCGACCAGGTCGAACAGCTGACCGGGCATCCGGCGGCGGAATACCAGAGCGGGCGCCTGCCCCTGGAGCACATCATCCACCCCGAAGACCGCGCGCGGGTGGCCGGGGACGTGGCGGCGGCCAACGACCCGGACGGACATTTCTCGCTGGAGTACCGGGTGGTGCACGAAGACGGCACCCAGCGCTCCGTCATCGAGCAGGGGCGGCGGGTGCGCGGCGACGAGGGCAGGGAGTTCCTGGACGGGGTGATCCTGGACGTCACCCCCCTGCGCGAGGCCCTGCGCGAACTGGCCGCCGCGCGCGACTTCCTGGACGCGGTGATGGAGGCCATGCCCTCCGCCCTGGCCGGGGTGGGGCCGGACGGGGTGATCATCCACTGGAACCGCGCGGCCGAGGAGGCGTCCGGCCTCCCGCGCGACGCGGCGCGCGGCCGTCCGGCGGCGGAGGTGTTGTCCCGGCTGGTGGGCGTGGCGCCGGAAGTGCACGAGGCCGTGGCCCGGCGGCAGGCCGCCCGCTTCGAGGGCTTGCCCCGCGTGGCGGGGGGGATGCTGCGCCACCTCGACGTGATGCTGTTTCCCCTCACGGGGCAGGCGGGAAGCCCCGGCGTGCCGGGCGCCGTCATCGTGCGCGTGGACGACGTGACGGAGCGCACCCGCCTGGCCGACATGCTGGTGCAGACCGAGAAGATGCTGTCGGTGGGGGGCCTTGCGGGCGGCATGGCGCATGAACTGAACAACCCCCTGGGGGCGGTGTTGCAGGGCGTGCAGAACATCGTGCGCAGGCTGGACCCCGACCTGCCCGCCAACGCCCGGGCCGCGCGCGAGACCGGCGTGTCGCTGACGGCCATGCGCGCCTACATGGAGGCCCGGCGCATCTCGGAAATGCTGGAAGGCATCCGCGACGCGGGCACCCGCGCGGCGGACATCATCGCCACCATGCTCGAATTCACGCGGCCGGGGCAGGGGCGGCGCACCACGGCGCGGGCGCATTCCCTGGCCGAGCGGGCGCTGGCCCTGGCGGGCAGCGACTACGACCTGCGCCGCCAGTACGACTTCCGCAAGCTGCACGTGGTGCGCGACTACGCGGAGGACGACGACACCCTGACCTGCGTGCCCACCGAGATCGAACAGGTGCTGCTGAACCTGTTCAAGAACGCGGCCCACGCCATGGCGGAAAAACGCTATCCGGCCGGGCAGGCGCCCGCCCTGCTGGTGGCCACCCGGCGCGAAGGCGACGAGGTGGTCATCGTGGTGCAGGACAACGGGCCGGGCATGGAGCCGGAGGTGCGCCGCCGGGCGTTCGAGCCGTTCTTCACCACCAAGCCGCCGGGCGTGGGCACCGGGCTGGGGCTTGCGGTCAGCTACTTCATCGTGGTGCGCACCCACGGCGGCAGCATCGCCTGCGACGGAGTGCCCGGCGAAGGGGCGCGGTTCACGGTGCGGTTGCCGGCCCGGCAGGCGGTGGACGGCTAGAACCTTCCGGGGGCATATCCGGCCGGAACCTGCCGATGATCCGAGGTGCGCGGGCCGAAGGACCATTCCGGATCGCGTCTGCTTGTGCAAGTTGCCCGCACAATGCGGGCCATGATTGCACAAGTTGGCGCATCGTTGCATTCGGGCGTATGCGATGCCATGAGCGTGCGGAGGCGGGAGCGTATCCCGGCATGCACCGCGCGCGCGGTGGGCAGTACCTTTGCGCGCACCATGCGCCTTCACGGGACGGAACCATGATCGGAGAACTGTTTCAGCCGATGCATCTGCTGGTGATCGGCATCGTGGCCCTGTTCGTTTTCGGACCGGACAAGCTGCCCCAGCTGGGCAGGACACTGGGCAAGGCCGTGCGTGAACTGCGCGGGGCCATGAACGAACCCGACGAAGTCACCAAGGACAACACGAAGTAGGCGGTGCTTCCCGGCCGGGCGAATCGGGCCGGAACATGCGGCTGGGTAACTATGCCCCGGCGAATACGGACGGGACGGACGCGGCGGTTGCCGTGTCCGTCCCGTTCGTGTGTTGTGCGGCGGCTAGTGCGCTGCAATCCACCACGCGGCGGTGACGGCGGCCAGGCTGGCCACGCGGAACAACTGGCTCTGCACCAGCAGCACCAGCCCCAGCCGGGGGGTGAAGATGCCGGTGTGCGACGGCAACTGATGGCGCAGCGCCCGGATGGGGGTGGCCACTATGGTGCCCAGCACCAGGGCCAGGGCGGTCTGGGCCGTGTCCAGCGAGCCCGCGTCCAGCAGGGCGGCGGCAGCGGCCACCCCGGCCGAGAATTCCGCCGCGGCGGAAAACACCACCACCCCGGCGGCCTGCACCGGCAGGATGCCCAGATCAAGACCGCCGGCGGCCAGATCGCGCAGGGCATCGAACACCCCGGCCTGGTGCAGGGCGTACATGGCAAGGTAGGTGGGCGCGGTGAACAGGGCCATGCGCCCGATGCGGCGGCGGAACCGCGTGCCCACCAGGGCCAGGGCGCTCCGCAGGCGTTCCGGCAGGGTGGCGGGGGCGGCTATCCCGGATATGTGCGATGCGGAAGCGCGCGGGCTGGAAACGTGCGGTCCGGAAGCGCGCGGGCTGGCGGAAAGCTGGCCGGACGGCGGTCCCCCGGCCTTTTCCGGCGGTCCCGCCCGCCGGGTGAGCAGCAGCACCAGCGCCGTGCGCAGCAGGGCGGCCACGCCGTTCAGCGTCAGGTAGATGATGCCCGCCGTGCGCGCCAGCGGCCCCACCACGAAGAAGGTGGTGGGCAGGTGCAGCAGAAACACCGGCAGGCCGGAATTCAGCAGGTACGACAGGCGCAGTTCGCGCGGGGAAAGCCGCCCGGCCATGTGGGCCTCCATGAGCAGCGAGTTGGACGCGGCAGCGGACAGGAAGGCCGTGGCGAAGGCCGCGCCGCTGTCGTCGGGCAGGCGGCCCCAGCGGGTCACCGGGCGGGCCAGCCGGGCCAGCAGCGGCGTCCAGCCGAAGGCTTCCACGGCCAGACCCACGGCCAGACCCACGCCCATGGTCACCAGCATGTGCAGCAGGGGGCGCACCAGCCCCGGCCACGCCGAGTGCCAGGCCAGCAGCTTGGGGTCGCGTGCCAGGATGGCCCCCAGGGCCACAGCGCAGGCCAGCAGCGGCAGGGCCACGCCCATGCGCGAGGCGCGGCGTCCGCCCGCCCGTTCCCGGTGGTCCCGCCCGCCGGGGGGCCTGTGCGCGCCGCGCCCCGGCCCGTGGCCCGGAGCCGTGGCGGAGGACGAGGGCGCACCCGGCGCGCCGGGCGGCTGGGATGGGGCGGAGGCATCGTGCTGGCGGGCGTGCGGGGTGGGCATGGCGGTGGGCGGGGTGGCGGGGCGGATGGCCGCCTGGACGATCATCGGGGGTTCCGGGGCTGCCGCCGGTCGGCAGCCTGCGGGGGCATTGCGGGTTGTAGGCCCGGCGGCGGCGCGGCGCAAGGGAAAACCGTGCGACATGCCGGACTTGGCATGCCGGACTTGGCCGGGTGGACCCTGCAGGGCGCATTCCCGCCGCGAAATGGCGCGCGCGCCCGGTGGCCCTTTGCGGGGAAAGGCGCTATATTCCGCGCCGGGCGATGCCTTGCGCCACGACGGCGGCTTGTCGCCGGGACGGCACGCGGGCGTCATCATCCGGGGACGGTTCCGACATAACATGCGCGGCGAGTCCGGTCGCGGCCACGGCACTCGACCTGCCGGGCCGCGCCGACCGTATCGGCGCACACGGGTTCTCACG
This sequence comes from Nitratidesulfovibrio sp. 1201_IL3209, assembly GCF_036763125.1. Lineage (NCBI taxonomy): Bacteria > Pseudomonadati > Thermodesulfobacteriota > Desulfovibrionia > Desulfovibrionales > Desulfovibrionaceae > Nitratidesulfovibrio > Nitratidesulfovibrio sp. 1201_IL3209. The sequence goes on from NZ_JBAIYT010000022.1 coordinate 34,522, forward strand.
GGGCATGGCACGGCCAGCGCCCCGGCCGGGAGGGATCATGGGGCAGACCGGCATTCTGCTGGAATCCGGCACCAACGAGCTCGAAATCGTCGAGTTCTTCGTGGACGAGGCCGCTCCCGACGGCGCGGTTCCGGACGCGGCCGGGCATGGTGTGGACGGCGCGTCCGGCGCGTCCGGCACCGCCTGCGGGGCGGAAGCATCCCGCGAGGCGGCCTTTGGCGTGGCGGGTGCGCCGACTTGCGGCGCGCTGCGGCGGCGGTACGGCGTCAACGTGGCCAAGGTGCTGGAAATCATCCGCATGCAGCCCGTCACCTCGCTGCCGCAGATGCCCCATCCGGCGGTGCTGGGGGCCTTTCCGCACCGCGACGGGCGGGTCATCCCGCTGGTGGACCTGGCAAGATACCTGGGCATCCGGCGTGACCCGCACGGCGAGCCCAAGATCATCGTCACCGAGTTCAACAGCGTCGTCACCGGGTTTCTCGTTTCCGGGGTGAACCGCATCCACCGCATCAGCTGGACCGCCGTGGAGGCCCCCGGCCGCTTCCTGCAGGAGGCCAGCCGCAATTCCATCACCGGCATGGTCCGGCTGGACGAGCGGGTGGTGTTCCTGCTGGACATGGAAAGCATCGTGGCCGAAATGCACCCGGACCTGTCCATCCGCATGGAACGGCCCATGGGCCGGGCTCCCGCCGGGGAGCCGGAGGCGCAGGCGGACCTGCCGCCGCGCCGCTACCGCATCCTGCACGCCGACGATTCCGGCAGCGTGCGCCGCCTGGTGCGCAGCCTGATGGAGGCCAGCGGCCGGTTCGAACTGTTGCAGGCCACCGACGGGCAGGAGGCGTGGGAGATGTTGGACGGGCTGCGGCGCGAGGCCGAAGCCAGGGGCGCGCCCCTGGCCGACCTGGTGCAGGCCGTGGTGTCGGACATCGAAATGCCGCGCATGGACGGCCTGACCCTGTGCCGCCGCATCAAGGAAGACCCCGCGCTGCGCGCGCTGCCGGTGGCGCTGTTCTCGTCGCTGGTCTCGGAACGGCTGGGCCACAAGGGCGAATCGGTGGGCGCGGACGCCCAGTTCGCCAAGCCGGATCTGCAATTGCTCAGCCAGAAGGTGTTGGAGTTGTTGGGCGAAACCGCCTGACGGCCCTTCCCGTTCCGCGTTCCGCCGCCTTCCCTCGCCCTGGCCCGCCACGCGGTGGTGTGGCGGGCTGCCGTTTCGCCCTGCCGTGCCGCGTGCCCGCGTGGCGCATTTCTTCCGTCTTCCGTCACGACGTGCGGGGCGCGCCGTTCCTCATGGAACGACGCGCCCCGATTTCGCCCGCGACGCACCGACTGCGCCACGGACCCCTGCGGATGGAATGCGTCCGACGCATTCCCCTGTACCGGCTGGCCTTGTCCAACCGCCCTCCGGCACGGATCGGGCATCGACCGACATGCCCGGTGTCTGTTGCCATATACTTACCAAGAAGCGTGCCACTCGTGTTGCGGTGGTGTGATGTCTGTTGATCATCAAAAATCACAGTATGTTGTGATTTCATGGATTGAGCGGGCAAATGGTATTGTGGTGCTTCGCGGATGCCTGTCCGCGATGGCGGACGGTTTGAAGCCGGTAAAAATCCGCGATGCCGGACATTGTTTGTGAGCGGTTGTCCGAGATGGCGGACGGCAAGGGCCATCGCTTCAGACCGTCGCTTCGGACCGTTGCTTCGGACCGGGGCCGGGCGGCCGGGTGGGATGCGGCAATGCCTGGGTTCAGCGAGGGGGGATGCCGTGCTTGCGCAGCAGATCGTACAGGTGCGAGCGGGAAAGGCCGGACAGGCCGCAGGCGGCGCGGATGTCGCCCCCGGCCCGGCGCATCAGTTCGCGCAGATAGGTGGTGAACTGGGCGTCGCGGAAATCGAAGAAGCGGGGCAGGTCGCCGGGGAAGGGCGCGGCCTCCCGGCTGCCGGGGCCGGAATGGAATGCCCGCATGGCCGGTTGCGGCATCGGTTCGGCCCCGCCGGTAGACGGTCCGGCATGCGTGGGTTCCGGGGCCGTGGCGGGGTCCATGCCGGTGGCGTCCCCGTCCCGCGCGCGGCGGGCCTCGCCGTTGCTTCCGGCGGGGTGGAGCGCGGCGGGCGTGCGTTCCGGAGGCGGGGCGTAGTGCGGCGAGGTGTAGATGGCATAGGGTGCACGCGGCCCCCAGCCGGGCGAAACCGGCGATGCGGACCGGGTCGGGGGTGCGGGGGCGTCGGTGCGGTCCCGCGCGGGCCGGACTGGCTCACTGTCCGGGGTGCCGCTGTTGCCCGTCTGTACCGGGTGCAGGCTGTCCATGACATCGCCATCCATGGCATCATCGTCCATGGCCTGGCCGGTCATGCCGCGGCGGGCGTGGCCGGAACGTTCCCCGACCCCGTACAGGCAGGACGGGCCGCCCGGCCCCCCGTGGCCGTCGGTGGCGGCCACGCCGTTGCGCGCGGCGGCGCGGGCCAGGCAGATGCGCAGGTAGTCCGGCAGGTGGCGGGCGAACAGCTTGGGCGCGTCCTGGGATGCCAGCACCGCCCGCTCCAGGGTGTGGATGAGTTCGCGCACGTTGCCCGGCCAGTGGTAGGCCAGCAGGGTTTCGTGGAAGTCGGGCGAGATGTCCTTTTCCGGCAGGGCGAAGCGCGCCCAGATGCGCGGCAGGTAGTGCCCGGCCAGGGCGGTGACGTCCTCGCACCGTTCGCGCAGCGGCGGAATGCTCACCACCACCGTGCGCATGCGGTACAGCAGGTCGCTGCGAAAGGTGTTGCGCTCGGCCATGTCTTCCAGGTCGCGGTTGGTGGCCGCGATGAGCCGGAAATCGCTGGTGATTTCCGTGCGGCCGCCCACCGGGCGGAAGCGGTGCTCCTGCAGCACGCGCAGGAACATCTTCTGCATGGACAGGGGCAGTTCGCCCACCTCGTCCAGGAACAGGGTGCCGCCGTCGGCCTGCAACACCAGGCCGTCGCGGTTGGACTCGGCCCCGGTGAAGGCCCCCTTGCGGTGGCCGAACAGGATGGACCCGGCCAGCGAGCGCGGCAGCGAGGCGCAGTCCACGGCCACGAAGGGCGCGGCCGCGCGGGGGCTGTTGTCGTGGATGGCCCGGGCGAACAGTTCCTTGCCCACGCCCGTCTCGCCGGTGACCAGCGCGGCGGCGTCGCTGCCCGCCGCCTCGGCCACCACGTCCAGGCAGCGGCGGATGGCCGTGCTGACCCCCACGATGGAATGCTTCAGGCGCGACGAGGGCCGCTGGGCGGGCAGGCGGGCGCGGTAGTCCAGCGCGCGCAGCAGCGGCAGCACCACCCGGTCGGCGGGCAGGGGCTTGCGCAGCCATTCCCACGCCCCGTGGCGGATGGCCCGCTCCGCGCCGTCCGGGTCGCCCCCTTCGGCGGTGACGATGAGTTCCGGCTGGCCGGGCAGGGCGCGCAGGCCGGGCATGGCCTCCACGCCGCTGCCATCGGGCAGGGTGGCGGCAAGGAAGATCACGTCGGCGTCGTCGGCCAGCAGGCGGCCTTCCACCAGCCCGCCCGCGCGCGAGGCCCGGTGGCCAAGCCCCTCGGCAATGCCCGCCACCAGTTGGGCGAAGGCGGCGTCGGCGTCGATGATCAGCACGTGGGCCATGGTGTTCCGTGGGGTTGAGCGGCCGGGGCCGGGGTGGCGGTTGCGGCGGAAGCGGTTGCGATTGCCGGGGGCGGAGCGCGGCCGGGCCGGGCGGCGTGGCCCGTCAGTCCCCGGCAAGCCCCATCAAGCCCGAATGAACAGGCCGGTGGCAAGCCCTTCGTGGGCGCAGTGCAGCACCCCAGCCATACCGGGGTGCAACTGGTCCACGGTCTCGCCCTTGTGGTTCTCCAGCCGGAAGTCGCCCGGATATAGTTCCGGCCGGTGCAGGCCGGGCAGCAACAGTTCCATGGGCCGCGCGGCGCGCCACGGGGCGCGCACGGACACGCGCCACGCGCCGTCCCCCGAGGGCTGCTCGATGCGCGCCACCACCGGGCGGCGCATGGCGTCGTGCGGCAGGCCCCGGTTCAGCCGCCTGCCGCCGGGCAGGAAGAAGCCCGTGGACAGCGGCCTGCTGGCGGTGTTCAGCAGTTCGTACAGGTAGTCTTCATGCCGGAAGGTGCGCCGGGTCAGGTCGTCCAGCGCGGTGCGGTAGGCGTCGGTGACCTGGGCCACGTAGCCCGCGCTCTTCACCCGGCCCTCGATCTTCAGCGAGGCCACGCCCACGGCGGCGAACCAGCGCACGTACTTCACCAGGCACAGGTCGTTGGGCGCCCAGAAGCTGGAGTGGAACGGGCCGTCCTGCACCGCCTCCCACGCGACTTCGCCGGGCCGGGTCTTTTCCTCCACGGCCAGGGCCATGCCCAGGTATTCGAAGCGGCAGGGGTGGGTGCACTGGCCGAGGTTGGCCGGGCGGTTGTTCATCCACGCCGAAAGCAGGCAGTGCCCGGACACGGCCAGGCACACGGCCCCGTGCACGAAGGCCTCGAATTCCAGCCCCGGACAGGCCCGCACCAGTTCGCGGATGCCGGACATGTCCAGTTCGCGGGCCATGTTCACGCGCACCGCGCCCATGTCCTGCCAGAACAGGGCCGCCTCGCCGTTGGCGGTGTTGGCCTGGGTGGAAACGTGCAGCGGCAGGCGCGGCGCGCGGCGGCGGGCCATGCGGGCAACGCCGGGGTCGGCCACGATCAGGGCGTCCATGCCCGCCGCGTCGGCCTCGTCGATGGCGGCCTCCACGTCGCGCAGGTGGCGCTGGTGGGGCAGGCTGTTCAGGCAGTAGTAGGCGCGCGCGCCCACGGCATGGGCGCGCCGGGCCGCCTCGGGCAGTTCGTCGGGCGCGAAGCCCTGCGCGCCCGCGCGCAGGTTGGGGCCGCGCCCGCCAAGGTACACGGCGTTGGCGCCGTAGCGCAGGGCCGCGTCCAGCTTTTCCATGTCGCCCGCGGGGGCCAGCAGTTCGGGCAGGGCCGGGCGCGCGGGGTCGGGCGGGACCGCGTCTTGCGGGGATGCGTGGGGGGATGATGTGGAGCCGGTGGTCATGATGTGGGTGGCTGTGGTTGGCGGCGGCGGACCCGCCGTCGGTTTGCGGAGTGCGCGGGGCGGTGGGGCGGCGTGGCGCGCGCGCCTACACCGGCAGCCCCTGGCGGCGTCTGCGTTCCTTCAGGTCGTCCAGCACGGCGGTGGTCACGCGCAGGCCGCCGCGCCCGCGCCCCAGCGCGATGCCGGGCTTGCCCGCGCCGTGGTAGTCCGAGCCGCCGGTCAGGGCCAGCCCGTGCCGGGCGGCCAGGTCCACGCAGCGGCGCGTGTCGGCCTGCGAATGTTCGCTGTGGTAGGCTTCTATGGCATCCAGCCCGTGGCGCTTCAGGTCGGCCACGGTGTCGTCCAGCCATTCGGCAAAGCCGTTGCCGGGGTAGCGGAACAGCATGGGGTGGGCCAAGGCCACGGTGGCCCCCACGGAATGCAGCAGGGCCACGCCGTCGGCCGGGGACAGGGTTTCCTTGGCCACGTAGGCGCGGCCGCCGGGGCCGATGTACCGGGCAAAGGCCTCTTGCGGCGTGGGCACGTAGCCCTTTTGGTGCAGGATGCGCGCGAAATGCAGGCGGCTAACCGATTCGCCGCCGGAGATGGCCTCCACCTCGGCGTACTCGATGTCCACGCCGCACTGGCGCAGTTGCGCGGCGATGCGGCGGTTGCGGGCGGCGCGGTGCTCGCGCAGTTCGGCCAGGGTGGCCTCCAGCGGGGTGCCGCCCGGATGGGTGCCGTCGCCTTCGGGCAGCCACAATCCCAGGATGTGCAACTCGCCGTGCTCGCAGCGCACGCCCAGTTCGCACCCCCGGATGACCTCGATGCCCCGCTGGCGGCCTTCGCGGACGGCCTCGTCCAAGCCCGACGTGGTGTCGTGGTCGGTGAGCGCGATGGCGGCCAGCTTGGCGGCGGCCGCCTTGCGGACCAGTTCCGCCGGGGTGTCGCTGCCGTCCGAGGCGGTGGAATGGGAATGCAGGTCTATGAAACGGATGGACATGGCTGCTCCGGATGCCTGATGCCCCGTGCCCGTTGCGTTGCCGGACGGAGCGGCGGGGTACGGCGCGATGCTACGTGCCGCCCCGGCGGGTGTCAACAAAGGCGTCCGGCATCCCGGACGGGGCTGTCATGGGATGGAGCCGGGATGGCGGCGGGGAGATGCCATCGGCGGCGCGCGGAAAACCGGCCATGCCCGCCCCGCTTGAGCAGGCGGCGGCTTCGGGCTATGGTGCGCGCACAATGCAACCAAGGAGTGCGCCGTGTCGCTGAACAAGGAACTGCTGGAAATCCTCGCCTGCCCCAAGTGCCGCCAGCCCGTGGAGCCCGTGGACAACGAGCGCGGTCTGAAGTGCGCCCAGTGCAAGGTGGTCTATCCCGTGCGCGACGAGATTCCCGTGATGCTGGTGGAGGAGGCCGTCCCGGCCGAGCGGTGGGAGCAGGGGCAGCGCTCGGTGAAGTAGCGTACCCCGGCCCCGTCCCGCCCGCATCCGCATTGACAGCGCCGCCGGGGGTGTTAGCTATGCCGGTGTGGCCCCGGTTCGCCGTGGCCGGGCGCCGTCCGCAACCCGCCGACCAGAAGAGGTGCGCATGGTCATCGACTTCAGCGCGTTCTACGAATTTCCCAACCTGCTCGACCGCCTGGCGGGCGACGCGGGCCGCACCCTGGCGGCCACGCGCGGCCGCGCCCAGTTTCCGCCGCTGAACATCGGCGAGGACGACGCGGCCATCCGCGTGCGGGCGCTGGTGCCCGGCGTGGACATGGACGGGCTGGACATCACCATCACCGACAAGACCCTGGTGCTCAAGGGCGAACTGCCCGTGGTGCGTGGCCGGTACTACCGGCAGGAGCGGCCCACCGGCCCCTTCCAGCGGGTGGTGACCCTGAACGTGCCCATCGACCGCGACCGGGCCACGGCCACCATGAAGGACGGCGTGCTGGAAATCGTGCTGCCCAAGGCGCAGGCGGTGCGGCCGCGTACAGTCCATATAGAAGTCCGATAGGAGCCTGCCGTGACGCCCCCAGACCGCCGCCCCCGTTTTCCGCATCCCGCGTCCCGTCCCGCCCGTCAGAACGAACGGGGCGGCCAGGGCGGGCCGGAAGGCCGTGCCCGGCAGGGCCGGTTCGCCCAGTCGCCGCAGCCGCCGCGCATGCGTCCTCAAGCAGATCTGGTGGAGCGCGAGGACGGCTTTCACCTGTTTCTGGACATGCCCGGCGTGGCCCACGACGACCTGGTGCTGGACGTGGAGGGCGACGAACTGACCGTGCGCGGGGTGACCCGTTTCGGCGATTGCCGCGACATGGGACGTGATGGGGGACGCGACGGGGGGCGCGATACGGCGCGCGAGGCCGTGGCAGACGCCGGTCCGGACGTGAAGGCCCCTCCGGAACCCGCCCCCTGCGGCTGCGGCCCGGCGGGCGGCCTCCGCGTGCACGCCATGGAGTTCGGCGACGTGGAGTACCACGCCGTGTTCACCCTGTCGGACATGGTGGACGCCGCGCGCATTTCGGCCCAACTGGCCAACGGCGTGCTGACCATCCGCATGCCCAAGCGCGAGGCGGCCGCGCCGCGCAGGATTATCGTCGAGCACTTGTAGGGGCTGTTTCTAAATAGTCCTTTCGTCCGTTGGCTGCGTCAAATTCCACGTCCACGTTCCGGGCCACCGCCCCCAGGCGGCGGCCCGTTTCCTTCCCGGCGCGGTGCGCATCCGCCGCGCCTCCCACACCATCAGGAATCAGACGACCATGAAGCTGCTCATCGCCTCCGACCTGCACGGCTCGCTGCCGCGCACCGAACTGGTGCTGGAACTGGCCCGCACCCACCACCCGGACGCCCTGGTGCTGCTGGGCGACCTGCTGTACCACGGCCCGCGCAACCCGGTGCCCGAAGGTTACGCCCCGCGCGAGGTGGCGGCGCTGCTCAACGATTGGGCCCCGCGCATCATCGCCGTGCGCGGCAACTGCGACGCAGAGGTGGACACTATGGTCCTGCGCTTCCCCCTGCCGGAAGCGGCGTGGATTTTCGCCGACGGGCTGCGCATCTGGGCCAACCACGGGCACCATCACCAACTGCCCGACCGCTTTCCCGACCTGGCCCCCGGCGACGTGTTCCTGTGCGGGCACACCCACATCCCCCGCGCGGAAACCGTGGACGGCCTGCACATCTGGAACGTGGGCTCCACCACCCTGCCCAAGGACGGGTACGTGGCCTCGTACGGCCTGTATGAGGCGGGCGCCCTGTCCATCCGCGACCTGGACGGCAACGAACTGCTGCGCCACACCCCCGGCGCGTAGCCCGCGCCCGTGCGGCAACCCCGTGCCGGATATGCATATGCCCCCAGCCATGCCCCCTGTCATGCCCCCTGTCATGCCCAGCGCCGCAGCCGACGATCGGCAGGCCGCCGCCGCGCCCTCTGCCGCCACGTCCCTTGCCGCGCGCCTGCGCCAGCCGCTGGCCGTGGGCGGGCGCACCGTGCCGGGACGGCTGTGGCTGGCCCCCATGGCCGGTCTGGGCCACGCCGCCTTCCGCGAGGTGGTGGAAGGCTACGGCGGCTGCGGGCTGCTGTTCACCGGCATGTGCAACGCTCGCGCCGTGCCCACGGAGCGGCCGGAAAAGTCCGAGGCGTTCTCGTGGCGCGAGGGCGAGCCGCCCCGGCTGGTCTGCCAGCTGTTCGGGGCCGAACCGGAGCACATGGCCGAGGGCGCCCGACGGGTGCAGGCCGAAGGCTTCTTCGGCGTGGACCTGAACATGGGCTGTTCCGTGTCCGCCATCGTCAAGCGCGGCTGCGGCGCGGACCTGCTGCGCGACCCGGAGCGGGCCGTGCGCATGGTGGCGGCGGTGCGCCGCGCCGTGGACATCCCGGTGTTCGTCAAGTTCCGCACCGGCTGGTCGCCGGATCCGCAACCCGCCGTGGACCTTGCCCGCCGCTTCGAGGACGCCGGGGCCGACTGCCTGGTCTTCCACCCCCGCGTGGCCCCGGACAGGCGCACCCAGCCGCCCCGGCGCGCCCACATCGGGCTGGTCAGGGCGGCGGTGTCCATCCCGGTCATGGGCAACGGCGACGTGTTCACGCCGGAGGACTGCGCCGGGCTGCTGGACGAGACCGGCTGCGACGGCGTGTCGCTGGGGCGCATCGCCGTGGCCCGTCCGTGGGTGTTCGCGGCCTGGACGGGCGTGCTTGACGACGACCCGGCCCGCAACCCCGCCCCGTGGCGCGAGGCCCCGCTGGCCCTGCTGGACGCGCTGGCCCGGCGGCATGGTCCGGCCCGCGCCGTGCGCATGTTCGGCAAGTTCCTGGTCTACATCACCGCCAACTACACCTACGGCAACGGGTTGCGCGGGCGGCTGCTGCGGGTGACGGGCCAGACGCCCGCGTCTTTCGGAACGGGCGACCCCGGCGGCCTGCGGGCCTTGCAAGCGGCACTGCGGGCCGAACTGGACCCGCTGCCCGACGTGCTGCGCCGTCCCAGCGCCCTGCTGTTCGGCATGTAGGGAGCCGTCCCTCGTTCCGTTTCTGCCGCGTCGTCCTTTCCCCTCCGTTCACGAGTCCACGCCCGGTCATTTCAATGTCCGGGCGCGTTTTTTCGCGCACCCCGTGAAACCGCTTGACTTCGAGCGTGCTCCAACTTGTAGGCTCCGGAAAAAGGAGGAAGGCCCATGCGCATCCGCGACGTTGTGGCGGCCACCGGGCTCACCGCCCACACCCTGCGCTGGTACGAGAAGATCGGCCTGCTGCGCTCGGTGGAGCGCGACCGGGGCGGCCGCAGGCTGTTCACGCAGGACGATCTGCGCTGGCTGGAATTCATCGGCAGGCTGCGCGAGCTGGATATGCCGGTGCGCGAGATGGTGCGCTACGCGGAACTGCGGGAACAGGGCGAGCGGGGCGAAGCCACGCTGGCCGCCCGGCGTGAACTGCTGGAAGGTCACCGGCAGCGCGTGCGCCAGCGCATGGACCGGCTGGCGGCGTGCCTTACCCACTTGGACGACAAGATCGCCTGGTATCGCGGGCAGGAGGACGGCCATGCATGACGGCGGAAAGACGACGACGCAGGCGGATGGGGCGGAAACCCGCTACCGGCGCGGGCTGCGGGTGCTCTCGCAGGTGGACGGCACGGCGGGCGAGCGGGTGGTGGCCAGGCTGGCGGAATTCGCCCCCGATTTCGCGCGGCTGCTGGTGGAGTTTCCCTTCGGGGACGTGTACGCGCGGCCGCAACTGGGCCTGCGCGAGCGGGAGATCGCCACCATCGCCGCGCTGACGGCCATGGGCACGGCGCGGCCGCAACTGGAGGTGCACATCGCCGCCGGACTGCACGTGGGGCTGACCCGCGAGGAGATCATGGAGGTGATCATGCAGATGGCGGTATACGCGGGCTTTCCCGCCGCGCTCAACGGCCTGGCCGCCGCGCGCGAGGTGTTCGGGCGGCATGCTGCGGAACATGGCGGAGGCCATGACGGGGGCGGGGCATAGGGAACGGAAGGCAACGTTGGCAGACAGGGAAACGCGGCGGGCGAACCGGTGCCGTCCGCCCGCCTGCCCTCTGGAACGTCCTTTCCTACCTCGGCCAGGCCAGCAGCACGTCCTCGCGGCGCAGCGGCAGGTCCAGCGCGTCCTCCGGGACAGCGTGCGCCGCGCCGCCTGCCTCCAGTCCCGCCGCGTACCCCGGCGGCAGCGCCCACACCCCGATGGCCGGGCCCCCGTCCATGCGAATGGCCAGCGCCACGGCCTCGTCGTTCAGGCCCAGGATGCGCGCGGGCCTGCGGCACCACGGCAGCCGCGCCACGGCGGGCAGGGGCGGCGCGCCCTTCTTCCGCTTGGGCATGCAGGGTTCGCCGCGCAGGCGGAAGGACAGCAGCACGCTGGTCCAGTCCCCCTCGCTGCCGTCGGCGCGGGCGGGCGTCAGCGTGTCCTCCTGCCGGGCGAACAGGCGGAACACCTCCACCCGTGCCCGGTGGTAGGTGTCCGTGCGGCGGCAGCGCACCCCGCTGCGGTGGATGGCGAAACAGGTTTCGTTGATGGCGAGCAGACGGCGGGTTCCCGTGCAGGTGACGCCGGGAATCGTGACCATGGAATCGGCAAGTAGCTGGAACGGCATGTCGGTTCCTCCTGCTGATAACCTACTTCTCCGGTAGGCTATTCGGAAGCGGAAGGCAAGGGAAATCGGAGGAAATTCGTTCCATCTGTTTCAGTCTGGTACGTGCCGTTCCGACATGCATCGGTATGAAATGCGTATCTACCTGAAAGAAAAGCTGAAAGAATGGCTGAAAGAAAACGGGTCCCGCGCCGTGCGTGCGCGGGACCCGTTGCGTTTCGGGCCAGGAAAAGGGTGAAGAAAGGCAAGAGTGGCACTCGGCCCCACTCAGCCCCGCTTAGCCCCACTCAGTTGAAGACGATCCGCCCTGCCTCGTCCAGCTTCAGGGAAGGCACGTGGGCCACTTCCCACGGATGCCCGTCCGGGTCGGCGAAGTAGCCGGTGTAGCCCCACGGCTTGTCGCGCGGCGCGTCCAGCACCGTGCCCCCCGCCGCCACGGCCTCGGCCAGCAGCGCGTCCACCATGTCCCGTTCGGTCACGTTGTGGGCCAGGGTGATGCCCCCCGGCGCGGGCTTGGCCCCGGCCATGCCGCAGTCTTGCAGCAGTTCGTCGCGCGGGTACAGGGCCACGGCCAGTTCGCCCACCTGGAAGAACACGATTGTATCGCAGTCCGGGTAGGCGGGCTTCCAGCCCAGGGCTTCGTAAAAGGCCCGGCTGCGGGCAAGGTCCGCCACGCCGAGCGTCAGCAGGCAGATGCGGGGGATGGGCATGGGGTCTCCTTGGGGGTGTTGCGCCGCGATGCCTATGTGCGCCCCACCAGTTCCTCGTCGGGCTTGGGCTTGGCCGAACGCTGCTGCACGATCTTGGAACCGGGCGGCACGTCGTGGGTCACCCACACGTTGCCGCCGACCATGGACCCCTTGCCGATGGTCACCCGGCCGAGGATGGTGGCCCCGGCGTACACCGTGACGTTGTCTTCCAGTATGGGATGGCGCGGGTTGCCCTTGATCAGCACGCCGTCGCCGTCCTTGGGGAAGGACAGCGCGCCCAGGGTCACCCCCTGGTACAGGCGGCAGCCGCGCCCGATGATGCACGTCTCGCCGATGACCACGCCGGTGCCATGGTCGATGAAGAACTCCTCGCCTATCCGCGCGCCGGGGTGGATGTCGATGCCGGTGCGCGAGTGGGCCATCTCGCTGATGATGCGCGGGATCAGCGGCACCTCCATGCGGTACAGCTCGTGCGCGATGCGGTGGTTGATCATGGCCGCGATGGACGGGTAGCAGAACACCGTTTCGCCGGGGCTCTTGGCGGCGGGGTCGCCTTCGTAGGCGGCCTTGACGTCGCTGGCGAGCATGCGGCGGATTTCCGGCAGCTTCTGCAGGAACTGGATGGCCTTGTCGCGCGAGTGCAACTCGCAGCTGCCGCATTCGCGCGCGAAGTCGGCGCAGGTGAAACACGCCCCCCGGCGGATCTGCTCGGACAGGATGCGGAAGATGGAATCGAGGTTGGCGGCCAGGTGGTAGCGCATCGATTCCAGGTGCACGGTGGCGGTGCCGAAAAAGCCGGGCAGCAGCGCGGCGCGCAGGCGGCTGACCATTTCGGCCAGGGCTTCCAGCGAGGGCATGGGCGCGTCGTGCAGCGAGCGGTGGTAGACCGCTTCGTACGATTCCGGCGCGCACAGTTCGCCCGCGATGCGTTCCAGTTCGGGCATGCCTTGCAGCGAGCGGGCGTCGAGGTCGTCGAGTTTCTTCATGCGCGTGCGATCCGTCGGGGTTGGGGGTGATGGGGGGGGCGGCGTTTCCGTGTCGTGCCGCGCCGGACTAGTCGGGCATCTCCGTGAACAGCGGCGTGGACAGATACCGCTCGCCGGTATCGCACACCACGAACACCACGCGCTTGCCCGCGAATTCCGGGCGGCGCGCCACGGCCAGCGCGGCGAAGGCGTTGGCCCCGGACGAGACGCCGCACAGAATGCCTTCCTCGCGCAGCAGCCGCCGGGCCATGGCCAGGGCGTCCTTGCCGGGCACGCGGATGATCTCGTCGTAGACCCTGGTGTCCAGCACCGGGGGCACGAAGCCCGCGCCGATGCCCTGGATGGCGTGCGGGCCGGGGGTTCCGCCCGACAGCACGGGCGACTCGTCCGGCTCCACGGCAACTATCCTGACGGCCGGGTTCAGTTCGCGCAGGCGCCTGCCCACGCCGGTCACGGTGCCGCCGGTGCCCACGCCCGCGACAAAGGCGTCCACCTTGCCGCCGGTGTCGGCCCAGATTTCCTCGGCCGTGGTCTTGCGGTGCACCAGGGGGTTGTCCGGGTTCACGAACTGGCCCAGCATCACCGCGCCGGGCGTTTCGGCCACGATGCGCTCGGCTTCCTCGATGGCCCCGCGCATGCCCCTGGAGGCAGGGGTAAGCACCAGCCGCGCGCCGAAGCCGCGCAACAGCGCCTTGCGCTCGTTGCTCATGCTTTCGGGCATGGTCAGCACCAGGGTCAGGCCGCGCACCGCCGCCACGAAGGCCAGGCCCACGCCGGTGTTGCCGCTGGTGGGCTCCACCAGCATGCCGCCGGGGGCCAGTTCGCCGCGCTCCATGGCCCCGTCGATCATGGCCAGGGCGATGCGGTCCTTCACCGAGGCGCAGGGGTTGTTGAATTCCAGCTTCGCCACCACCTCGGCCGCGCAGCCTTCGCTGACGCGGTTCAGGCGTACCAGCGGGGTGCGGCCGACCAGTTCCGTCATGTCGCGGGCGATCTTCATGCAAGCCTCCTCTGGGTGTCCGGTGCGGATGGACATGGTAGCGCGCGCGGGGGCGGCGTGCGTGGCCGCCGTGTCGTCGGTGTACGAAAAGGGGGAGGGAGCGCCCCCTCCCCCGAACGTGCGGTAACGTATGTGCGGATGCGGCCGGAACTGTTGGCGATGCCTACGGATGCCACAAACGGCCCGGCGCGTACAGTGGCAGGCGGGGCAGGGCCACGCCCTTGCGGGCCGCTAGCAACTGCACGCGGGCTTCTTGAGCGCCGCCTCTGCCTCGCTGCCGGCGCGGAAGGGCGACATCTCGCGCAGGCGGGCGATGACGCGCGGCAGTTCGCGCACCACGTGGTCCACTTCCTCCACGGTGTTGAAGCGCGAAAGGCTGAACCGGATGGAGCCGTGCGCGTAGGTGAACGGCACGCCCATGGCCCGCAGCACGTGCGAGGGCTCCAGGCTGCCGGAGGTGCAGGCCGAGCCGGAACTGGCGCATACCCCCAGTTGGTCGAGCAGCAGCAGGATGGCCTCGCCCTCCACGTACTTGAACGAGATGTTGCTGGTGTTGGGCAGGCGGTTGTCCCGGTCGCCGTTGACGATGGCGTCGGGGATGGCGGCCAGCAGGCCCGATTCCAGCCGGTCGCGCAGGGCGCGCACGCGGGTGTTCTCTTCCGCCATGTTGGCGGCGGCCAGGTCGCAGGCCACGCCCAGGCCGATGATGGCGGGCACGTTCTCGGTGCCGCCCCGGCGGCCGCGTTCCTGATGGCCCCCGCGCAGGAAGGGCCGGAAGGCCGCCCCGCGCCGCACGTACAGCGCGCCGACGCCCTTGGGGGCATGCAGCTTGTGGCCGGACAGCACCAGGTAGTCCACGGGCAGTTCGCGCACGTCGATGGCCAGCTTGCCCACGGCCTGCACCGCGTCGGTGTGGAAGGGCACGCCGCGCTCCTTGCAGATGGCGGCCGCCTCGGCCACGGGGAAGATGGTGCCCGTCTCGTTGTTGGCGAACATGATGGACACGATGGCCGTGTCCTTGCGGATGGCCTCGCGCAGTTCGTCCAGGTCCATGCGGCCCTTGTCGTCCACGCCCAGCAGGGTCAGTTCGTAGCCGTTCTTTTCCAGGTGCTGGGACAGGCTGAGCACGGCGGGGTGCTCCACACGGGTGGTGATGATGTGTTTCTTCTCGGGCTGGGCGGCCAGCGCGGCGCGGATGGCGGTGTTGTCGCCCTCGGTCCCGCACGAGGTGAACACGATCTCTTCCGGCGTGGCCCCGATGAGCCGGGCCACCTGCTCGCGCGCCTCGCGCACGGCGCGGCCCACCTGCCCCCCGAAGGTGTGCATGGACGAGGGGTTGCCGTACAGTTCGCCGAAATAGGGCAGCATGGCCGCAAGCACGGCCGGATCCACGCGGGTGGTGGCGTTGTTGTCGAAGTACACGGTGTTCACGCTGCCGCCTCCTTGACCACGATGTTCTCGTCCACGTGCTCGCGCAGGGTCTTTTCCACGAAGCCTTCCAGGGTCAGGCGGCTGGAGGGACAGCTGGTGCACATGCCGCGCAGGGCCACGTAGACGGTGGAGCCGTCCATGTCCACCAGTTCGATGTCGCCGCCGTCCTGTTGCAGGCGCGGGCGGATTTCGCCTTCCAGCACCTTCATGACCAACTGCATGCGCTGCACGTTGGTGAGCTTTTTCGGCGCGGCGGCCAGCGGGGTTTCACACAGCGGGGCCTTGCCCAGTTCCGCGTCCAGCAGCTTCTGGAGTTCGCCCACGCATTCGCCGCAGCCGCCGCCGGCCTTGGTGTAGTGGGTGATTTCCTCCACGGTCTTCAGGTTGTTCTCGCGGATGGCGCGCACGATCTGCTCGTCGGTGACGCCGAAGCACTTGCAGACAAGCTGCCCCTCGTGCGCGTGCTCCACGGCGGGTTCGCCGCGCCAGTTGCGGATGGCGGCCTCCAGCGCTTCCTGCCCCATGACCGAGCAGTGCATCTTTTCCTTGGGCAGGCCGCCCAGAAATTCGGCGATGTCGCGGTTGGTCAGCTTCAGGGCTTCCTCCACCGTCATGCCCTTGATCAGTTCGGTGAGAGCCGAACTGGAGGCGATGGCGCTGGCACAGCCGAAGGTCTGGAACTTGGCGTCCACGATGCGGTCGCCGTCGATCCTGAGATAGAGCTTGAGGGCGTCGCCGCAGGCAAGGCTGCCGACCTCGCCGACGGCGTTGGCGTCGTCAAGGGAGCCCACGTTGCGCGGGTTCAGGAAGTGCTCACGCACCTTGTCGGTATACTCCCACATGTTGCTGTTCCTCCGGGGGGCGTTAACGCGAATCGCGCGTCATTATGCGGCATATAACAACGTACGTCCGGCCGGGGAAGGGGCGGAGCGGATTTTTCCGGTCGGGATTGTGCGGCGGGACAGGTGACGGAACAGGCGGCGGAACGGGAGGCGGACGGGAGGGGGCGCGCCGGAGGCGTTGCGGCGCAAGGGGGCGCTACACCACGTTGGCGCCGGAAAGGATCATCACGAAGCGTTTGAAGATGTCGAGGTCGATCTGTTCGCGCATCTCGTTCATCATCAGGCGCAGCACCTGGAAGGCGTTCATGGCCGGGGCGTAGGGGCGGTTGGAGGTCAGGGCGTCGTAGATGTCGGCGATGGTGATGGCCCGCACCGGCAGGGGGATTTCGCCGCCGGCGAGGCCGCAGGGGTAGCCGGAGCCGTCCAGTTTTTCATGGTGGAACAGGATGCAGTTGATGGCGTCCTGCGACAGGGGCATCAGCGTGCACGCGCCCACGCCGAACACCGGGTGCCGGTTGACCTCGATGCGCTCGTCCGGGGTGAGGGTGCCGGGCTTGGCCAGGATGTCCGGGTTCACGAAGGTCTTGCCGATGTCGTGCAGCATGGCCCCCAGGCCGAACTGGACCAGGCTTTCCTCGTCGAAGCCGTAGCTTTGCAGGATGGCCTGCGAATACACGAAGACGTGCAGCGAGTGGGAATAGGTGTGGTAGTCGTGCGCCACCAGCGAGGCCACGGTCTTCAGCGAATTCTCCAGCGTCAGGAAGCTGATGCCTTCGGTGACCAGGGCCAGGATGCGGTCGAAGGTGGCGCGCTTCAGGCTGCGGGGCAGCTTGCGCTCGAACACCTCCTGCACGATTTCCGTGGAGGTGGCGTAGAACAGGCGGGCCCGTTCGGGCAGGGGAATGGTTTCGTCGGAAAGGATGCTGCCCAGGTGCTGTTCGCGGTGTTCACGGTACAGGGGGTGCTGCGCGCGGTGGACGTAGATGCTCTCCACCCCGTGCGCGCGCAGTTGCAGGCGATGGCGCGGCGTGAACTGCTCGCCTTCGTGGGCGTAGAGGACGAACCCCTTCTCCTGCCTGATGTACACGCCGAAAGAACCCGACATGTCGGGCAGAAGCATCGTGGTGGGCACCGCGAAGAATTCCGAGGGGTCCTGTTGCGCAGCCGATGCCTGTGTCATTTCCAAGAATTTCCTGGATGTTGCAGTGGTGCCGGGCCGTTGAGGACGCACCTCTCCCCTCGCAAGGCATGACGGAAAGCACAAGCATTGTCAACTTTTTCTAGACTTTCTCTTTAATGGAAGGGGTGGGGGGAAGGAATAGCGAGTCGGCGGGGCAACCAAAGCGTGCCGGACCGTGCGCTTGCGCTCGCGCGTGGCTGGTCCCGCAGTCCGGCGGCGCCCTCATGCGTCCGGTGGGGCCGGTCAGTCCATCCCGGCGCCGAAGCCGCCGTCCAGCATGGCCCCGGACAGCACCAGCACGAAGCGCCGGAACATCTCCATGTCCAGGGTGGACGCCATTTCCGCACGCATGCGGTTCAGCACTTCGAAGGCCGAGGTGGCCGCGGGCAGGCCCCCGCGCGTGGAGATGAGCGTGTCGAAGGTGTCGGCCACGGCCAGGGCCCGCACCACGGGCGGAATCTGGTCGCCGGAAAGCCCGGTGGGGTACCCGCTGCCGTCCATGCGCTCGTGGTGGAACAGGATGCAGTTGATGGCCTCTTGCGTCAGGGGCACCTGGGCGATGGTGGCCACGCCCTGCGCAGGATGGGTGCGGTACACCGCCTCCTCGTCCGGGGTCAGGCGTCCGGCCCGCTCGATGACCGTCTTGGGCACGCGGGTCATGCCCACGTCGTGCAGCAGGGTGCCTATGCCCACGCGGATCAGCGCCGCATCGTCCAGCCCCAGGGTCTGCGCCAGGGGCATGGTGTAGATGAACACGTTGATGGAGTGGGTATAGGTCTTGTAGTCGTGCGCGATGAATTCGCCGAGGGCGCGCAGCGAATCGGCGCTGGTCAGGAAGCGGATGGACTGGGTGACGAAGTAGTGCAGCCTGCGGAAGGTTTCGCTGTCCAGCGGCACGGGCATGCGCGCCTCGAAGGCGGCGCGCAGGATTTCGGTGGAGGCCCGGTAGAAGGTGCCCGCCCGTTCCGGCAGGGGAATGGACTCGTCCTGCAGTATGGCGCCCAGGTTTTCTTCCACGTAGCGGGTGTAGTTTTCGCGCTGTTCAAGAAGAACGTACACCTCGCGCACGCCGTTCTCGAACAGGTTGAGCCGGTGCCGCTCGGTAAAGGCTTCGCCCGCGGCGGCATACAGCACCAGGGTGTTGCCCTGCCGCAGGTACACGCTGAACGACCCCACGGCCTTGGGGAAGATCATCAGGGGCGATACGGGGAAGAAGCGCGGGTCGCCCGCCGGAGTATGCGAAGGAATTGTTTCTTTCATGGGATGTTACGCAATGGACGTGAAAGCCGTCCGGAAAGGAGTGTGTCGTCGTGCGGCGAACATACCGTTGTCGCGCGGCGAAGGAAAGGGCCTTGCGCATGCGGCCGGAAGTTGTCGGCAGCCCCGGGGATTTTCTTGAAAGGCCACGTCCGCTCGGCTAACGTTTATGCCGGTTGCGCCGATAGGCTGTAACGTGATGCATGCCGCCAAATGCATCCGTTGCGGGCGCACGCAGCAAATGCTCCCGGCGCGGGGCGGCGCCGCCAGACTCCACCGCCATTTTGCCGTGTCCTGTCACACAAGGAGATGCCTCGATGATGCAAGGGTTGCGCATCCGGACACTTATCTTCCTGCTCGCACTGGTTCCCCTGGTCTGTCTGGGCGGTTTCGCCTGGCTCGGTTCCGTGGGCGCGGGCTCCATCACCCCCGGCGTCATCTGGCTGGCCGGGGGCATCACCGTGGGGTGCGCGGTGGTGCTGGCCATAGCCCTGGCCCTTCTGCTGCACGCCAAGGTGGTCAGGCCCCTGGGCGAGATCACCTGGCGGCTCGACCGCCTGAAGGCCGGGGACCATTCCGTCTGTTTCGCCTGCGACGGCGGCGATGAACTGGTCGAGATGCGCATCGCCCTCGATGGTCTTATCGGCCAGTTGCGCAGAAACCTTTCCTTTGCGCAGGGCGTGCTGAAGGGCATCGACACCCCCTTCGTGGTGGTGGACCCTAAGGAGGTGCTCACCTACACCAACACCAACCTGCTGCACATCCTGGAGCACGACGGCAAGCCGGAGGACTTCCACGGCCAGAACGTGGCCCAGTTCTTCTACGGCGACGCCACCCGGCGCACGGTGCTGCGTGACTGTATCGAGAACGGCACCGTGGCCCGGCGCGAGGTGGACCTGACCGGACGCAAGGGCGGCAAGCGGCGCATCTTCATCAACGCCTCGCCCCTGTACGACATCGAGGGCAAGCTGATGGGCGCGCTGTGCATCTATCAGGACCTTACCGACCTGCGCGCCCGCGAGGCCGAGTTGGAGGCCACCAACCGGCGCATCGCCGACGCGGCCCGCCAGTCGGAGGAAATCTCCGGCGAGGTGGCCCGCACCTCGGCCACCCTGGCCGGGCAGATGCGCAACGCGGGCACCCTCACCGACCGGCAGGCCGGGCGCATCGGCGAGACGGCCGCCGCCATGGATGAAATGAACAGCGCCGTGCTGGCCGTGGCCCGCAGCGCCTCGGACGCCGCCCATCAGGCCACCGACGCCCGCGCCAAGGCGGAAGCCGGGGCGGGCGTGGTGGAAAAGGCCATGGCCGCCATCGACGAGGTGAGCGCCATGGCCGCCCGGCTCAAGGCCGACCTGGGCGCGCTGGGCACCAGGGCCGAGGGCATCGGCCGGGTCATGGAGGTCATCAGCGACATTGCGGACCAGACCAACCTGCTGGCCCTGAACGCGGCCATCGAGGCTGCCCGCGCCGGTGACGCCGGACGCGGTTTCGCCGTGGTGGCCGACGAGGTGCGCAAGCTGGCCGAAAAGACCATGAACGCCACCCGCGAGGTGGGCGAGGCCATCCGGGCGATCCAGGAAGGCACCCGCGATTCGGTGGCGGGCATGGAGGCGGCGGTGCACGCGGTGGAACGTTCGCGCGGGCTGTCCGCCGAATCGGGCGCGGCCCTGGCCGAAATCGTCACTCTGGTGGTGGCCACCAACGACCAGGTGCACGCCATCGCCACGGCGGCGGAACAGCAGTCGTCCACCAGCGAACACATCAGCAGTTCCGTGGCCGAGGTGCGCGACATCTCGGGCAAGGTCACGTCCGAGGTGGAGCAGGCCGGGCGCGCGGTGAGCGCGCTGGCCGACATGGCCGGGCAGTTGCGGGGGATCATTCATAATATGACAGCATAGGGGCGCAAGCCGCCCCGCCCCGAAAGACAAGGCAACGCGGCCGCCCGTCGGAATACTCTGGCGGGCGGCCTTCGTGCCTGTTCTGTCTGGTGTGGCGCGGGGCTATTTGCCGCCGGGCTTGGTGGAGTCCTTGGGGGCGGCGGGCTTGGCCGGTTCCGGCTTGGAGTCGCCATAGCTCACCGAGGACGCCGGGGCCGTGGGGCCGGGCTTGGCCGGGGCAGCCGCAGCTTTGGCGTCGGCGGGCTTGGCCGGGGCCGGGGTGGCCTTGGCGGCTTCCGCGGGGGCGGAGGTGGGGCAGCCCTTGGCGCAGGGGGCGTCGGCCTTGGGCAGGTCGGCGGAGATGGTCAGCGGGTCTTCCACCACGGCGGGGGCCGCGCTCCATTCCAGTTCCAGCGAGAACTTCTGCTTGTCGCCCTTGCGGCGCGCCTCGATTTCCACGTTCACGCTCTGCGGCGGGGTCAGCACCACCGATTCGCCCCCCCGCTCCACCACGATGCGGCCTTCCTTGAAGCCCTTCAGCAGCGCTTCCAGGTAGGCCACCGCCTCGGCGTAGGCCATCTGCTGTTCGATGCTCACCTTCTGCTTTTCACCGTCCATGGGAATCCTCCATTAGTTGGTAGCGGTTGTGTCCGGTGCGGGCCGCGCGGACGCCCTGCCGGGCTCAGCACAGCGAAAGCAGCACCGGGTTGAGCAGGCGTTCGTCGATGTACGGGGCCGACTGGCGGCTCACCAGCGGGCAGTCCAGCACGCGGATGCCCAGTTCGGCCAGGCGCTGCAACATGGCCCTGGGAATGCCGCCGGGGTAGCGGCCGCCCTTGGAATCCACCAGCATGAAGTCCAGCACGTCGCGCGGGCTGATGGCGTCCGGCGCGTCGTTGCGCAGGTGGCGCAGCAACCGCTCCACCTGCAACTCAAGGGTGTGGCCCAGCAGTTCCGGGTCGCTGCCGGTGTTGGGCACGAAGACCTTGGGGCAGCGGGTGGCGGCCAGGGCCGCGCCCACGCCCGAGGGCAGCAGGTTGGCGATGACGCTGGAATAGAAGCTGCCCACAGGATAACACACCAGTTCGGCCATGGCGATGAGTTCGCGCACCTTGGCCCGCAGGCGCAGGTCCGCCGGGGCGGTGTCGTCGGGCGACCTGCACAGCCAGATGTCCTCGATGCGCGCGGTGAGCGGCGGCGTGCCGTTCTTGCCGGTGAAACGGTGCTGCCCGCCGATGACCCGGCCGTCGGCCAGCTTCACGGCCAGGTGCAGGTCGGCGTTGGCGATGGGCCGCACCACCCCGCGCACCTGCACCAGCTTGGAAAAGATGAAGATCACCGGGTCCAGGTGGCGGCGGTTCTGCAGGTAGCCGGACGCCAGCACGATGTTGCCGAGGCTGGCCCCGCGCGGGTCGAAGCCGCCTTCCTTTTGCAGCCCGGCATGCTCGATGAACGCCCCGATGTGCGAGCGCACGATCTTGCGCAGCGGGTCGGGTATCGCCCGGACAAGAGGATGCCTGCCTTGGGCCAGCGCGGAGAGGGTGTCGGCCAGCTCTGCCCGTCCCGCCCGGTCGCCCTCGGCGGGCAGGCGGAAGGCGAACAGCCGGAACACGGCGGGGTTGCCGTGCAGGCTGCGGTCGGCCAGGGCCATCAGCCGGTTGCGCAGGTCCCCCACGGCGGGCATGGCGAAGGCCTGGCGCAGCCGGGCGGAACTGCCGCCGGAATCGAACGGGGTGATCAGGTGCACCGAGTTGTGGGTGTAGCGCGCAAGGTCGGTGGCGGCGTCGCGCAGCGCCGTGCCCCCGCTGAAGAACAGGATGCGCGGCCCCAGGTCCGGCGCGCGGGCGAAGCGTTCCACCTTCACCGGGTCGGGCAGGGTGACCTGCCGGGTCAGCAGCAGCCGGGCCATTCCGCGCCCGGCCCTACAGCCCGCCCGTGGACAGGAAGCGCATGCATGCGTCCGCCGCGCCGTCGAAGTCCACCCCGCCGGACATTTCGATGATCGGTACCCCGGCAAGGGCGCGCGCGTACTCCGCAAGGCCGGGGTCGTTTTTCCAGCCGCCGGGGCCGGGCAGGTAGAAGACTCCGGTGGACTTCATGAACGCGGGCAGCAGGTCGGGCCGGTGGTCCGCGCTGTCCATGCGCACCCGCAGCGGTTCGCCGTTGCGCCGCCAGTTCAGGATCACCAGCGCGTCCAGCGGGGCCTGCGGTACGAAGCGCCCCGGTCCGAAGCAATCGGAGATGATGGCGTCGTACTTGCGCTCCAGGTGCCACAGGTCGTCGGGGGGCAGCGCGGACAGGATGATGCGTTCCTCTTCGGTCAGCACCGGGGCAAGGTCGGGGTTGGCCAGGATGGTGCCGGGGTTGATGCGCGGCTGCTTGGGAATGCCCAGGCAGCGCGGGGCGGCGACGCCGCTTCCCCGTTCCACCAGCACCCGGTCGTTGCTGACGAAGGTGGTCCCCCGGCTCATCAGCCGCAACGACAGGGTGGACTTGCCCATGCCCGAAAATCCCGCCACGGCAAGGCCGCGCCCGGCGTGGGACACGGCGGCGGCGTGGCCCAGCAGGCAGCCCCGGTTCAGCATCAGTTCCAGGTAGCGGTTGTTGATGAAGTTGACCACCTGGTTGTCGTTGGCGATGCACGGCCCCACGGCCACGTTGTCCCCCCCGCCGAAGGCGAAGAGCATGCCCGTCAGCCGCTTGTGCACCATGCGCCCGTCCTGCAGGTCCAGGTATTCTTCCTTGACCGTGCGCTTGCCCGCGTCGGGCCGCTTCACGGTGAAGGGCAGCCCCCAGTCGCGGCGCGGGGCCTCGTGCGCGGTGACCCGGATGACCTCGGCCCCGGCGGGCACGCCGTATTCCTGCACCTCCGGCGTCAGGAATTCGCCGAAGTAGCGGGACAGTTTGTGATGCAGTTCCGGCGCGTTGGTGGCCACGCGCACGTACACGTCGTTGATGCGCAGGGCCAGTTCGTGGGTGGCGGGGTACCAGCCGCGCACGTCGGCGGCCAGGGTTGCGCGCGTCAGGTGCGGGGAAAGGGTGCGGGCGGCGGTGGCGCTCATGCGGCGGGCTCCATGGGAGTATCACCTGACAGGCAGTTCCGCACGTGCTCCAGCAGGAGTTGCGCGGCGTCCAGCCCGCTGGTCTCCAGGATGCCCCGGAATCCGCCGAAGGCCGACACCTCGAAGACGTAGGGGCCGGACGCGGTCAGGGCCACGTCCACACAGGTGAAATCGAGGCCGAACAGCGCCTGCGCCCGCTCGGCCATGGCGATGACCTCGGCCGGGGGCTCGAAGGCGGCATATCTGCCGCCGTCGGCCGTGGTGGTGTTCCAACTGCCGTTGGTGCGGCAGCGGGCGTAGGTGGTCAGGTACCTGCCGCCCAGGAAGACCACGCCAAGGTCCTGCCCGCCTTCCAGCTCGATGGTTTTCTGGATGTACAGGATGGAGTGGTCGGCCTTGTAGGCCGCCACCCTGTCGTGAAGGTCGCGCAGGTCGCGCGGGTCGGGACCCGCCTCCATGATGGTCATGCCGCGCGCCTTGGTGGAGTACAGCGGCTTGAACACCGCGCGGCCGTATTCCCGCACGGCCGCGACCGCGTGGTCCACGTCCTCGGTGATGGTGGTGGGCGGCATGGGAATGGAGCCCGACTGGAGGGTGATGGTGCAGCTCAGCCGGTCCAGCACCCGCAGCACCCGCAGCGGGGCCGAGAACACGGGCAGGCCCCGTTCGTTGAGCAGGCGCAGCATTTCCAGCCGGTCCAGCAGGTCCGGCGAGTACCACGCCCCGATCTTCTTGATGATCAGCGCGTCCAGCGTGGAAAGGTCGGTGTCTTCGTATATGCAGCGGCCCGACGGCAGGTCCAGCCGCACCTTGTCCATTTCGATGAGCAGGCGGTGCCCGGTGGCCCTGCCCACGGTGTCGGCCAGCAGTTCCGACGACCAGCCGCCGCTGGTTCCTACGACGCCAATGCGCACGGCGCTTCCTCCCTGGTGATGGCGTTGCGGCCGCAGTCCAGCACCTCCACCGGCAGGCGGAAGCCTTCCCACGGGCCGCCATGGGCCACGATGCGCTCCATCAGGTAGTGCGAGCGCAGGTACATGTCCTTGGCGAAATGGTGGTTCAGTTCGAACCGGGTGGATGTGTACAGCGAGCGGGCCAGCGCCAGGGCCAGCCGCGCCTGGAAGGTGGCGTCGCCGCGCGCGTCCGCCACCCCGAGGGCGAAGAGCAGGAATTCGCGCATCACCCAGCGGATGCGCTGGCGCAGGGCGGGCTCGAACACCGGCAGCCGGTAGTTGGAGACCAGGAACACCGAAATGTCCTGCACGCAGTCGAAGTCGCGCGAGCGGTGCAGGTCGATGAACCGCACCGCCTGCCGGGTGTGGTCGTAGACCAGGTTGTTCACGTTGAAGTCGCCGTGGATGAACACGGTGGACGGCGCGGGCAGGGTCTTTTCGATGGCCTCGCAGCGGTCGACGAGCTGCCCGGTGGACAGGGCGCCCGCGCCGCACAGGCTGACGCCGTCGCGCCGCAGGCCGGGGTGCACCTGCAACACGGACTCCATGCGCGAACGCATCTGGCGCATGTAGTCGGTGGGCGCCGGGCCGGGCGCGGCCGTCCTTTCCCATATCTCGTGCAGGGTCTGGAGCAGCACGAACATGGCGTTCTGCAGGATTTCGTCGTCGCCGGTCAGGACGATTTCGTCCAGCGTGCACCCTTGCAGGAATTCCACCAGCAGAGCGGCGGAGTCGTCGTCCTCGTGGTAGCCGAAGATTTCCGGCACCAGGTTGGGGAACAGGGTGGACCAGCGGGCGATGTTGTCCCGCTCCCTGATGATCTTCTTCTTGTTGCCCTGCTTGTAGATGGAGCCGAGGCCGCCGGGAGCGGGCCCGGCCTGCCCGTCGGCCCGCGCCTGCTCCTCTCCGCCGCTTCCACAGGACGGCCCGCCCCCGCCTTCCGCGTCGCCGGTGGAGCCGCGCGCGTTGCGCACCCGCTCCACCCGGCCGATGCGACAGCCGGAACGGGTGCCCCAGATGGACCGGAAGTCGATGTCCGACAGCGAATCGCCGAAGCCCGATGTGGACAGCGTCTTCTGCAACGCTTCGAACTGCTTTATCTTTATCTTTTCGCCCAGCACGCTGAAGATCAGCGCCTCGCCCACGTTCAGCAGGCTGTCGCCGATGCGTTCCAGATACCGGAAGATGAAGATGGTGGTGATGCGGTCGTGCACGCTGCGGCCGTCGGACATTTCGGCCAAGGTGCGGTGGAACACCGCCTCGTACAGCCGGTCCAACTCGTACTCGCTGCGGCAGATGGCCAGGGCGCCGGGCAGGTCTTCCCTTTCCAGCGCGGGGATGATGCGGTTCAGGCTGGCCTCTATCTCGGCGAAGATGGGGTCGTACTCGTCGGCCCGGAGGCGGCCGGGATCGGAAAGGTGGGCCATCTGCCCCAGGATGTTCACGCAGAAGTCGGCGATGCGCTCCAGGTTCACGGCAATGGTGTGGATGGCCCGGATGCGGTGTATCTCGCGCCGGTCCAGCGAGTTGTCCGTGTGGATGCGCGAGAAACACTTGTTCTCGATGATGGTCTTCAGGTTGTCGATGTAGTCGTCGCGCCCGGTGATGCGGTCGAACAGCTCGCGCGTGGGGGCACGCATGAATTCGTGCGTGGCGCGCAGCTGGCCCGAAACCTCGAGCACCAGGAACCTGAAGTTTTCGCTCAGCCCTTCGAAGGTGATCATGTGCGGAACATCTTGCCTTTGGGACTGTCCGTTGAAGAACGCGGGGGCGGCGCTCCGGCCCCGTCCTCATGGCCGGGCGTCAGTTGCTGCTGACGGACAGCGTCCTGTCGGTGGTTTCCACGCGGGGGGCGTCCTTCCATTCCAGCTTCAGGCTGACCTTGCTCGACCCGCCCTTGCGCCGGGCCTTCACTTCCACCTGCAACAGCCCCTGCGGGAACAGCTCGATGCGCTCGCCGCCGGAGGACAGCACCAGGTGCTTGCTGCCCACGCCCTCGGTGAGCGCTTCAAGGAAGGCGCGGATGGATTCGCAGTCCTGCAACGATTCGAAGACGAACTTTTCTTCCGAACTCATGGCTGTCTCCTGTCTCGGGTTGGTTATGCCCCGCGCGGGGGGCGGCGGTGTGCCATACCGGTGAAAGTCGGGTGACGGCCGGGGCGGGGCGGGGGTGGGGGGGGCCGGGGTGCGTCGCGTCGCCTGCGGGCCGTTGTCAGCCAGCCAGCCTGGCCCGGTAGTCCCTGATGACGCTGGCGCGGCTCACCCCCGTCAGCGAAAGGCGCTTGCGCACGGCGGGGTCGTCCCAGGCCGGTTGCAGGCCCACCTCGCGCGCCGCCTTTTCCGTATCCTGCCGGTCGCGCGGGCGGGTCTTTTCGCCCAGGTGGCAGTCGTCGCCCATGAACACCAGGATTTCGCGGCGCGAAAGGCCCGGCCCCCGGTTCTTGCGGTTGGCCACGGAAATGAGGAATTCGGTGTACCGGCTGGACTGGGGGTTCCACACCTCGTAGCCGTCCACGTCGTATTCGGCGAGCAGGATGGGCCAGAACTGTTCCGGGTGCGGAATGACCACGCACCCGCCAAGGCTGTGCGCTTCTTCGATGAATTCCGTGGCCCGGTAGAAGTAGTCGAGCGGAAAGCGCCGCTTTACCTGTTCCTTCACCGCCTTCAGGTAGGCCTGCACCCGATCGATGAAGGTGTCTTCCCAGTCGCCGCGCAGCCCGTCGATGAAGTTGCGCAGCAGCTTGTTCTTGATCATGTCCTCGGGCAGGCCCGCGCCGTGGGTTTCCAGCAGGCGCGAGAACTTGCCGGTCATGACTCGGGCGAAGGCCAGCACGTCGTCGTCGGCGCCGGTCTCGCGCACGGCGTGCCCGGCCACGTTGTCGTCGGGCCGCACCACCGCGCGCACGTAGTCGTACAGTTGCGAGGCGCGGTACTTGCGGGTGTGGGCCAGCATGGAGCGCAGGGTGTGCGCCCTGTCGCCCGGAAGGGGGTCGGGGGGCGCGTCCGCGCAGCCGCCGGTCGGGGCGTCGCCGGGCGTGTGGTCGGCCGACACTCCGGTCGGTACTGCGGCCGGGGCTCCGGTGGCAGGGCCGGATGGGGGGGCGGGGGCCACGCGGCGGCTTTCGAAGTGCAGCAGCAATTGCACCTTCTGGTTGAAGCCGCTGGAATAGCAGTCCACCTCCACGCCGGTGTAGCCGTCCCAGCTTGTCAATTCGTTGTGCTGGGTGGGGATGATCAACTCTTCCTCGCGGCCGGGGAACATGGTCTCGATGCGCTGGCGGATGAGCCCCATGGGCACGAATTCCGGGTGCCAGTGGGTGGCCAGCACCTCGCGCTGGGCCTCGTGCACGGCCGGGGGCGTGGTCACCTGTTCCGCCTGCCAGGGGGCCAGTTCGGTGACGACCAGCGAGCGGAACAGGGCCTCCTCCTGCTCGGTGACGTCATCGGAAAGTGCCTGCAACCGGGCTTCAAGGTCTGCGCACCGGCGCGCCACGGGTTTGACGATCTTCATGGCGGACGGCCTATTTGTAGCGGTCATGGCACAGCACCATGAGCCGGTAGAGTTCTTCCACGGCGTGGCGGAGTTCCAGCGTGACGGGCGGCGTGACGGGGACGCCGGGGGCGGAAGGGGCGTGCGGGGCGTCGGATGCCGCGTCCGGGGAAACGGCGGCGGACGCGGCCTCCAGCGCCGCGCGCAGGGCTTCGGTGGCCTGGCGGTACGCCTCGTAGTGTTCGTCGCCGTAGCCCGGATATTCCACCATAAGCAGTGAATCGGACAGGAAGGACGCGGCGGCCTCGGGCGGGGGCATCACCCCGGCCTGCACGGCCCGGCGCAGCGCCTTGAACGACGAGCGCATCCGCTTCTTCAGCGACTTGTACGAGGGGCGTCCCGGAGACCGGGCCGGGCGGGCGGCCGCGTCGCCGGCAGCCGCCGTTCCGGTGGCATGGGGCGGGATGGTGGCCGCGTCGGGGGTCTTGACCTTGAGCACCACCTCCATCTGGCCGAAGGCGTGCCTGGCGTTGAGCTTGAACTTGCGGAAATCGCCCAGCCCGGCGGCCAGCAGCGGGTCCGTTTCGCCTCCGGTCGCCGCATCGGCCGGAGTCTCGCCCGCGCCAGCCTGCTCCAGGGCGTCGGCAATGCGCCGCAGCACGGCGGGCAGTTCCTGCCGGGTGATGGAAAAGGAGGTCTTTCTGCTGCCCATGGTCAGGTACCCCGATGGCGGGCACGGTGCCCCGTTCCTGCGCGGAACGTGCCCGGCGTGCCGCCCGATTGAGACTGTCGTGACTGTCGTGACTGTCGGGACTGGCGCCGCCGCTTCCGCGGCATGGCGGCGCGGGCGGAATGTCACCTTTCCGCGCCGTGTGACGGTTCCGGAACGTCGTCTTCCGGTCATGTACACGCGGGAAAGGCCGACCTTGATGGCTGGACGATGGCGGTATCGTTACAATGATATTCCGGACGTTACGTTTGCATGACGGGGCGTTCGCGCGCCGCCGCCGTGCCCGCGCGAACCGTTCCGGGGGGTTGCCTCCGGTACGGCGCGGCCTGCCGCCAGCATACCATGCCACCCACGTTGCGGGAACATGCGGTGCGCATGATGGAATGCGGGAACGCCATGCGGCGGCACGCAGGGGCAGGCACGTGCACATGTTGCAGTGCCGGCTTTCAAGGCACGGGGTTTGCTTCGCATCAGAAGATGCGCCAAAGCGGCATGTTCTGCCGTATTACGATGTGATGTCGCGGCACGGAGATGCCATGCGGGCCGATGTTTCGCGGAGGACTTGCATGAACTGTCGCGGCACGGTATGCGGCGGCAGAGGGATGAGGGTTCCGCACAAGATGAACGCGCGCGCCGGGCGAGGGGAAAGAGGCATCCGCGCGGGACGATGCACCGGAATGGAGGTGGCATGACGGTATTTCGGGGAAGGATGCAGTGGGGTCCGGGCGTCGCGCCGCTGCTTGCGGTCGCCCTGGCATCCTTGCTGCTGGTTCCGGCGCTGTCGGGGTGCGGCCGCAAGGCCGTGTCTCCGGCCCCCGTTGTCGAGGCAAGAAAGGAACACTGCCCCCAGCCGCCCGCCTCGGTGGAGCGGCGGATGTGCCAGCGCGAACGGCTGTGGAACGTGGGCTACGCCCTGCGCGAATCCAACGCCCCGCTGTGCGGCGGGCGCACCGTGCTGGACGACGGCGTGGTGGTGGTCAGCACCGACACGCTGGACGACATGCTTTCGCCGGTGCGCTGGGGCGACCTTGGGGCCTTCGTGGAAATGCGCCGCTGGCGCGACGCCTACGCGCGCGAGTACGGGCTGGATGCGCGCCACCGGGTCATCAGCGTGCTGCGCGGCAGCGGCGGCGAAGAGGCGGGCATCCGTCCCGGCGACGTGCTGGTGGCGGTGAACGGCCAGCCCATGCCCTCCGGCAAGCTGGCCGCGCGCACCCTGCGCTGGCAGGTGACCAAGGCCCTGGGCGCGGGCGACACCGTGACCTACACCGTGGACCGGAACGGCCTGCGCATGGACGTGCCGGTGCGCTTCCACCGGGTGTGCGACACCATCATGGACGTGGAGGTGCGCGACACCGTGGACGCCTCTTCCACGGGCCAGTCCATCCACGTGACCATCGGCCTTCTGGAGCGCTTTTCCGACGATGCGGACCTGGCCGCCGTGCTGGGCCGCGAAATGGCCAGGCATATCCGCCAGACGGGGCAGACAGGTCCGATCGGCCAGACGGGGGGCGGCGCGGCGTCGTCCGGAACCGGCAAGCCCGGCGTGCGCGGGTACTACGGCATGCCCCCGGCGGGCGGGCTGGTGAAGCCCGAAGCCGCAGAGGCGGACCGCCAGACCGGCGGCCACGACATCGACCGTCTGGCCCTGTTCTGCATGGCCCGCGCGGGGTACGACCACCGCCGGGCCGGACCCATGTTCGAGGCGATGGCGGAACTGCCGCTCTCGCGCCGCTCGGTGCTGCACGGCGAAATTGTTCCGGCCGGTGTCGATGCCCGGGCGCGCTCCGCCCGGCTGGCCCTGGCCGTGGCCGAGATCGACGGCAGGCTGGCGGCGGGGCAGCCACTTACCCCCTGAACTGCTGTGAGATCAGGCCGCGGGTAAAATCCGGTTTTTTGGACGCCTCCGGCGGCCAAGGGGCTGGCGCCCCTTGGAACCCCATTTTCAACAAGAACAGTTTGAAGAACACGAGAAAACAGGAACGGGGCGGAAACCATGCAGGTTTCCGCCCCGTTTTCATCTGGTGCGTTTAGGGCTGCCCCGGCGGCGCGCTAGGGGTTGTTTCTAAATGAGGATTTTCGTTCGTTGGCAAGGAAAACGAGCCTGCCATGAGGGAGTATACTCTTATCGTATTCGACCGACATGGCAGGCGAAGTTTGACACAGCCAACGGGCGAAAGGGCAATTTAGAAACAGCCCCTACGCTTTCAGGATGGCCCTGGCGAACTCATCCTGCACGTCGGTGATGAACGGGATGCCGGTTTCGCGCTCGGTCTCGCGGTTGCCCGAGGCGATGTCCTCGCGGCGGATCTGGTCCAGCGAGAAGCGGCGGGCGCCCGCCATCAACTGCTGCACGCCCGCGCCCAGCTTGTCCAGCAGGGTCCACATGGCGATGGCCCCGTACGGCAGGTCCTTCATGGCCTCGCGCCCGATCTTGGCCTGCATGTCATGGTACCCGGCGAAGATTTCCTCCGCCGTGGCGCCGTGCTCGGACACGGTCTTGGGCAGCGCGTCCCAGTTGCCGCTGACGCGGGCGCGGTTTTCGGGCTTCAGCACGCCCTCGATGTTGGACCCGAGGAAGCCGGGAATCATCATGGCCCGGCCCATGCAGATCATCTTCACGTAGGGCGCGCCAAGGGCCAGCCCCTTGAATATCTGGCTGGGCCTGGCGAAGCCGCCCGCGAAGGACATGTCCACCACCCGGCGGCCGCTGGCGGCCAGCAGGGCCGCGTACTCGGCGGCCTTGGCGTGCAGCAGGATGGACGGCACGCCCCAGGTTTCCATCATGTCCCACGGGCTCATGCCGGTGCCGCCGCCCGCGCCGTCGATGGTCAGCAGGTCCAGTTCGCACTCGGAGGCCAGGCGGATGGACATGGCCAGCGCCTCCATGCCGTAGGCGCCGGTCTTCAGCGAGATGCGGCCGAAGCCCAGCGAGCGCAGGTAGGCCACCTGGGTCATGAAGTTCTCGCGCACCTGCTCGTAGCCGGAAAGGTCGGTGTAGCCCAGGCGGCTGTGCCGGGCGAAGCCCTTCACCGCGCCGGTGCGGTAGCCTTCCTGCACCTCGGGCCGGGTGGGGTCGGGGTCCACCAGGTAGCCGCGCTGCTTCAGGAACTGGGCGTAGTCCAGGCTCTTCACCTCGATCTCGCCGCCGATGTCCTTGGCGCCCTGGCCCCACTTCAGCTCGATGATCACCTTGTCGCCGTACTTGCCCGCCACGTATTC
This sequence comes from Nitratidesulfovibrio sp. 1201_IL3209, assembly GCF_036763125.1. Classification (NCBI taxonomy): domain Bacteria; kingdom Pseudomonadati; phylum Thermodesulfobacteriota; class Desulfovibrionia; order Desulfovibrionales; family Desulfovibrionaceae; genus Nitratidesulfovibrio; species Nitratidesulfovibrio sp. 1201_IL3209. Next base: position 66,369 of record NZ_JBAIYT010000022.1, read on the forward strand.
GGCCACGCCGTTGCGGGTGTCCTCCACGTTCAGCTGCACGATGATGGCGCCGTGCCCGTCGTAGTAGCGCAGGTAGTTGTCGATGCGGCGTTCCAGTTCGGGGGCCCTGGTGATGCGCCCGCTCTCCAGCACGGCCTCGCGGTCGATGCCCACCACATTTTCGCCCACCACGATGGGCACGCCACAGATGGCGCAGCCGGTGGCGAAGGCGTCCCAGTATTTGGCGGCCACGAAGGTGGAGCCGAGGGCGCCGGTCATCAGCGGGTAGCGGCAGGCGGTCTTGCTGTGCGCGCCGAAGGAGGCGGCAAGGGAAACGTCGGTGAACAGGGCGTCGCCGCTGGCGGCCTTTTCGCCCGCGCCGCAGGCCCCGTAGTTGTAGCCCTGGATGCGCAGCGAATTGTACGATACCCCCACGTGGGTGGTGTTGCCGCTGCCGGCGGTGACGATGCCGAAGTCGCGCGGGTACAGGGTTTCCCGTCCCTTCATGCACGACAGCCAGGTTTCGCACTTGCCCATGCAGTCGGCGCGGCACAGGGTGCACAGGCCGGATTCGGCCGTGTTGCCGCGGTTGGTGGTGCCGAGGACGTCATTGCTCTTGAGCCACTGGGACATGCTTCCTTCCTCCGGGGTGGTCCATGATATGCCAGGTGATGGAAAGCGGGCATACCGCCAGGAACCGGGCAAGGCAACGCGGGCGTGCATGACGGATGACATGCAGTTGCGAGGGTGCTTCCGGACGATGCATGGATTGGGTGGGGTAAGCCGCGCCCGACGCCATGCAACGGCTGCCGTCCGGCATGGCGGATGCGCCGGGAAGGGACGTCCCCCGCGTGCACGGGCATGGTTCGGTGTGGAGTGTTGGCCGCCGTCACCTGTCCACCATTGAAGCGGCAGTGGCGGTGCAGCCATGTCGCAGTGGCGTGCCCGCGCGTATGGCTGAGCGCAAGCACGGGAATACATGATTTTTACAATTTCGGCTTGCTACATTTTTGTCGTAAAAAATGTCATGTTTTAGCATTTTTGTCGCTAAAAATTGATACGCCGCACAGCCATTCTTGAAAATATTCGCTTTCGAGCCACCCTGTTTGGGGAAGCAGGCGACGTGACCTTGTAATCGGAATATGTCGAAAATGTAGAAAATGGAAAAAACGAAACGCGGGCCGTCATGACCATCATGGTTGGCGTGGCTGGCATGGTTGGCGAAACTTACGGGAGGATCCATGAAATCGTGGCGCAAGGAATTGTGGTTCAACGTGCCCACGCGGCGGGCGTTCATCAACATCACCCCGCAGGTGGACGCGGAACTGGCGGAAAGCGGCGTCCGCGAGGGGTTGTGCCTGGTCAACGCCATGCACATCACGGCCAGCGTGTTCATCAACGACGACGAAAGCGGCCTGCACCACGACTACGAGCAGTGGCTGGAACGGCTGGCCCCGCACGAGCCGGTGCGCCAGTATCGCCACAACGTGGGCGAGGACAACGCCGACGCGCACATGAAGCGCCAGATCATGGGCCGCGAGGTGGTGGTGGCCGTGACCGAGGGAAGGCTGGACCTCGGCCCGTGGGAGCAGGTGTTCTACGGAGAGTTCGACGGCGGTCGCCGCAAGCGGGTGCTGGTGAAGATCATCGGGGAATGACCCCGGCGGGCGGCGTCAGGGCAGGGTGGCCCAGTAGTAGCCAAGCCCCACCAGCGCGATGGACGCGGCGCGCAGGGCCTGGTTGACCACGATGAGTTCCGCCGCCAGCGCGGGCTTGAAGTACCCGGCATAGGACGGGAACTGGTGGCGGAAGGCGCGCATGGGCGTGGACAGCACGTTGCCCGCCAGCAGGGCCAGCACGATCTCGCGCTCGGTCAACGCTCCGCCGCCCAGCACCGCCCCGGCGGCGGACACCGCCGCGCCGAATTCCGCTGCCAGGTGCAGCAGCACGATGCCCAGCGCTTCCGGCCGCAGGAAGGACAGGGCGTCCATGTGCCGGGCCATCCAGGCTTCGGCCAGGTGGAACCAGCCCGCCTGCTGCATGAAGTACACGGCCGCGTACGTGGGCACGGTGAAGAAGACCACCCGTGGCATGCGTCGGCGAAAGCGCAGCCACGCCGTGTGCAGACCGGCCCGCCAGCCTCCGGATTCATGCCCGTCCAGACGGCAGGCCACGCAGCCTTCGGGCAGCGGAGGCAGCAGCACCCGCCCGCAGGCGACCGTGAGCGCGGTGCGCAGGAAGGCGGCCAGCAGGGTCAGCCCCACGTAGACCACGGCGGGAAAGCCCAGCACCGGCCAGGTGATGAAGAACAGCGTGGGCAGGTGCACGAAGTAGCTGGGCAGGCTGTTGAACAGGTTGGCGAAGCGCAGTTCGCGCCTGGACAGCTCGCCCTTTTCGTAGCTTTCGGCCAGCAGCGAGTTGGACGCCACGGACGAGAAGAACGCCAGCGAGAACGACGCCCCGGCCACGTCGCGCAGGTGCCCCAGGCGCACCAGCGGCGCGGCCAGCCGGGCCACCCCGCGCGTCCAGTGCAACGCCTCTATGCAGTTGGCCACGAACAGCCCGGCGGACATGGACAGCACCAGGCGCAGCAGGGGGCGGCCAAGACCGTCCCAGAGGTGTCCCATGGTCTGCGCGTCGGTCATGCGGGGCTCCGTGCGGGGGAATGGGGATGCGCGTGGCGCGTGGGCCGGGGGCACGCCATGCGCACGTCAGGCGCACGGCTGGGGTGCGGCTGGGGCGCGCCGCGCAACACCGTGGCGGCGCATGGCCCGAGGCATCAGGTAGTGGCGGGGCAGGGGGGCGTCAAGCGTCCCGGAAAGGGGGAGCGGCGACCATGGAACGCACAGGGCCGTGGCGGGCGGCCGGGCAGGCGCGGGCAGTCCGCCATTGGCAGTCCGGCGGTCACACCAGGCAGGACACGCTGTCGAGGTAGGTGGACAGCTCCAGTTGCGTATCGGCGCCGAGGTCGGCGAACTTCAGGCCCAGCTGCACCCGGCTGCCGTCCATGGAGATGCTTTTCACCAGGCAGGAAAGGGAGGTCTGGGCCGAGCCCTCGCTGCCGAAGAACCCGCACTGCAACACCAGCATGTCGTCCACGGCGGTTTCGCGGAAGGGGTCCTCGCGTTGCAGTTCCAGCGAGACCTTGCAGCCGCCCTCGCTGAGGTCCAGCAGGATGCACTTGTGCACGCCATGGCGGCCGTGCACGGCGGCGGGCAGCAGGCAGTTCACCCGGCGGTGCTGGCGCAGGTCCACCTGCTCCATGGAGTCGGGGTAGTCCACGAACAGCAGGAAGCCCGGCTTGACGATGTGGTTCAGCACCTGGCTCTTGAAACCGAAGATGGTGCCCCCGGCGATGTAGCGCAGGGTCACCATCTCTCCGTTCAGCAGCCGCGCGCGGATGCCGGGCACCAGCGGCATTTTCAGGATCAGGTATTCGAAGTGCTGCAACCCCACCAGTTCGCTGGACAGGTTTTCCTTGGTGCCCGCCATGTTCAGCAGCATGCGCGTGCCGATGGGAAGGTCGAGGGCCTGGCCGTTGCGGGTGCGGGTGACCATTGAGCGCTCCGTGGCCCGCTCGGCGGGGCGTCCGGTGGTTGCGTTGCGGGGGTGCATGCGCGTTTCTAGCCGGATTTCCCCAAAAAAAGAAGGTTCCTCGACGCGAGACGTGGAAATCAGCTTTCTTGACTCTCCTTCCTGACGCATCGTAGCCTTTCCCTTTGCCCAGGAGGGAAGGAGCCGTGGAAGCTAACGATTTACTGACGTTGGGCCTTGGC
>NZ_JBAIYT010000023.1:0-68013 GCF_036763125.1 Nitratidesulfovibrio sp. 1201_IL3209
CATACGAACAAAGGCTCTTTTCCGATGGCTCCACCGTTACAACAATCTCCGCCCCCATTCTGCCCTTGGGGGCAGAACTCCGGCAGAACGACTAGCGCAACGGGGAACAACCTGTTGACACTCTACACCTAACGGCTGCCGCACTCCCTCATGGCAGGCTCGTTTTTCTTACCAACGAACGAAGATCCTAATTTGGAAACAGCCCCTAGCGCGCCCCTGGCGCAGGGATGGGGGAACATCGGGGGGAAGGGATTTCGCTCATGCTCAGGCGCATGCGATCGTTGCTCGGCCTTGCGGATGCCGACGAACCGTCTTCCCTTGCCCCGTCACGAGCGGCGGCGCGGGCGGCCGATGGCACGGCGTCGTCCCGGTCGGCCGCCGAGGCCGCCCCGGCAACCTGCCTGGCGGACGCGGCCTGCGGCCCGGCGATGCTGGTGGCCCGGCAACCGGTGTTCGATGCCTCGGGAGAGGTGTGGGGCTACGAACTGCTGTTCCGCCAGCCCGACTGCCCCGAGTGCTACGGAGATGGCGTGGACGCCAGCGTGGCCACCGCCTCGGTCATGGCCGACGGTTTCGCCATGTCCCGCCCGGCCTTGGGGCCGGGCCAGCGCCTGCTGGTGAACTTCGGCGAGGACATGCTGCTGGCCGGTGCGCCGCGCATCCTGCCCGCCGACGTATGCGGGGTGGAAGTGCTGGAGACGGTGCCCGCCACCGAGGCCCTGCTGGGGGTTCTTGCCGACCTCAAGTCCGAGGGCTACCTGATCGTGGTGGACGACTACGCGGGGCAGCCCGGCATGGACGCGCTGCTGGACATGGCGGACATCGTCAAGATCGACGTGCTGGGCCGCCCGCTGACGGACCTTGCCCGCGACGTGGCCGGGCTGCGCGCCCGCCAGTGTCTGCTGCTGGCGGAAAAGGTGGAGGACCTGGCCACCCACCGCCAGTGCGAGGCCTTGGGATTCTCGTTGTTCCAGGGGTTCTTCTTCAGCCGGCCGGAACTGGTGCACGGCAGGCGGCTGGACAGTTCGCAGGCGGCCAAGATGCGCCTGCTGGCCACCCTGGCCCGCGAGGACGTGAACATCAAGGCCGCCACCGAGGTGGTGCGCTCCGACGCGGCCCTTTCGTACAAGCTGCTGCGCTACATCAATTCCGTGCACTTCGGGCTGCCGGTGAAGGTCACGTCCATCCAGCACGGCATCTCGCTGCTGGGCACGCGCAACCTGGTGCAGTGGCTGTGCGTCACCGTGCTTTCCGAATTCGACACCGGCCCCATGGCGCGCGAACTCATCGCGGTTTCGGCCCTGCGCGCCAAGTTCCTGGAACTGTGCGCATCCCGCGCCGCCGTGCGCGCCGGTCAGGAGCCGCCGCCCGCCGTGCCCCGGCCCATGCCGCAATCGGGGACGCTGTTCATGCTCGGGCTGTTCTCGCTGCTGGAACCCTTGCTGTGCCTGCCGCTGGCGGAACTGCTGCGCGCGCTGCCGCTGGTGGACGACCTGACCGAGGCCCTTTCCGCGCACACCGGCCCCTACGCGCCGTGGCTGGTCCTGATGGAACACTACGAGCGGGGCCGCTGGGACGAGGTGCTGGCCAGCGGGGCGGCCATGGGCCTGACCCAGGCCGACCTGGCCATGGCCTACGCGGGCGCGCTGGAATGGACCGCCTTCTTTCACGACAACCGGGAGTAGGAATGCAGCCCCTGGTCGCCACCATAGAGACGTCGCTGTTCGACATGTTCGAGGCGGGTCCCGGCCCGTCCAGCTCCCATACCATCGGCCCCATGAAGGCGGGACACGACTTCCGTTCCCTGTGCGCCGCCCTGCCGTCCGACGTGCTGGCCCGCGCGGCGGACATCCGGGTGCGGCTGTACGGTTCGCTGAGCGCCACGGGCGTGGGCCACGGCACCACCGGCGCGGTGCTGGCCGGGCTGCTGGGACACCGGCCTGCCACCTGCCCGCCGGGGCTGCTGGAATCGCTGCCCGCGCTGCCGGAGGCGGAACGCACCCTGCGCCTGGGCCCCGCCGCCATGGTGCTTTCCGAAGGCGCCGTGCTGCGCGACGCGGTGCAGCACGGCTACCCCTTCAGCAACACCCTGGTCATGGAACTGCTGGACGCGCACGGCGCGGTGCTGTGTAGTCGTGAGTACTATTCCGTGGGCGGCGGGTTCATCCAGTGGAAGGGCTGGCGGCCCGAGGAGCGCGGCAGGCCCGTGCATCCCTACCGCAGCATGGCGCAACTGCGCGCGCGGCTGGAGGAGACCGGGCTGACCATCCACGAACTGATCCTGGAGAACGAGATGGCGGTCACCGGCATGGGCCGCGCCGCCATCCTGGACCGGCTGGCCGCCATCATCGAACTGATGGAGGCCAGCGTGCGGCGCGGCATCGAGGACGGCGGCCCGCTGCCCGGCACCCTGGGTGTGCACCGCAAGGCCCGCGTGCTGCTGATGCGCGCCCAGCGGCTGCCCAACGAGGTGGATGCCTTCCTGGGGCGGCTGAACGCCTATGCCTTTGCCGCCGCCGAGGAAAACGCGGCGGGCGGGGTCATCGTCACCGCGCCCACCTGCGGCGCGGCGGGGGTGATGCCCGCGCTGCTCTACGCCATGCGCCACGACCTCGCCATCGGTGACCGGGCCGTGCGCGAAGGCGTGCTGGCGTCGGCCGCCGTGGGGTTTCTGGCCAAGCACAACGCGGGCATCGCCGGGGCCGAGATGGGCTGCCAGGGCGAGGTGGGCGTGGCCTCGGCCATGGCGGCCGCCATGCTGGCCCATGCGCGCGGCAACCCGGTGCACGTGGTGGAGAACGCGGCGGAAATCGCGCTGGAACATCACCTGGGCCTGACCTGCGACCCGGTGGGCGGCTTCGTGCAGATTCCGTGCATCGAACGCAACGCCGTGGGCGCGGTGAAGGCCTACAATGCCTGCCTGCTGGCCACCTGCGAAGACCCGCGCCACCACCGGGTGACCCTGGACAGCGTCATCGCGGCCATGGCCGAGATAGGGCGCGACATGAACGCCAAGTTCAAGGAAACCTCTTCCGGCGGGCTCGCGGTCAGCGTGGTGGAGTGCTGACCGGCCCTTTTCGTCCGATATCCGAAAGAGAGCGGCGTCCACCCCCTGCGGGATGGACGCCGTCATTGCTTCAATCGATCGGCGACAGCCCCTACAGGTCCTTGCCGACCATGCGCAGCAGCCGCACCAACTGGTTGGTGAAGCCCGCTTCGTTGTCGTACCAGATGATCAGCTTCAGCATGGTGCCGCCGATGACGCTGGTGCACGGCGCATCCACCACGCCGCCGTAGGTGGAGCCCATGTAGTCCACGGACACCAGCGGTTCTTCGGTGTAGCCCATGTTGCCCAGCAGCGGTCCCTCGGCCGCGGCCTTCAGCAGGGCGTTCACCTCTTCCACGCTGGTGGGGCGTTCCAGTTCGCAGGTCAGGTCCACCAGAGACACGTTGGGGGTGGGCACGCGCACGGCCATGCCGTCCAGCTTGCCCGCCAGCGCGGGGATGACCAGCGTGGTGGCCTTGGCCGCCCCGGTGGTGGTGGGAATCATGGACAGCGCGGCGGCGCGGGCGCGGCGCGGGTCCTTGTGCGAACCGTCCAGGATGCGCTGGCTCATGGTATACGAGTGCACCGTGGTCATCAGGCCGTGCTTGATGCCGAACGCCTCGTGGATGGTCTTGGTGGCGGGGGCCAGACAGTTGGTGGTGCACGAGGCGGCGGAGATCACGTCGTGCCTGGCCGGATCGTAGTCTCCATGGTTCACGCCCATGACCACGGTGACGTCGGCGTCCTTGGCCGGTGCGCTGATGACCGACTTCTTCGCGCCGCAGGCCAGGTGCTGGGCAAGACCGGCGCGGTCCTTGATGGTGCCGGTGGTTTCCACCGAGATGTCGATGCCGAGGTCCTTCCACTTCCATTCGCCCGCGCGCTCGCGGGTGACGGCGATGTGGCGCCCGTTGACGATGAGCCCGGCGTCGTCGTGGCCCACTTCGCCCCGGAAGGTGCCGTGGCACGAATCGTACTTGAACAGGCGGGCCAGCGAGGCGTTGTCGGCGCGGGCGTTGATGGCCGCCACGCCAAGGTCGTCGGTGTCGGCCAGCAGTCTGACGAGGTAGCGGCCGATGCGGCCGAAACCGTTCATCCCAAGCTTGATCATGAGTCCGTTCCCCTGAGACGGTTAGATCTTGTTCGAGCAGCCCAGCACGTTGCGGATCTTGTGCTGCACCATGTTCTTCACGGCGTCGCGCGCGGGCTTGAGGTACGAGCGCGGGTCGAAGTCGGCCGGCTTTTCCATGAAATGCTTGCGGATGGTGGCGGTCATGGCCAGGCGGATGTCGGTGTCGATGTTGATCTTGCACACGCCGAAGGTGGCCGCCTTGCGCAGCAGGTCTTCGGGCACGCCCTTGGCGCCGCCCACCTTGCCGCCGTAGGCGTTGGCCATGTCCACGAATTCCTGCGGCACGCTGGAGGCGCCATGCAGCACCAGCGGGTAGCCGGGCAGCATGGCGGTGATCTTTTCCAGCCGCTCGAAGTCCAGCTTGGCCTCGCCCGCGAACTTGTAGGCGCCGTGGCTGGTGCCGATGGCGATGGCCAGCGAATCGCAGCCGGTGCGCTGCACGAAGTCCACGGCCTGGTCGGGGTCGGTGTAGACCGAATGCTCGGCCGACACGTCGTCCTCCACGCCCGCCAGCTGGCCCAGTTCCGCCTCCACCCACACGCCGCGCGCGTGGGCGTATTCGACGACCTGCTTCGTGACGGCGATGTTCTCTTCATACGGCAGGTGCGAGCCGTCGTACATGACCGAGGTGAACCCGCCGTCGATGCAGTCCTTGCAGATCTGGAAGTCCTGCCCGTGGTCCAGGTGCAGCACCACCGGCAGGTCGGTGTCCAGCAGGGCCGCCTCGATGAGCTTCACGATGTAGTTCTGCCCGGCGTACTTGCGGGCACCGGCGGAAACCTGAAGGATCAGCGGGGCCTTTTCTTCGCCGGCCGCCTGCATGATGCCCTGGATGATCTCCATGTTGTTCACGTTGAAGGCGCCGATGGCGTACCCTTCCTTGTAGGCCCGCTCGAACATCTGCTTGGGACCGGTCAGCGGCATGGGTTCCTCCTGCTGCGCCGGACGGGCGTGCTGCCTGCTGGTCCGGCGGTGGAAATGAGTTCGTCGGTCGCGTTCCGCCAGGGGGCCGGGCGGGGGTGTGCGCGATCCGCGCCATGCCTTCGGAAGGCCCGCCCGTGGCACGTCCGCAGCCCTCCCGCAAGGAAGGGACCGCGTATGATGCCATGGCGCAGGGCGCGGGTATGGCCTCTCGACGAAGGCGCGGGAAAGATATCTGAATCCGTGGGAAAAATAAAGACGGGCCGCGTGGGGTGTCTGTTTATGACGGATGAAGTCAGGGGGGTGTCTTTGCGCTACGGGCGTTGGTGGAGAACTCATGCCGTCCGGGGTAAAGGGCGGAGAATCGTTCGTTCATGGCGTGCCAGCGCGGGCATCTCGTGGCGAGACAAAATATGGACGCCGGAAGTTTTGGCTAACGCTTGGGCATTGGCCGTAAGACCCGTGCTGTTTGTGACAAGCAGGAGGCACACTGGCTCGGCAAGTGCATACCTGTCGCGTGCGGCAATGATTTCGGTCACTCCAGAGTGGTCGATATGTTTTTTTGGGGGGTGGGTAACCGCCCCCTGAAGATTCTGATCACGAAGCACACGAAGAAGTGCTCGAATGGTATGGCAGAATCTTTGAACCTGAAGATATCGACCCGGAAGGTGTCAGCGTTTTGATGAAGCGTTTGGCAAACAGGAGAAAACAGAAAATGTGAGGCAAGGTCACTTCTCCGGACGGTTACGAGCGGTTACGATTGACGATGATAGTGACAAATGGCAGGCTAGAAGTGAACGCCTAAAACTACTGCGAAATTGACACTGCAACACAAAACTAAAATTAACGGGGTGAAGGGGGCGTGATTCCCATGAGTGAATTTGATCAACAACCATTCAGCGATGTGGAATTCGCGGAAAACCCAGAGCAGAGATGTCCTGTAATACTCCTATTAGATACATCTTATTCCATGAGCGGCAAGCCAATTTCGGAATTGAATGAAGGGTTAGCTACTTTGCGCCAAGAACTCATGAACGACGCCGTGGCCGCAAAGCGTGTGGAATTAGCTATGGTCACTTTTGGGCCAGTCGAGGTCAAATCCGACTTCGCTACAGTGGATCACTTCTATCCCGAAACGCTGGTGGCGGACAATGCGACGCCGATGGGCGAAGCGATTGTGACTGGGCTCACCATGCTCCGTCAGCGTAAAAAGCGCTACCGCGAGAATGGTGTTAAATATTACCGCCCGTGGGTGTTCCTTATTACCGATGGCGCCCCGACCGATAGTTGGGAGGAGGCTAAGCGACGGGTACACCAAGGCGAAGAGAGCAAGGAATTCATGTTCTATGCTGTAGGTGTGGAACAGGCGGATATGAACGTTCTTGGACAGATCGCCACGCGTCAGCCGCTCAAGCTGAAAGGGTTGGCCTTCAAGGAGCTATTCCAGTGGCTGTCCAACTCCCTAAGCGCTGTCTCTCAGTCCAACCCTGGTGATGCCGTCCCACTCGAAAACCCGGCCGCCCCGGACGGCTGGGCTGTTGCAGGGTGAAATTGTGGCCTGGCGGTGGGCGTCCGCGTCCGTAATCGGAACGTCGCACATTCAGAACGATGGCAGGCTGCAAGATGCCTACGCTGTTGCCGCATTCGAAAACGGTGGCATTTTCGCTGTTGTTTCGGATGGCGCAGGCAGCGCCAAATTTGGCGCGTACGGCGCATGGCTTACTTGCCGCTTCCTTTCGGTTCGATTTCGGGAATGGGTTCGCGTCAATCCAGACATGCCGTCGAATGAAGAATTGGCGGATTGGATTGATGAACTGCGGGACCGAATATCGGCAATAGCAACCCGGCGAGAGTCTACATCCCGGCAATTCGCCGCGACGTTGGCGGCAATCGTTGTCACGCCGAATGAGGCTGTAACGCTCCACATCGGCGATAGCGCCGTTGTCGGCCGGAAAGACACCGAATGGGAGGTGCTGTGCTGGCCCGAGAACGGCGAATATGCGTCCACCACTTATTTTGTGACCGATGATCCCGAACCGCGCCTGAACATCACTCGTCACCCACGCAAACACGATGCATTCGCACTGTTCTCCGATGGTGTCGGCGATCTGGCGTTGTTGCATCTGAAACAGAGCGCGCACGCCCGGTTCTTCGATCCCATGTTTCGACCGGTGGATGCCGCACCGGGTGAGGGCCGCCTTGTCGAACTATCGGCGGAACTCGCCACATATCTCGCCGGTTCATCGGTCTGCGAACGCACCGATGATGACAAAACGCTCATCCTCATATCCGGGGGCTGATCGTGCCGAGCGTAGTCATAGGAAAGGAACGGTTCACCGTTGGGGAGAGGCTGGGAGGTGGAAACGAAGGTGATGTTTTTCGCCTGAGTGGGAAGTCCGATCTGGCGGTCAAGCTCTACAAGCCGAACAATCGAGGCAGCCGCGAGGGTAAAATACGGGCCATGGTCGCCGAGGGGCTTGGTCAAGCGACGACACTGGTAACGTATCCTGTGGAGGTGGCAACATCGGCGACTGGGGAATTCCTTGGGTTCGCTATGCGGCTGGTGTCAACACACCGTGAACTACATGAGCTCTACAGCCCGAAATCCCGCCAGCATCATTTCCCGAAGTCGGATTATCGGTTTCTCGTCCACGCTGCATTGAACGTCGCGCGCGCCGTTGGGGTGGTGCACCAGGCGGGATGTGTCATCGGCGATCTGAACCATTCCGGTGTGCTTGTGGCGCAGGACGCCACAGTTGCCCTCATTGATGCCGACAGCTTTCAGTTCCGGCGAAATGGCAAGACCTACCCCTGTGTTGTTGGCGTTCCTGAATTCACTCCACCAGAACTGCACGGAATTCGCTTCGAAAACGTAGAGCGCACCATAGAGCACGACAACTTCGGGTTGGCGATTGCGATTTTCCACCTTCTTTTCATGGGCCGGCACCCCTATGCTGGGTGCTACAAGGGGCCGGACATCTCCATGGGCGAAGCCATCGCCCAGAACCGGTTTGCCTTTTCGCTCACCCGGCAAGCGGCAACACAGACAACACCGCCACCCGGTGCGCTGACACTCGACATATTCCCGGATGCTGTCTCCCGTGCTTTCGAGAACGCATTCGGACTGACACCGGGCGCGCGTCCGGGTGCGCTGGACTGGATTCACGCCCTCAACGCTCTGAAAGGCTCACTGAATCACTGTAGCAAGGTAAAGACACATTACTACCCCAGCGCCGCCGGTGGGTGTATCTGGTGCAAGCTGACCGCCAACAACGGCTTTGATATGTTCCCGGACCTGACCGCCGTGGAATCGAATATCCCGGTCGATGCGCGAGGCACAGAACAGGCAATCAGCGAGATTCTGGCATTTCGCTTCCCAACGGTCGCGGACTTGCTTCCCGCTGCGGCTACGCCGCGCGGTGCCAGCAATGCACTGAGCGAAGCTAGGAACGGAAAGCTCGGTCGTGCTTTCATGGGCTTGTTGATGATGGGCGGCGCAGCTGCTGGTTTCATCTACGTCGCCCCGGCGTGGTTTATATGGATCGTGCTGGCAATCTGGGGGTGGATCATCTTCTCCAACCGTGAAGTTGACCCCGGCCCGTTTCAACAGGCCTTCAAGAATGCCGATGAAAGGATGCAGCGCGAGTTGATTGCCTTTGTTAAACGTAACGGGATGACTGAGGTTGTGAAGGTGCGTGGCGATTTGGACGCCGCAATCGGTGCCTACAAGGGCCATGACGATGCGCTTGCCCGCGAACTCATGGTGATGAAGTCCAACCGGGAGTCGCGCCAGCGACAGGCCTATCTTGACCGTTTCTCCATCCGGCGCGCGAATATCTCCGGCATCGGTCCGGCGAAAACGGCAACGCTGATATCCTTCGGAATCGAGACTGCCGCCGATGTGAACCATTCCGCCGTGCTGCGAGTGCCGGGGTTCGGTGACGTGATGACCGGCAAGCTGGTGGCGTGGCGGCGGGAACATGAGTCCCGATTTAAGTATGACCGCACGCCGAACGCTCAGGACGTTGCCGACGAAAGGGCGTTGCGTGGACGGTTCGCGGCAGAAAAGGCGAAGCTGGAATCCACGATCCGCAACGGGCTGGGGGCCCTGAGAAACGCCAAGTCCCGGCTAGGCGCATTACCCACCAAGGCCAGAAGCGACAGGGCGCTGACCGAGACGCTTGCTGCTCGCGCCCAGGCAGAACAGGACCTGCGCGAGTTGGGTGCATCGATTCCGACATCAACCGTCTCGCTGATGATGACACCACCGATCAGTTTCACGCCGCCACCTTCCCAAATATCCCACGCCACAGCACCTGCACCACTACGAACAATTGCTACATCTAGCACCCCCGCTTGCCCGCTTTGTGGTTCCTCGATGCGGCAGCGGTCAGGGCGTTACGGGAAATTTTGGGGTTGTTCGCAATATCCACGCTGCAAGGGCACGCGGAATATCTGATGTAAGCTTGACTACGGCATCGCAGATGCGGTTGTGATTGGTAGCCGTGGAGTGAACTCTTAACTGCGATCTACGCTCCCTGTCTATTCTCGTACTCACACCTCTATGCCCAGTCCTCTCCCAAGATCGATCCCATGCGACAGGCAAGAGCTTGACTGGGGCGACGCTGCCCCAGTTCCATATCAATGTCGAGGGCTCGCTTGCGGTTTTCGAGTAGGGATTCCAACTGCGGATCACGTTCGATGCTCTCGGCCATGTTCAGAGGGACAAGGTAACAATTTCTGTTTTCTTGTCGTGGTCAGGCACCTTCCTTCGCCCCGTTGCCCTGCACCCTGGCCAGCACGTCCATGGCCGCGTGGTCGGTGAAGTCGAAGCGCAGCGGAGTGAGGGTGACCCAGCCTTCGGTCAGCAGGGCGCGGTCGGTGCCGGGGGCCACGGTCTCGGGCGGGATGGTGCCGTTCAGCCACCAGTACGAGCCGCCGCGCGGGTCCACCCGGTGGTCGTACCAGTCCTTCCACACCGCGCGGGTCTGGGGGCAGGCGCGCACGCCCTTGACCTGATCCATGGACAGGGCGGGGTAGTTCAGGTTCACCACGCAGCGGTCGGGCAGGGCCTTCCAGTCCAGCGCGGCCAGCAGCCCGGCGGCGTGGGCGGCCTGGCCGGAAAGGTCGGCGGGCCGGAACGAGTCGTAGGACACGGCCAGGGCGGGAAAGCCCATGTGCGCCGCCTCGGTGGCGGCGGACACCGTGCCGGAGTACAGGATGTCCGGACCCACGTTGGCGCCGGCGTTGATGCCCGACACCACGATGTCGGGCTTCTTGTCCAGCAGGCACGACAGGCCCAGCTTCACGCAGTCGGTGGGGGTGCCGTACACCCCGCGCCCGCGAAAGCCGTTCTCGCGGAATTCCTTCACCCGCAGGGGCAGGCTGATGGTCACGGCGTGGCCCACGGCGGACTGTTCGGTGACCGGGGCCACCACGTGCACCTCGTGCCCGGCGTCCAGCAGGGCCTTGTACATGGCGCGCAGGCCGGGGGCCTGGATGCCGTCGTCGTTGGTCAGGGCGATGATCATGGGGTATCCTTTTCGTGTGGGGCGGCGCGGTGGGCGTCAGCCCCGTGGTGCTTACGGTGTTGTTTCGCGGCGTGCTGCCCCGGAAACGGCGACGCCCCGGTGACAGGCAGATGGAGGCCAGACGGCGGTGCGGTGGCGGCCATGCGGGCGGCGTGCGGGCGCGCACCCGCCATGTATCCGGCTGCCCCGCGCATTGACAATGTGGCCGAAAAGCGGGCACCTTGCGGCAAATTGGCCGCATCCGCGCGGGCGCCTTTCTCGTCCGCGTCCGGTGGTTTCCTCCGGGTCACGGGCATGGCCGCTTCCTTACGACGCACATGGAAAAAAGACAAACCATACGAGATATCGCCGCCAACGACGAGGTGAGCGGGCTGTTCCTGCTCGGTTCGGCCACCCTGCAACAGTCGCGCAACGGCCCCTTCTGGCGGCTGGAACTGCGCGACGCCACCGGCAGCATGGAGGCCAAGATCTGGAGCCCCCAGAGCCAGGCCCATCCCGATCTGGCCGCCGGGCAGATCGTGGACGTGGAGGGCCGCTCCGGCACCTACCGCGACAAGGTGGAGGTGACCATCGGCCGCCTGCGCGTGCTGGACGACGCTGAGCAGGCCGGGCTGGACCTCGGCCTGTTCCTGCCCGCCAGCCCGCGCCCCGCGCAGGAAATGCTGGACGAACTCATCGGGCTGTGCAAGGCGGAATTCACCCACGCGCCGTGGCGCAAGTTCGTGCTGGCCGTGCTGCGCGACGAGGACATCGCCCCCCGCCTGCTGGCCGCCCCCGCCGCCAAGTCGGTGCACCACGCCTACGTGGGCGGCCTGGTGGAGCACATGCTGTCCGTGGCCAGGCTGGCCCTGCGCATCGCCGACCACTACCCGGAGCTTGACCGCCAGGCCCTGCTGGCCGGGGCGCTGTTCCACGACATCGGCAAGGTGTGGGAACTCACCGGCGGCCTCGCCAACGACTATTCCGACGAGGGGCGCCTTCTGGGGCACATCCACATCGGGCTGGAACGCATCGAGCCGCACCTGCGCAAGTCCGGCCTTGAGCTGGAACTGGTGACCCATTTCAAGCACCTGATCCTCAGCCACCACGGCGAGTACGAATTCGGCTCGCCCCGGCGGCCCAAGACGGCGGAAGCCATGGCCCTGCACTACGCGGACAACCTGGACGCCAAGATGGCCCAGTTCCGGGGGCTGTTCGCCAATCACGAGGAGGGCGCCACCGGCTGGACGCCGTTCCAGCCCACGCTGGGGCGCTTCTTGTACCGTCCGGCCCGCTCGCCCGAGGAACCCCGCCCGGCCCGCAAGGGGGCCGCGCCGCGCAAGGCCACGGCCGAAAGCCCGGAAGAATCCGCAAAGACCGCCCCGCAGGGTGCGCAAGCTACATTATTCGGGTAAGCCCCAACCAAAAGGCCGCCCTCTCCCGGAGCGAGCAATGTTCATCACCTTTGAAGGAATAGAGGGGTCCGGCAAGAGCACGGCCCTGGACCGCGTGCGGCAGACGCTGCTGGACGAAGGGCACGGGGTGCTGCTGACGCGCGAACCGGGCGGCAGCCGCCTGGGGCGCACGCTGCGCTCCATCCTGCTGGACCTGTCCAACGACGACATCGTGCCCGAGGCGGAACTGTTCCTGTACCTGGCCGACCGCGCCCAGCACGTGGGGCAGGTGATCCGCCCGGCCCTGGCCGAGGGCGTGACGGTGCTTTCCGACCGCTACGCCGATTCCACCGTGGTCTATCAGGGCTACGGACGCGGCCTGGACCCGGAACGGCTGCGCGAACTGAACGACATGGCCGTGGGCGGGCTGTGGCCGGACCTGACCCTGGTCTTCGACCTGCCGCCCGAAGAAGGCCTGCGCCGGGCCATGGCCCGCAACCTGCTTGAGGGCACCAGCGTTTCCGAAGGGCGGTTCGAGGCGGAGCACCTTGCCTTTCACGACCGGGTGCGCGAAGGCTATCTGACGTGGGCCGCGCTGCATCCGGCGCGGTTCCGGGTGGTGGACGCCACCCGCACGCCCGACCAGGTGTTCGAGGACGTCATGCGCGCCGTGCGGGCCGCCCTTGCGGCCGCGTCCGCGCACCCATGACACCGGCGCACGTCTAACTGCGGGCCGCGCCCGCGAAGGACATTCCCATGCTGGAAGCGAAGAACCGGCTGGGCATCATCTTCTTTCCGGCCTTCGACTGGGCCATCAGCGCCACCCACCCGGAACGCGAGGAACGGCTGCTCTACACGCAGGACCAACTGCGCGAGGAAGGGCTGTTCGACATCGCGGGCATCACCGAATACAAGCCGGAAATCGCCACCCGCGAAGACGTGGAGCGCGTGCACTTCTGCATTCCCGGCGTGGAGAGCGTGTGCACCAAGTCGCACCTGATCTCCGCCGGGGGGGCCATCACCGCCGCCCGGCTGGTGATGGAGAAGGAGGAGGAAAAGGCCTTCGCGCTGGTGCGCCCGCCGGGTCACCACGCCATGAAGGTGGTGCACGGCAACCGGGGGTTCTGCAACATCAACATCGAAGCCGTGATGCTCGAACACATCCGCGAGCACTACGGCCCGTTGCGCGTGGCCATCGTGGACACCGACTGCCACCACGGCGACGGCACGCAGGACATCTACTGGAACGACCGCGACACCCTGTTCATCTCGCTGCACCAGGACGGCCGCACCCTGTACCCAGGCACCGGCTTTCCGCACGAACTGGGCGGCCCCAACGCCATGGGCCGCACCCTGAACATCCCGCTGCCGCCCGGCACGTCCGACAAGGGCTTCCTGCACGCCATCGACAACCTGGTACTGCCGGTGCTGGAAGACTTCAAGCCCGACCTGGTCATCAATTCGGCCGGGCAGGACAACCATTTCTCCGACCCCATCACCAACATGAACTTCTCGGCCCGGGGCTACGCCATGCTGAACAAGCGGCTGAACCCCGACATCGCCGTGCTGGAAGGCGGCTACGCCATCCAGGGCGCGCTGCCGTACGTCAACCTGGGCATCTGCCTGGCCATGGCCGGGCTGGACTTCGACGGGGTGCGCGAGCCGGAGTTCGACCCGGCCGCCATCGCCCAGCCGGACCAGGTGACCGCGTACATCGAACGGCTGTGCGACGAGATGCTCAAGGTGTGGCGCAAGCCCCCGGCCCTGCCCAAGCAGGGCGAACGCTCCGGCGACTGGTGGGTGCGCACCAAGGACATCTACTACGATACCGATGGCATCAGCGAGAGCCAGGTGGAGTCGGTGCTGCTGTGCCGGGACTGCTCGGGCACGGTGAAGATAGAGACGTGGTCCACGGTGAACCCGCTCAGCGTGGGCATAGAGATTCCCATCGGCGCCTGCGACAGGTGCGCGGGCATCGGCCGCCGCCTGCTGGAAGAGGCCCACCTGAAGGGCAACTACCGCTACGTGCAGTGCATCGACCGAAAGGCCAAGCGGTATACCCGTTATGGTTTTTGAGCTATGCCCGCAAACTGTCCTTTTTCCCGCTGGCTGCGTCAAACTTCGCCTGCCATGTCGGTCGAATACGATAAGAGTATACTCCCTCATGGCAGGCTTGTTTTCCTTGCCAGCGGGAAAAAATCCTAGTTTGCGAAGGTAGCCACGCCACGAGCATTTTGTGCGTGTTCAACGTCGCTTAATTTATCAAAAGAGAGACACGCTATGAGCAAGACCGCCGCCAAGACCGCCAATCCGCCCGCAAATCCTGTGGACACCTTCTGGACCATCCGCCTGGCCACCGCCAAGGAAGCCCTTGAAGCCAACAACTTCGAGGTGTCCATGGCCGAAAACCTGGCCGACGCGGCCCGCATCTTTCTGGAAGACATCCTGCCCGCCTCGGGCGCGAAGTCCGTATCCTTCGGCGGTTCCATGAGCGTGGGCAAGAGCGGCGTGCCCGACGCCCTGCGCGCCATGGACGCCATCGAACTGCTGGACACCATGAACTACAAGCTGCCCGCGGCGGAGATGTACGAACTGCGCCGCCAGGCCCTGCTGGTGGACCTGTTCCTGTCCAGCACCAACGCCCTCACCGTGGACGGCAAGCTGGTGAACCTGGACATGATCGGCAACCGGGTGGGCGGCATCAACTTCGGGCCGAAGAAGGTCGTGCTGTTCGTGGGCCGCAACAAGGTGGTGGACAGCGTGGAGGACGGCATGCGCCGCATCAAGGAATTCTCCGCGCCCACCAACGCCATCCGCCTGGCCAAGAAGACCCCGTGCACCAAGGTTGCGGAATGTATGGACTGCAAGAGTCCGGACCGCATCTGTAACGTCTGGACCATCACGGAAAAGGCTTTCCCGGCCAAGCGTATCCACGTGATTCTCATCAACGAGGATACGGGGCTGTAGGTCCGGCCCCGGATTCGGGGCACTCGCTGACACGAGGCTGGTTGAGTTACGCCGTCCCTGAAAGGGTGATGCACGGAACGTCCTTCGGGATGTTTCAGGGTGCAGGGGGGGCGACACGGGCCGGACCGGGGCGCGCGGCGTCCCCGGTCCCCTGGCGGCCCGCGCACCGCACGCCGCACGCAGGGGGACGGATGTTCCTGAACGAACACCAGAGCAAGAAGCTGTTCGCCGCGGCGGGGATTGCCGTCCCCGCCGGGGATTGTCTGGGGCCGGAAGACGTGGACGCCTATGCGCCGCCGTTTTCCGGCCCCTGGTACGTCAAGGCGCAGGTGCTCACCGGCGGGCGCGGCAAGGCGGGCGGCGTGCTGCGGGCCGACACGCCCGATGCCTTGCGCCACACCGCGCGGGCCATCCTGGGCATGACCATCAAGGGCCACCCGGTACCCTTCGTGCGGGTGGAACCGGCCACGGACATCCGCAAGGAGTGCTACCTGTCGTTCATGCTTTCGCGCCAGCGGCGCGAAATGCTGCTGACCACCAGCCACCGGGGCGGCATGGAGGTGGAATCCACGGCCGAGACCCGCAAGCCGCTGGTGCAGCGGGTGCCGCTGGACGCGGGCCTGCGCGAGCATCACCTGCGGGCGGCGTTCTTCGAACTGGGGGCGGACCCGGCAGGCTGGACGGGCTTCCGCGACCTGGCGGAGCGCCTGTTCCGCGCCGTGCGGGACGACGGCCTGCTGCTGGCCGAAATCAACCCGCTGGTGCTCACCGGGGAAGGGCAGTGGGTGGCCCTGGACGGCAAGGTGGAACTGGACGACAACGTGGTGGACCTGCGGCCCGACTTGCAGGGCTACCACACGCCCGAACATCAGGGCGCGGAAGAGAACGCCGCGCGCGAGGCCGGGCTGAGCTACGTGGGCCTTTCCGGCTGGGTGGGTCTGCTGGTCAACGGCGCGGGCCTGGCCATGGCCACCATGGACCTGCTGAATTTTTCCGGCCTGCCCGCCGCCAACTTCATGGACCTTGGCGGCGCGGCCGACGGCGCGCGAATGCGCCGGGCGCTGGACCTGCTGTTCGCCAATCCCAAGGTGCGGGCGGTGTTCATCAACCTGTTCGGGGGCATCGTCTCCTGCGCCGGGGTGGCCCGCGCGCTCATGGAAGCGCTGGGCACGGAACGCGCCGCCCAGCCCGTGGTGGTGCGCATGGCCGGGCACGAATCCGCCGAGGGGCGCGAACTGCTGCGCGCCTTCGCCCATCCGGACGTGATCATCGCCGACGAGGTGGCCGACGCGCTGGACGCCCTGCGGCGGCTGGATGAGGTGAACCGGGCCAATCGGGCATCGGGCGCTTCCCCTGCCACCCCGCCCGCCGCCGCGTATCCGCTGGCCGACGAGGCATGGCCGCTGCCCCCCGCTGCCCGCAAGGGCTACCGCCGCTCCGGCAGGCGCGGCGTGCCGTGGCTGGGGCCGGATACCCAGGTGCTGGTGCAGGGCATCACCGGCAAGGTGGCCCAGCGCCACGTGCAGCTGATGCAGGAATACGGCACGCGCATCGTGGCCGGGGTCACCCCGTTCAAGGGCGGGCAGTCGGTGCTGGGCGTGCCGGTGTACGATTCCGTGCACGAGGCGTGCAGGCACCACCGCATCGACGCCTCCATCATCTTCGTGCCCGCGTCCTTCGCGCCCGACGCCGTGCTGGAGGCGGCGGCAGAGGAAATCCCGTGGGCGGTGTGCATCACCGAAGGCATTCCGCAGCGGGCCATGCTCTCCGCGCTGAAGAACGTGCCGCCGTCGCCCACCCGCGTGGTGGGCCCCAACACGCCGGGGCTCATCGTGCCGGGGGCCACCAAGATCGGCATCATGCCGGGCTACGTGTTCACGCCGGGGCCGGTGGCCATCTTCTCGCGCTCGGGCACTCTGACCTACGAGGCGGCGGCCCGCCTTTCGGCGGCGGGCATCGGCCAGTCGCTGTGCGTGGGGGTGGGCGGCGATTCGTTCATCGGCAGCGACTTCATCTCGCTGTTCGAGTGCATCCGCGACGACGACGCCACCGAGGCCGTGCTGGTGCTGGGCGAGGTGGGCGGCACGGCGGAAGAGGACCTGGCCCGCTGGGTGACCGCCACCGGCTTCGCCAAGCCGGTGCTGGGCTTCATCGCCGCGCGCACGGCCCCGCCCGGCCGCCGCATGGGCCACGCCGGGGCCATCCTGGACGAGGCCACCGGCGGGGTGGAGGGCAAGTTGCAGGCCATGCGCGACGCGGGCTTTGCCGTGTGCCCCGACCTGGCCAGCCTGCCGGAGCGGGTGGCCCGCGCGCTGGGGCGCGGGTAGGAGATCGGCGGCGGACGCCCGGCGTGCCGTGCCGGACAGCAAGCCTCACGAGGAACCGCATGAACATCACCGAAGCACTGCTGCACGCCCTGAAGGAACGCGGCGCGCGCGAGGTCTGGGGCATTCCCGGCGATTTCGCGCTGCCGTATTTCAAGATCATTGAGCAGACCGGCATCCTGCCGCTGGTCACCCTGACCCACGAGCCGGGCCTGGGCTTCGCGGCCGACGCCGCCGCGCGCATCCGCCGGGGGCTCGGCGTGGCCGCCGTCACCTATGGGGCCGGGGCCATCAACATGCTGAACGCCGTGGCCCAGGCCTTCGCGGAAAAGTCGCCGCTGGTGGTCCTGTCCGGCGCGCCGGGCACGGCGGAGCGGGCGCGCGGCCTCCTGCTGCACCATCAGGTGAAGACCGTGGGCTCGCAGTTCCGCATGTACCAGGAGGTCACCTGCGACCAGGGCATCCTGGACGACCCGGCCACCGCGCCCGCCATCATCGGGCGGGTGCTGCGCAATTGCCTGGAGCATTCCCGGCCGGTGTACCTGGAGATTCCGCGCGACATGCCCGCCGTGGCCTGCGGCCCGGTGGCCCCGCATGCGCCCACCCCCTGCGACGAAGAGGCCGTGGCTGCCTGCGCGGCGGAAGTGCTGGCCCGGCTGCGCTCGGCCAGCCGCCCGGTGCTCATGGTGGGGGTGGAGGTGCGCCGCTACGGCCTGGAGGACCGGGTGGCGGAACTGGCCGACCGGCTGGGCGTGCCCGTGGTCACCAGCTTCATGGGGCGCGGGCTGCTGGCGGGCAAGTCCTGCCTTCAGGGCACCTACATGGGCGTGGCGGGCGACGCCGACATCACCCATGCCGTGGAAGGCTCCGACGGCCTGCTGCTGCTCGGGGTGATCATGTCCGACACCAACTTCGGGGTCTCGGCCAGCCACATCGACCGCCGCCGCCTGATGCACGCCGAGGACCGCGAGGTGCGCATGGGCTTCCACACCTACCACGACATCCCGCTGGAAAAGCTGGTGGATGCGCTGCTGGCGGCCCTGCCCGAAGGCGCGCGGACCTGCCCGACTCCGGCGGTCCCGGCGGACACAAGCGGGGGCGGCATGGACGGCTCCGATGCGCCCCTGGGCCGCAACGTGGTGTACCGGCGCGGCTTCGTGGCGGACGACGCCCCGGCGACGCCCGACGACATTGCCGTGCTGCTCAACGATTTCTACGATTCCGTGGCGGCGGGGCGGGGCGCCGGGCCGGACCCGTTCCCCTGGCCGCTGGCCTGCGACATCGGCGACTGCCTGTTCACCGCGCTGTCGGTGCGCCCTGTGCCCATGGTGGGGCCGGGATACTACGCCAGCATGGGCTTTGGCGTGCCTGCGGGCATGGGCTTGCAGGTGACCACCGGCCGCCGCTCGCTGACCCTGGTGGGCGACGGGGCCTTCCAGATGACCGGCATGGAGCTTGGCAACTGCGCGCGCCTGGGCATCGACCCGGTGATCGTGGTGTTCAACAACGCCTCGTGGGAAATGCTGCGGGTGTTCCAGCCGGAAACCTCGTACAGCGCCATCAACACGCTGGACTTCGCCGCCTTTGCCGATGCGCTGGGCGGGCGCGGCCACCGCGCGGCCACCCGGCGCGAACTGGCGGCGGCCTTCGCTGCGGCCACCACGGAGCGCGGGCGCTTCCAACTCATCGACGTGCGGCTGGAAAAGGGCGCCATCTCCGGCACGCTGGCCAACTTCGTGGCCGGGGTGAAGCGGGTGGCCGGCGTGAAGTAGCCGGGGGGGGGGCCGTTCCGGTTCCCTCGCGTGACGAGGCCGGGCAGCGCCCGGCGCGCAACGCAAACGAAGCGGGGCGCGGTCTCATGGACCGCGCCCCGCGTGCGTCGCGGAACAGGGGGAACAGGGGGAACAGGGGGAGCGGGGGGATGCGGGCGGAAGCCCCGTCCTGCTTGTCCTGCTTGTCCTACTTTCCCGACTTGCCCAGCGAGGCGTAGGACACCGCGCCGCCTCCGCCCCCGCCCGAGGCCTGTTTGGCGGCCTGGGCCTGCAATTCGTTGATCTGCTGCTGCAACTCGTTGATCTGCTGGTACAGCGGACGGGTGACCGATTCCTTCACCCCGTCGGGCATGGCGCCCTGTTCCACCTGCGAGATCTGCTGTTGCAACTGCTCGATCTTCTTCTCCAACTCCTCGATCTGTTTGGCCGTGGAATCGCCGCCCGAGTCGCCTGCGGCGCCGCTGGCTCCGGCGGTCGAGGTGGACGACGCGTCCGCGTCATCGCCGGTCAGGGCACCCGCCTCGGCCAGGGTGCCCGCTTCCTGCGCCGCGTCGGCCTCGGCCTGCTGGCGCGCGGCCAGCATTTCGCGGGCAAGGCGCATGGCCTCCTCGGACAGGGACACCCGGTCGCCCGATTGCGTGGCGGTGACGCTCTGAGTGGCGCGCCGGGTGGAGGAGATGCCCGAGATGAAGTCGGTGGACGACACCCCGTAGCCCTGCATCAGTTCCATTCCCCAATCGCTCATGACCGCATCCTCCGTGCATGGATGGCGGCAGCCCGGCCCGGTGCGCGGAAACGCCCGGCAGGACCTGCCGCCTTTTTCGGCGTGCCCTGCGGTATGCAAAAGCCGTTCAAGGGGAAAACGTTTCCCTGCGCGGCACGGCCGTGCGCGGGCGATGCGCGGGGGGCGGCCGGAACCGGACGTATCCGGAGCGGACTGGCGCGGCGCGGCGGGCGCAGGCTCAGTCCGCGGGTTCGGGCCGGTGGCGGCGGGTGGGGGAATAGATGATGGCGTTCATGGAACTGCCGGGAATGTGCTCGAACCCGAAGCCCAGGTACCACGCGGTCAGCGTGCGCTGGTCCAGGCAACCGCCGCCGTGGGCCAGGGGCAGGGCGTTGGCCACGATGTGCAGCCCGTGGAGTTCGGCGATGGCCACCAGCAGGGCCATGGCCCGCGAACCGTGGCCCGCCCGGCGGGCATCGGAATGTATTTGCAGCAGCGACATGCGGTCCTGCCAGAAGCACACCAGCATGCGCACCGGTCCCAGCTGCCGGAAGCCGGACCGGCTGCCCGGCACGGGGGTGGTGTGGCGCAGATAGCACTGGCGGGCGGCCTGGGTGGCCGGGGGCAGCCCGTCCGCCCCAGTTTGCGTGGTCGGCGCGGTCGGCCCGGTCGGCCTGATTGGCGTGGTCGGCGCGGGGTGCGGCGCGGTCGCCGGGGATGTTCCGTGCGCATGGAGTCTGGTGGCGTCAGACGCGCCCGGCGCCACGGGGGGAGGCACCGGGCGGCGGATGGCGGCGTTGCGGGACGGGGTGGCTGCGGCATGGGGGGGCGCTGGCTGCGGCTGCGGCATGGGAGGGGACCTCTTGCTGGGTATGGCTGTGTGAATGGGCGTGGCCGACGGGCGGACGACGCAAAAGTCCCCCCTTTCCGTTGCGGAGAAAGGGGGGACGTCCGTGGCCGGAATGGCCGATGTGAACAGGACTACCCCCCGTGCGCCTCGCGGGCGGCACGGGGGAAGAGGCCGCGCGGGGCGGCCGGGGAGCGGAAGGAACCGGAGCGGACGCCATGGCCGCACGGGACGGCCCGGTGCGCCACGCACTGTGCATGCCGCGCATCGGCGCGGAAGGAGATGCTTCCGGTGGTGGTGGTCTGTTGCTGCATGGTCAGGATGGGTTCCCGCACGTCTTGAAGGGGCGTGCATGGCGAATCGAGGATACCCGCCATGATTCCATGGCGCGGACAGGAAGTCAAGCCGGTTCGCGGAATTTCATGACTGTCCCTGCTTGTGCGGCGCACTGTGTCATGCGGCACTGCGGAATGGACAGGGATGCTGCGCAGATGTCGCATTGCATCCCGCACGAGGCGCACGTTGCGGTGAAAAATACTGCAAGGTATATCCCGCGCAGTATGCAGTGTGCATCGGCATGGCGGCGGCCGCCGTCAGGGCAGGGCCATGCACCCGATGCGCCGGGCCTGTTCGCATCCGGCCGGGTAGTCGCGGCAGCGGGCGGGCTTGGTTTCGTGGATGGCGCAGGCGGCCAGCCCGTCCGGGGTGCGGCGCAGCCACGGGCAGTGGCCGTCGTCGCCGCCGCCGCTGCCGCCGCCGTCGGCGCGGGGCGACAGCCAGACCTCGTGGACCGTGCCTCCCTCCTCCCCCGGATCGGGCGTTTCGCCCACCCGGCGCAGGATGTCCTCCCGCCCTTCATGCCGCCAGCGGGCCACGTCCTGCGCTTCCACGGTCAGCAGGTGCAGGGCGGTACAGCACTTTCCGCAACGCACACAGGTCGGCATGGCGGCCTCCGGCGGGCTGGGGTTTCGGGCCTGTCCCACCGTATCGCGGATGTGGGCGCCGCGCCATGAAAATGCGTACCACGCAGATTGGCGCGCAACAGCCCCCGTGCGAACCATTTTTCCGCAAAAACACGGGCATGGCGTGTTGCCAGCGGGGTGCGCCCGGTGTATCGGCAGGAACAGCCGGCGGCTACGGATGCATCACGGAATGCATCCGGTCCGTACCATCCTGCACGGCGTTCCGTGCGCGCCGCCGCCATCGCATCGCACCGCAATAGCACCGCAACATCGCCCGGAGGTATGCCTTCCATGTCACATCTCTCGCAGACGGATCCCGACGGCCTTGAAATCCATGACGTTGACTTCATCCAGACCGACGGCATGACGGAAGGGACGGGGACGCTGGTCATCGAGATGACCCTCGACGACGAACGCGAGGTGACGCGCATTCACCGGAACGTTCCCGAACATCTCTACGAGGCCTGGGAACAGCATGACTTCGACCCCGAGATGTACGTGGCGGAGATCGAGGACGCCTTCCCCTTCGACGAGGAAGACGACGAGGACGAGTAGTCCGGGCCCCGGCTGCCGAAGGTGGCCCGCGACCTGGGAATGTCCCGCGCGAGCACGGTGCGTTTCCTGGAATGGCTTGACATTCTTGTGGTATGCGCCCCGGAGGTTTTGGCCGCCGGGGCGCTTCGCGCATGTCCGGTTCGCGGTGTCGCGGCCGTCCGTCCGCGATTCCGGAGGTTCCGGGGCCCCGTCCCCGGCGTCCCGGTGAGTGACCGGTCCTGACGGAGAGATTGCCTGCTCTTGCCCGCTGTGGCTATTGTGGGGGAAAACGATCCGTGCGGCCGGCCCGTTTCGCGGGCATCCCGCCACAGGGGGGGGGCGGGGCATGGCGGCATGAAGCGTCCTGGACGGAGGAGCCATGGCAATGTCGGAGCACTACCGGAACACGCCGACCATGGGAGTACGCGGCTGGCTGCTGCTGCTCGCCCTGGTCACCGGCCTGCCCGCCACCATTTTTTCGGTGTTCGCCATGATCGAGCACGTGCGGACGCAGCAGGAAAAGACCAACGCGGAGTTGCGGCGCCAGGTGCTGGCTGTGGCCCTGGCCGTCGATGCGGACCTTTCGGCCAAGGCGGCCATGCTGCATGCCCTTGCCGCCTCTCAGGATCCGGAGCGTGCGGATATCGGGCAGCTGTACCGCCAGGCCAGGGGTGTGGGCAGCGTGCAGGGGGACGTACAGTCGCTGGCGCTGGTGGATCGCGAGGGAGGCCAGGTTTTCAGCACCTGGGTCCCGCTGGGCACCCGGCTGCCCCCTACCGGCGACGTGGAATCGGCCAGGCGGGTCCTGGACGAGGATCGTCCCGTGGTGTCCGGCTTGTTTCAGGGCAGCATCACGAACCGCCCGGTCACGGCGCTGGGCGTGCCGGTACAGGTGGCCAGGGGGGTCCGGCATGCGTTGCGCATGCACATAGGGGTGGAGGAATACACCCGTTTGCTGGCGGAGCAGCATCTGCCGGAAGGGTGGACCGTCACGCTGGTGGACGCCAACGGCGTGATCCTGGCCCGGACGCTCCTGCCCGAGCAGGCCGTGGGCAAGCCCGTAGGCCCGAGGCTGCGCGACGTGCTCGAATCTTCCACGGTCATGGAGGCGGGCAACCGCGAAGGCGTCCCCGTACGGTTCACCATCGCGCCGGTGGGGCAATGGGGCTGGCATGTGGTGGTGCAGGTGCCCGTTGCCACGCTGCACATGTCCATGCGCGCGTACCTCGTCCGGCTGGCGGCCATAGGCGCCGCCTGCATCGTCGTGGGCTTTGCCGGGGCGTGGCTGCTGTCGCGCCGTTTCATCGCCGAGGTGGAACTGGCGGCCCGCTCGCGCCTCCTGCCCGGGGAAGACGGTGAGCCCGCCCGTCCGACACTGGTGCGCGAACTGCGCCAGGTGGGGGACGAACTGGCCGCCGCCCGCGAACGCGAGGAAATGGCCCTGCGCGACGGCCTGACCGGCCTTGCCGGGCGGGCGCTGTTCCTGCGCCATGCCCGGCGGCTGCTGGAATCCAGCCGCGACGACCCGGCGTTGCGGCTGGCCGTCATGTTCATCGACCTCGACGGGTTCAAGCAGTTCAACGACCGGTACGGCCATGCGGAGGGCGACAGCGTGCTGCGCCGCACCGCGCGGGTGCTGGAGAGCGCGGTGCGCTCGTCCGACGTGGTCGGCCGCCTGGGCGGGGACGAGTTCGTGCTGTGTCTGGCCCTGCAGGCCGACACCGCCTGCGAGGTGGCCCGCAGCGTGGCCGCGCGCATCGTGGCCGGCGTGGCGCGGATCGGATTCGGCGTCGGGTGCAGCGTGGGCATCTCGCTGGGCCAGGCAGGGGGGTACGACGTATCCGATGCCGTGGCCGAAGACCTGCCAGGTGCCGGGACGGGCGGCGGGCCGGAGGCCGCGCGGGACGGCGTGTCCGGCGACAATGTGAGCGGGGTGAGCGGGTCGAGCGGGGCGGGCGCCGTCGACGACGCATTGTCCGACGCGCCGGCCCCCCTGGGCGCCCTGCTCGAAGAGGCCGACAAGGCCATGTACGTGGCCAAGCAGGCGGGCAAGAACAGCTATCATCTGCGCGACATGTCCACCTGCGACTAGGACGCCGCAAGGCGGCGGGAACGCCCCGGACGGCGCCGTGCATCACCTGCGTCCTCTCAGCGGCCGGGCTGGCCGCCCGCCCCGTCCCTCTCGTCGTCGGGGCGCTGCTCGCGCAGCTTGCGGAAGATGGTGGTGCGGCTGACCTTGAACATGCGCGCCACCTTGTTCACCGAGCCGTGCCGGGCGATGGCCCGTTCCAGGATTTCGCGCTCGATCTCGTCCATGATCTCGCGCAGGGCGCGCGGCTCCTGCATTTCCGGCATGGAGTAGGCGTGGCCGGGGCGGCAGGCCTCGGCCATGTGCGGGGGCAGGTCGGCGCAGGTGATGGTGGGCCGGTCGCCGGTGACCACCATGCTCTGGATGAAGTTCTGCATCTCGCGCACGTTGCCGGGCCAGCGGTAGTTTTCCAGCGCCTCCAGCGTCGATTCGGCGATCTCCATGGACCGCCGGTACTTGGCGGCGTAGCGTTCCAGAAAGTGCCGGGCCAGCGGGGCGATGTCCTCGCGCCGTCCGCGCAGCGGCGGAATCTGCACCACGGCCACGCTCAGCCGGTAGAACAGGTCGCTGCGGAACTTGCCGGTGCGCACGTCGTCGTCCAGGTCGCGGTTGGTGGCGGCGATGATGCGCACGTCCACCTTGCGCGGCTGGGTGGCGCCCACCCGGGTCACCTCCTGGTCCTGGAGCACGCGCAGCAGCTTGGTCTGCATGGTCAGGGGCAACTCGCCGATCTCGTCCAGGAACACCGTGCCGCCGTCGGCCATCTCGAAGTAGCCCGCCTTGCCCTTGGCGTTGGCCCCGGAAAACGCCCCCGGCACGTACCCGAACAGTTCCGACTCGATGAGGTTCGGCGCGATGCTGCCGCAGTCCACCTTCAGGAACATGCGTTCGCTGCGGGGGCTGTGCTCGTGCGCCAGGCGGGCCAGCACGTCCTTGCCCACCCCGGTTTCGCCCAGCAGCAGGAGCGTGGCGTCGGTGCCCGCCACGCGTTGCAGCCGGGCCACCAGCGAGAGCATGGACTCGCTGCGGAAGATGGGGTGCGTGGGCGAGGCGTTGGTCTGGATCATGCTTTCCAGACGTTCGTGGAATTCGTCGATGAGCTGCTTCTGCTGGGCGATCTGGTCGCGGAACTGGGTGATCATGGTGATGTCCCGCGCGAAGGTGACCACCAGGCACACCTCGCCCGCCTCGTCCAGCACCGGGTAGCCGCGCAGGATGATCTTCTTCTCGCCGCGCACGTTCTGCACCGAGGTGGACGGGCGCCTGGAACGCACGATCTCGGGGTTGACGATGCGGTCGAAAACCCCTTCCTCCACCAGCGCGTTGACGTTGCGGCCGCGCAGGTCCTGCTGCCGCAGGCCGGTCAACTGCTCGTACATCCGGTTGACCAGCAGGGTGGTGCCGTCGCGGTCCGAGATGTAGATACCGTCGCTGAATATGTCGATGATGCTCTTGAAATGCTTGAGTATCTTTTCCATGGTGCGGCCTTGGCCCCCTGGCGGGATGCGGCGGTGCGCGGGCGGGAACGGAAGACGCCGCATGCCCCATTGCCGTGCGCCCATTGCCGTGTGAGGGACGCCGCGCGGCGGATGCCGTGGCGGGACGGGGCTGCGGTAACCGTACGGCAGGACGCGGGGGCGTGCAAGACGCCGCTGGCTGGCCGACCGCCGGGAGGGTCTAGCTCCGCCCCCGGCGGGCGGCCACCAGGCGCAGCAGCCCCGACATGCGCGCCTCGTCCAGCCTCGCTTCGCCCATGGGGGCTTCGCGCCCGAGGAAATGGTACTTCTGGGTGCCCAGCCGGTGGTAGGGCAGCAGGTGGTATTCCACGTGGGGGTATGGCGCTAGGAAGTCGAGGATGGCCTCGATGTCCGCATCCCCGTCGTTGAAGCCGGGGATGACCGGCGTGCGCACCATCACGTGCAGTTTGGGATGGTGCTCCATGACCCGGCGGAAATTTTCCAGGATCAGGTCGTTGGCGACGCCCGTGCCTTCCTCGTGCCGGGCCGGGTCCATGTGCTTGAGGTCGAACAGCAGGGTGCGCGAAAGGCGGCAGGCCTCGTCCAGCACTTCCCACCGGGCGTGGCCGCAGGTTTCCACGGCCGCGCCGATGCGGCGTTTGCGCGCCTCGCGCAGCAGGGCCAGGGCGAAGTCCTCCTGCACCAGCGGTTCGCCGCCGGAAAGGGTCATGCCGCCGCCCGAGCGGGCGTAGAACGGGCTGTCCTGCTCCACGGTGCGCAGCACGTCGGCCACGGTGCGCCGCGCGCCGTAGGTGATCAGCGCGTTGGAGGGACAGACCGAGGTACAGTCGCGCGTGCATTCCACGCACAGGGCCCGGTCGATGACGATGCGGTCGTCCTCCCCGCGCGAGATGGCGCCGGAAAAGCACATCTCCACGCAGCGCACGCAGTGGGAAAGCCCCAGGCACCGCCCCTGGTTGTAGGCCAGTTGGATGCGCGCGGCCTGCGATTCCGGGTTGGAGCACCAGTGGCAGCGCAGCGGGCATCCCTTCAGGAACACCACGGTGCGGATGCCCGGCCCGTCGTGCACGGAGTATTTCTGGATGTTGAAGACGATGCCGGTGGCGTTGTTGTCGTCCGTGGGGGTCATGCGGAAATCCGGTGCGCCCGGCGTGCGGGGTTGGCGTGCTGCGTGTTGTGCGTGACCGGCGCGCCGTGCGCCTGGACGGGCGCCCCCTCCGTGCCTCCCGGAAGGGGCGCCCCGTGGCCGGCGGGCCCGGCCCGCCGGCGTCGCGGACTACATGGTGCCGTGTTCGGTACGGGCGATGAGGTCGTTCTGCAGGTCGGGCGACAGGTCCACGAAGTAGGCGCTGTACCCGGCGATGCGCACGATGAGGTTGCGGTACTTTTCGGGGTCGCGCTGGGCGGCCAGCAGGGTTTCGCGGTTGATGACGTTGAACTGCACGTGCCACAGCTTCAGGTCGCAGAAGGTGCGGATGAACGAGACCAGCTTCTGGGTGCCGTCGTCGCCTTCCAGGCACTTGGGCGTGAACTTGATGTTCAGCATGCGCGCCGCGCGCGCCCGGTAGCCGTAGTTCTTGGAGTGGAAGTTGGACAGCAGCACCGCCGTGGGGCCGTTGACGTCGGCCCCGTGCGAGGCGGACGAGCCATCGGACAGCGGGGTCCACGCCTTGCGGCCGTTGGGGGTGGCGCTGACCACCTTGCCGAACGGCACGTGCGAGGTGAACGGCACGTAGCGCACGTCGTTGTGCATGCCCAGGTCCTTCGAATAGCGGGCGCCGTATTCCACGGACAGCAGGTCGATGTCGCGGGCGATGGCGTCGGCGTAGTCGTCGTTGTTGCCGTAGCAGGGGGCGTTGCGCAGGATCTGGCGCACGTCCTCCCTGCCCTCGAAGTTGCATTCCAGGGCTTCGACCACCTGGGCCATGGTCAGGGTGCCGTCCTCGAACACCACCTTCTTCAGGGCCGCCAGCGAATCCACCACGGTGCCGTAGCCGATGTACTCGAAGTAGCCGAGGTTGATGCCCTCGGGAATCTGCGGGGTGTGCAGGTCCAGGCAGTGCTTCATGCACAGGTCGTGCAGGGTGGAGCCCATGGGCTGCGCGAAGTGGCGGGCGCGCAGGTTGTTGATGATGTGCTGCTGCATGAAGGCCGTCTTCAGGAACAGCCTGTGCTGGGCCACGTAGGCGTTCCACAGGTCGTCCCAGGTCCTGAATTCGCGCGGGTCGCCGGTGTGTTCGCCAAGGTCGGCGTCGCCGTACTTCTTCATGCGGCCGTTGTAGAGCACCATTTCCAGCGCGGCGGCGAAGTTGATGTACGCCCCGCCGGAGGTGTAGGTGTCGCGGTTGGGCATGCGCGCCTCGGTGCAGCCCGACACGGCGTAGTCGTACGCCTCCTCGAAGGTGGCCCCCTTGGAGACGTAGAGGGGGATGATTTCCTCATCGTTGATCAGCTTGGGAAAGCCCGAGCCATCCTTGATGGTTTCCGCCACTTCCCACAGGTAGCGTTCCGGGGCGCGGGAATGGATGCGCGCCGCAAGGTCGGGGTAGTGCAGCGGGAATTCGCGCTTGGACTTCAGGAACAGGTAGGTCAGGTCGTTGGTGGCGTCGCTGCCGTCGGGGGTCTGGCCGCCCACGGTCACCGCCTCCCAGTGGGCGTAGCCTTCGTTGAAGGCCCCGCCGGTGGGCGAGATGTACAGGTCGATGAACTGGGCCATGCCCACCCACATGCACTCGATGAGTTCGAGGGCGGCGTCTTCGGTCAGGCGGCCTTCGGCCATGTCCTTGGCGTAGAACGGGAAGAAGTACTGGTCCATGCGCCCGTTGGAGACGATGGTGCCGGTCTTCTGCTCCATGCGCGAGAACATCTGGGTGAACCACTGCGCCTGCACCGCCTCGCGGAAGGTGCGGGCGGGATGCTCGGGCACGCGTTCGCAGATGTCGGCCATGGCCAGCAGTTCGGCCTTGCGGGCGGGGTCGGTTTCCGCCGCCGCCTTTTGGCGGGCCAGGGCGGCGTGGCGGCGGGCCCAGGTGACCACGGCGTCGCACACGATGGTCACGGCTTCCAGGAAGGGGCGCTTCTCGCAGTTGTCGGCGGGGCTCAGCGGGTCCAGGGCGGCCAGCTTGTCCAGCGCTTCCCGCTTCAGGCCGCCGAAGCCCTTTTGCAGCACCTTTTCATAGTCGTGCACCCACTGGATGGACGAGCGGAACGACGAGGTCTCGTTGACGATGAACCGCGAGTGCAGCCCGTCGGGGTCGTCGTAGGTCAGCTTGTGCACCTCGGCGGGCAGGGCCATGTTCAGGTGTTCGTGGTAGGTGCGGCCCTTCCAGAACGGGGCGATCTCGTCCACCACCACCCGGGCGTCCTCGGGCGTGATGGTGAAGGGCGATTCCACGCGCTTGGGCAGGTCTTCGATGGCCAGCCCCAGGAAGTCGCCGTCCAGTTCCGGGTACAGGATGCCGTAGCGGCCCTGCGCACCGGCGCGGCCCGCCAGCAACTGGTGGTCGTCGATGTACACGGTGATGTTCTCGGCCACGTGCAGCATGGCTTTCGCCCAGCGCAGCACCAGCGGCTGCCCCTCTGTGGCGCGCATGGACCGGGTGAAGTACCTGGCGCGCTCCACGTCGATGCGCGGGCGCAACCCCTCGAAGGATTCGAGGATGGTGAACACCCGCCGGTGCCCGGCGCGGAAGCGGTCCTCCTTGCCTTCCATCTTGTCGTACAGGCGCTGTTCGTGCGGGGTCATGACCTCGCAGCATTCGGGATTGCGCATCTCGTTCACCTCTGATCCGTTTTGATGTTGTCTCGGCTGGCCGTCCCCATACGGCGGACGGCGGCCGGTGGCAGAAAAATATCCCTCGCCGGGCGCCCTGGTTACCGTGGCCATCCATGCGCAAGCTGGATATGGGGCGGCGTCCTTTCCGGGCGTGTACCGGCGCTCTTGTCCGGTGGCGTCGCCGCGCACATTGCACCGACCGTGCCAAGGCGGCGGGAGGGCGCGGGGGACGACGGGCAGACCGGAGATGGGCAATGCGGACGGGCCGTTGGCGCGGGCTGGCGCCTGTGGACGTGCCCGGGCAGGTCGCGCGCGGGCCATGCTCCGGCCGGGCGGCAGGGGCGGGCATGTTGCATTCCCGTAACATGCCCGCGCCGGATGAATGGGAACAGGGGGTTGCGTGGGTATCCGGCATGATGCGCGGGCGCAACATGGGGACATGGATGCAACGCGGGGGGCTCCGGAGGCGCTTCGCATCGCGCGGCCGGGGCGGCATGTCTCTTGCTTTTCGGGGCGCACCACCCCTTACCTCAGGAGCGCCCCATGCCCGTCATCGACTTCCGCTTCCGCCCCAACACCCCGGAAACCATCACCGGCATCGCCACCAGCAACATGTTCAGGGCCGCCTGCGCGGCCATCGGCTTCGAGCGGCGCAAGCCCCAGCCGCTGGAGGACATCGTGGCGGCGCTGGAGGCGCGCGGCGTGGAGCGCTGCGTGATCACCGGCCGCGACAGCGAGACCACCTACGGTTCCCCGTCCAACAACGGGAGCGTGCTGGCCTTCGTCCGGGCGCATCCGGAGCGGTTCATCGGCTTCTGGGGGGTGGACCCGCACAAGGGCATGGCCGCCGTGCGCGAGCTGCGCCACGCGGTGGCGGACCTGGGCATGCGCGGGGCCGCCATCGACCCGTATCTGGCGCACCTGAGGCCCGACGAGGCGCGCTACTACCCGGTGTACGCGGCCTGCTGCGACCTGGGCATTCCGGTGGTCATCACCACGGCCCCGCCGCCGCAGGTGCCCGGCGCGGTGATGGGCCATACGGATCCGCGCCACGTGGACGTGGTGGCGCGCGACTTTCCGGAACTGCGCATCGTCATGAGCCACGGCGGCTATCCCTTCGTGAACGAGGCCATCTTCGCCTGCCTGCGCAACGCCAACGTGTACATGGACTGTTCGGAATACGAGCTGGCGCCCATGGCCGAAGCCTACGTGCAGGCCATGAACACCCTGATTCCCGACAAGGTGGTGTTCGCCAGCGCGCACCCGTTCATCGAGCAGGCGGATGCGCTGGACATCTACGCCCGCATGGACCTGTCCGGCGAGGTGCGGGAAAAGGTGATGTACCGCAACGCGTTGCGCGTTCTGGGCGAGACGTCATGAGGCCGGGGGCGGGCCGTATCCGGTCCGGTGACGTGGCGGAGTCGGGGATGAAAGCGTTAAAATTTTCTCAAGTTGATCTGTGGTTGTAAGCGGCAGGTCGCTTCCCGGCCTCCGGGACGTCATCATGGCCATCAATACTCCGGTATTGATGGCCTTTCTTGTCGGAGCTTCACGTGGCCGCGTGTGCCGTGGGCGCGTGCGCATGGCCGGAGAATTGGTTGCATTTCTGCAACCTAGTTCCACTTATGGAACTATGGTTAATAATATGCTGTAACTAAAGGAATAAAATGCGGATTGCCATGTTCCGGATTGAGGGGGGCGCACAAAAATGCAACCTGTGTTGCGCCGGACAGGGGGGCAATCCCGGCGATTGTGTCGAAAGGGAACAATATGCGGCGGTGAAATGTGTTGTAACTCGCTTTGGTATCGTACTTGCTTTCCGGTCGGCAGGGGCTGCCAGCCTCGTGCGGACCATGCCCCGCACGAGCCACGCCCGAATGAATCGCGCCCCAGACGAATCACGTTCTGAACAGGGGGGAACCCCTGAGTTGTACTGGAAATGGAACGGACCCCGGCCGGAGCCACCCTGACCCGCCGGACCGACCCGAACACCCCGGACCGCAGGAGAAACACGATGCGAAGACTGCCATGGCGCTTCATCACGGGCCTTACCCTGCTCACCCTGCTCACGCTGTCCCTTGCCTCCACGGCAATGGCCGAGAAATTCGTGGTGGGCTACCAGCCTTATGACACCATCTCGTACCAGGCCATCGTCAACGCGGAACTCGGCCTGTGGAAGAAGTACGTGCCGCAGGGCACGGAAATCGAATTCCAGGGCGCGCTGCAAGGCACCGTGGTGGCCAACAACATGTTGGCCGACAAGGCGCACGTCGGCTACATGAGCGTGATGCCCGCCACCATCCTGTGCTCCAAGCCCGAGCAGGCCGAGATCAAGATGGTGGCAACCCTCGGCATGTCCGAGGGCACCCGCTGCTCGCTGGTCCTGGTCCGCAAGGACGCCCCCCGCTTCGAATCCGTCGAGGCTTTGGCCCGCTGGATGGACGGCAAGGTCATCGCCGCGCCCAAGGGCAGCGCGTCCGACCAGTACCTGATGCGCTTCTTCGAAAAGTACAACGTGAAGCCGAAGGAATACCTCAACCAGTCCATCGAGGTCATCGGCACCAACTTCCGCATCGGCAAGATCGACGCCGCCTCGCTGTGGGAACCCACCCTGTCCCGCATCGCCGACAACGTGGGCGAGGGCGTGGCGCGCATCGCCGCCGACGGCCGCGCCTGCGACAACCCCGACCTCGGCATCCTGGTCATGCGCAAGGACTTCATGGAGAAGCACCCCGAGGTGGCCAAGGGCTACCTGCGCGCCGAACTGGAAGCCCAGCGCTACCTGCTGGACCCCGCCAACTGGACCAACGTCATCGAAATGGTCTCCAAGCACGCCAGCGGCATCCCCAAGACGGTGCTGTGGTACTCGCTGTACGGGCAGATTCCGGCCGACTCCAAGGAAACCGTGCGCGAATGGAAGTCGTTCTACTTCAACGAACTCGAGCGCAAGAACATCGCCGAGGTGGCGCCCTTCCTGCTGAAGGACAAGCGCATCAAGTCCCTGCCCCCCGAAGGCACCGTGGACGACGCCATGGCCCGCGCCGTGGTGGCCGAGGCGGGCATCACCCCGGTCAGCGGCAGCGTGACCCTGGGCGTGATCAAGGGCGCCCCCGCCAGCGCCAGCCCGTTCAAGGAGTAAGGACCCACGGTCCACCTTCCCGCGGCGGGCGTGGGACGCACATCCCGCGCCCGCCGGACGGGCCGCCCCGGCCGCTTCCTTCCCAAAACGGGCCGGACGGCCAACCAAGCCGGAGGAATTCGTGAGCACCGCAAGCGCCGCCACCGCCACCCGCAACGACGCAGCGCCCAGTTCCCTGGAG
This sequence comes from Nitratidesulfovibrio sp. 1201_IL3209, assembly GCF_036763125.1. Lineage (NCBI taxonomy): Bacteria > Pseudomonadati > Thermodesulfobacteriota > Desulfovibrionia > Desulfovibrionales > Desulfovibrionaceae > Nitratidesulfovibrio > Nitratidesulfovibrio sp. 1201_IL3209. The sequence goes on from NZ_JBAIYT010000023.1 coordinate 32,796, forward strand.
GTGAGTCTGTTCTGCCTCCGGGAATGGCTGAAAAGCGCCGCCCCCTATCTGAACCTGCTGGGCATCGTCGGCTTCATCTTCCTGTGGTACCTGCTGACCGAAAGACTGAAGGTGCCGTGGTTCAACAAGCTGCCGGGTCCCGTGGGCGTGTACCAGGAATGGGTGTCGCCGGATCCGTCCTACGGCATCTCGCTGTACACCCCCGAATACTACCAGCACATCCTGACCAGCATCTGGCGGGTGTTGCAGGCCTTCTTCCTGGCCACGTTCCTGGGCGTGCCCGTGGGGCTGATGATGGGCTGGAAGAAGACCTTCAAGGACTACACCTTCCCGCTGCTGGAGACGTTGCGCCCCATCCCCATGCTGGCGTGGGTGCCGCTGTCCATCCTGATGTGGCCGGGGCGCGAGGCGTCCATCATCTTCCTGACCTTCCTGGGGTCGTTCTTCGCCACGGTGCTGAACACCCTGCTGGGCGTGGAATCCATCGACGAGGTGTACTTCCGCGCGGCGCATTCGCTGGGCGCAAGGCCCCGCCACGTGTTCCTCAAGGTCATCCTGCCGGGGGCGCTGCCGTTCATCTTCACGGGGCTCCAGATCAGCATGGGCTTCGCCTGGTTCTCGCTGGTGGCCGGCGAGATGCTGGCCGGGGAATACGGCCTCGGCTACCTGATCTGGAATTCGTTCATCATGGTGCAGTACCCGGTCATCGTCATCGCCATGGTGACGCTGGGGGTCATCGGCTGGCTGAGCAGCGCGCTGATCCGCATGGTGGGCGACCGGCTGATGCAGTGGAAGGTCAGGGAGGAAATCCGATGAACACGGCAGAAGCGCTTCCCATGCCCGCGCCGCGCGGGCAGATCAGCATCCGCAACGTGTCCAAGGTGTACGACCCGGACGGGGCCAGGGTGCTGGCGGTGGACAACTGCTCCATGGAGATCGCGGCGGGCGAGTTCTGCGTGGTGGTCGGCCCCTCGGGCTGCGGCAAGACCACGCTGCTCAACGCCATCGCCGGGTTTCACGGCATCACCTCCGGCGAAATACTGCTGGACGGCAAGCTGCTGTGCGCCCCCGGCAAGACGCCCCCGCCCGGCTCCGACCGCATCGTGGTCTTTCAGAACGGGGCGCTGTTCCCGTGGTACAACGTGCTGGAAAACGTGACCTTCGGCCCGGTGGTGCAGGGCGTCATGCCCGAGCGCGAGGCGCGCGACAAGGCCCGCGAACTGCTGTCCCAGATGGGCTTGCAGGGCATCGAGAACAACTACCCCAGCGAGATATCGTCGGGCATGCGCCGCCGGGTGGAGATAGCCCGGGCCATGATGACCGACCCCAGCGTGCTGCTGCTGGACGAGCCCTTCCGGGCCATGGACGCCCTGACCAAGACGGTGGTCCACCAGTTCCTGCTCGACGTGTACGACCGCAGCAACAAGACCATCTTCTTCATCACCCACGACCTGGAAGAGGCCATCTTCCTCGGCACCAAGGTGTACATCATGACCACGCGCCCGGCCCGCATCAAGACCGTGCTGGACGTGGACATCCCGAGGCCGCGCGACTTCCGCGTGCTGTCCTCGTCGAAGTACATCAAGCTGAAGAAGGAATGCATCGAGGCCGTGCACGAGGAAGCCCTGAAGGCGTTCAGGGCGGGCGAACGCGAAATGGCCTGATCTCCAAATTGTCTTTTCGCCCGTTGGCGTCGTCAAACGTCGCCTGCCATATCGGTCGAATACGATAAGAGTATGCTCCCTCATGGCAGGCTCGTTTTCCTCGCCAACGAACGAAAATCCTGCTTTGGAGACAGTCCCGGTATTCCGGACCGCCGCCTCGTACACCACCGGACACCAGCGGAGACACATCATGACCACAGCCGTACTCGCGCAAGGGTTCAACTGGACCCGCTGCCGCAGGAAGATCGCCAACATATCCACGGCGCGCGGCATCGCCGCCATCGTCGTGTTCACCCTCGTCTGGGAACTGTGCACCTGGCTGCACGTGCCCATCATCGGCAACGTGCCCTCGCCCTCGTCGGTGCTGGCGGCGCTGGGCAGGCAACTGGTCAGCCAGGAATACTGGCTGTCCTGGCGCGACAGCTGCCTGCGCATCCTGTCCGGCTTCGTGCTGGCCCAGGTGCTGGGCATTCCGCTGGGGCTGCTGATGGGCATGAACCGCACCGCGCGCGAGCTCATCTACCCGGTGTTCGAGATCATGCGTCCCATTCCGCCGCTGGCCTGGGTGCCCGCGTCGGTCATCTTCTGGCCCACGTCGGAAATGTCCATGATGTTCGTGGTGTTCCTGGGCGGGTTCTTCACCGTGGTGCTGAACATCGTGGGCGGCGCGCGCAGCATCGACATCCGCTACATCCGCGCGGCCCACTCGCTGGGTTCGTCGCGCTCGGACATCTTCTGGCGGGTGATGCTGCCCGCCACCCTGCCCAGCATCGTGGTGGGCATGACCGTGGGCATGGGCATCACCTGGGCGGTGGTGGTGGCGGCAGAGATGATCGCCAGCCGTTCCGGCCTGGGCTTTCTGACGTGGCGCGCCTACGTGGCGGGCGAGTACCCGCTGATCGTCATCGGCATGATGAGCATCGGCATCGCGGGCTACATGTCGTCCGCGCTGATCCGCTTCATCGGCAGCAGGCTGACGCCGTGGCTGCGGGTATTCTAGGAGGGGCCGAATGAACACCGCGACGACGCAATTCGCGCCCGGCATGGGCGCCGGTGAAATGGTGGTGGAGAACGTGGCCAAGGGCTTCGGCGTGGGGCCGCTGCGCAAGCAGGTGCTGCGCAGTTGTTCCTTCGTGCTCGAAAAGGGCAGGCTCACCGTGCTCATCGGGCCTTCCGGCTGCGGCAAGAGCACCCTGGTCAACGCGCTGGCGGGTTACGAAACGCCCGATTCCGGCAAGGTGCTCATCGACGGCCAGCCGGTGACCGGGCCGGGGCCGGACAGGCTGGTGGTGTTCCAGGAAACAGCGCTGTTCCCGTGGATGACCACCTTCGAGAACGTCAGCTACGGCCCCCGCGTGCAGCGCAAGCTGCCGGAACGGGACTACGCCGAAGAAACCATGAAGCTGCTGGAACTGGTGGGCCTGAAGGACTTCAAGGACAAGTATCCGGCCCAGCTTTCCGGCGGCATGCAGCGCCGCGCCGAACTGGTGCGGGCCATGATCAACCGGCCCAAGGTCATGCTGATGGACGAGCCCTTCCGGGGGCTGGACGCCATGACCCGCGCCCTGATGCAGGAATACTACGTCCGGCTGTTCGAGGAACACCGGGGCACCAACCTGTTCGTGACCTCGGAACTGGAAGAGGCCATCTTCCTGGCCGACACCCTGCTCATCCTCACCAACCGGCCCGCCTGCGTGAAGAAGGTGCTCCAGGTGAACCTGCCCCGGCCGCGCACGTTTGACATGATGACCTCGGCCGAGTACCAGCGCTGCAAGTTCGAGGCGCTGGAACTGCTGCACGAGGAGGCCATGAAGTCGTTCGCCTCGGGCGCGGTGAACGCGGCCGACTTCCTTGAAGCCTGCTCCCAGATGGGGCAGGATCAGGCGCAGCCCACCTGCCTGGGACTGGACGACATGGCCCCGCCGGATGTACCGGCTGAACCGCGGGCCGACGAAGCGGTGTCCGGCCGGTAGCCGGCCAGTAGCCGGGCAGACGCTTCCGGCCGCATCTGGCGCATCTGGCCGCATCTGGCCGCATCTGGCAATACAGGGCGGTATCGGGCAGTATGGGGGCGGTCCCTGACCATTGCGGCGGGCCGCCCCGACCTGTTTCGGGCGTTCGCGGCGGACCGTCCATATGGCTGCCCCGACGGCTGCCCGCGCGGCGGCTGGCGGCTTCAGCATCTTCAACCGGCGCACGCCCTGCGCCACGTGCGCTCCATGACCGAAGGACTGCTCATCGCCATGCTGGGCTGGTGGCTCGGCGGCTTCATCAACAACATCGTCGGCTTTGGCGCGGCGCTGGTGGCCCTGCCCGTGGTGGCCCTGGGCAACGACATGGCCGTGGCGGTGCCCAGTTCCGGGCTCATCGTGCTGGCCCTCAACGTGCAAATGGCCTGGAGCTACCGGCACCACCTGAACGGCGACGCGGGCGTGTGGCCGCTGGCGGCGGGGGGGCTGCCGGGAGCCCTGGCTGGGGTGCTGATGCTGCGCCACATTCCCGATGCCGGGCTGCGCCTGGGCCTCGGCGGGCTGCTCATGGCCTACGCCTTGTGGGGGCTGCTGTGTTCGCAGCCCGGCCGCCGGGCGCTCCATGGCGTGTGGGCGGCCGTGGCCGGGTTCTTTTCCACCAGCCTGGGCACGGCCTACGGCATCAACGGGCCGTCGCTGGCCATCTACCTTTCCTTCCGGGGAGGCACCCCGCAGGAAACCAAGGCCGCGCTGGGCGTGTTCTTCATCGTCAGCGGGACCATCATCGTGGCGGCGCAGACCCTGGCCGGGGTGCAGTCGGCGGAAACGCTGCTGCAGTTCGCCGCCTCGCTGCCGTCGGTCATCCTTGGCGGGTGGGCGGGCATCGTCCTGTCCAGGCGTCTGCCCGACGGCAACCTGAACGGCGCGCTGTTCGTGATGCTGCTGGTCATGGGCGCCAACCTCGTCCGGCAGGGGCTGGGGTTCTGAGGCGGCGCGGAAAAGCGCCGCACCGTCCGTTTTCCGCCCTTCCCCCGCCTGCGCGGCGCGCCCGTCATCGGATTCGCCGCCCCTTCCGCACCTGTCTTCCATGTACGCTTGCGCACCGTTTGCTCCGGTGCCGCCCCAACCCGCCTGGCGCAGCCCCGCGGCGGTCTGTCCGCTTTTTCATACGCTTTTTTTCCGCAATGTTGTCATTCAGATAGGGCATGGTTTCCTTCCCCACGGGCATGAACGTCTGGCCCTGGAACGCAATGCGTGTACGGGCGGGAAAATTATCATGCACTATCTGTCCAGATCGGACTAGACTCCTTCCCCCTCCATAGTGTCGATCCGGTTCTTTCCGGTTTTTCCGTCCTTTCCGACAGGGCTTGTCCATTTTTTTTCCCTGAGAGGGGGAAGAAGTGTGAAAAACTAATTGCTCTAACGCCGTAACCATGGATAATGATAAGTAGACTTATCTTGTCCTTTCTGCCTGCGGAAAAGAGGATGGCCCATGACGCTATTGTCCATGCCGCTGCTGCCTGTCCGTTCTTTCGTTCCTGAGGCATGTTCTTCCGCAGCCATTGTCCGCTGCCTGTTGCTTTTGTTTCTTCCTTGCATGCTGTTTGCCTGCGCCAAGGTGGGGCCCGACTTCAGCCCCCCGGACGCCGCCATGCCCGCCGGATGGCAGGATGCCGCCGCGCCGGGCGTCTCCGTTGGCCGCGAGGTGAGCGAGGAATGGTGGCGCACCTTCGGGGACCCCGCCTTGGATGGGCTGGTGGCCGAAGCCCGCGGCGGCAACCTTTCGTTGCAGGTGGCCGCCTTGCGGGTGCTGGAAGCCCGCGCCCGCCTGGGCGTTGCCGTGGGCAACCTGTACCCGCAGCGCCAGCAGGCCACCGGCGGCCTGACCTGGACCCATCCCAGCGACCGCGCGCCCACGGCCCCCCAGCCGGGCACGGGCAGGAACAACCCCGACTACGTGCAGACCAGCGTGGGGCTGGACGCCGCGTGGGAGCTGGACTTCTGGGGCAAGTACCGGCGCGGGGTGGAGGCAGCCGACGCCGACCTGCGCGCCGCCGCGGCCGACTACGAGGCGGCCATGGTGGCCGTGACGGCCGAGGTGGCCCGCGCCTACGTCCTGTACCGCACGTTGCAGCAGCAACTGGCCATCGCGGACAACAACGTGGCCATCCAGCGCGAAAGCCTGCGCATCGCCACGGCCCGCTTCAACTACGGGGCCACCAGCGAGCGCGACATGCGCCAGGCCCTTTCGCTGCTGCGCGATACCGAAGCCTACATCCCCAGTCTGGCCCACTCGCTGCGCGAGGCCCGCAACGCCCTGTGCGTGCTGCTGGGCAAGCCGCCGCAGGACATCTCCGGCCAACTGGGGCTGGCCCCCATTCCCATGGCCCCGCCCGGCGTGGCGCTGGGCATTCCCGCCGACCTGCTGCGCCGCCGACCCGACGTGCGCAAGGCCGAATACGCGGCCGCCGGGCAGTGCGCCCGGCTGGGCGTGGCCAAGGCCGACTTCTATCCGGCCATCTCCCTGGGCGGCTTCGTGGGGTTCAGCGCCAGCAACGTGGGCGCCTTCAGCACGGGCGACACCTTCTCGCACGGGTTCACGGCCTACGGCGGCCCCAGCCTGACGTTGCCGCTGTTCAACTACGGGCGCATCGTGAACAACGTGCGGGCCCAGGACGCCCGGTTCCAGCAGGCCCTGACGGCCTACCGCGAAACGGTGCTGGCCGCCCTGCGCGAAACCGAGGACGGCATCGACCGCTACCTCAATGCGCAGGGCAGGGCGGCCCTGCTGGCCGAAAGCGCCGCCGACGCCGCCCGGTCGCTGGAACTGGCCATGGTCCAGTACCAGGAAGGCTCCACCGACTTCACCACGGTGCTCACCGCCGCGCGCGACCTTTCCACCCGTCAGGACGCTCTGGCCCAGGCCGGGGGCGAGATCAGCCAGAGCCTGGTGGCCGTGTTCAAGGCGCTGGGCGGCGGCTGGCGCACCCTGCCCGAGGGCGGACCCATCCCGCTCGAAACGCTGCGCGAGATGCGCGCGCGCACCGACTGGGGCGCGCTGCCCGGCGAGAAGGGCGCCGTGCCCGCCGGTGGCGATGTCCGCCTGCCCGACCTCTAGAAGCCCACGGAACACACCCCGTTCGCATGGAGATTCCGATGACGCGCCATCCCCTCGTTTTTCAGGTTCTCCGCCCGGCGTTTCTGGCCCTGCTTTCCGTCCTCGCCGTCATTCCCCTTGCCGGGTGCGATTCGCGCAACGCCTTCGTGCCGCCCCCGCCGCCCAGGGTGACGGTGGCGCCGCCCAAGGTGGGCCCGGTGATCGAGTACATGGAGTTCACCGGCACCATCGCCCCGGTAGAGTCGGTGGACATCACCGCCCGGGTCACCGGCGTGCTGCGCACCGCGCAGTTCCGCGACGGGGCCATGGTCCGCAAGGGCGACCCGCTGTTCCTCATCGAGCCGGAACCGTTCCAGGCGGCCCTGCAACGGGCCGAGGCGGAACTGGAAGTGCAGCGCGCCGCGCTGGACCGGGCCGAGACGGAACTGGCCCGCAGCCGCAAGCTGCTGTCCGAGAAGGCCGGGTCCGAGGCGGACGTGGTGCGCTGGCAGCAGCAGCGGGACAGTTCCAAGGCGGGCATCAGCCGGGCCAGCGCCCAGATCGAGACGGCCCGCATCGACCTTGGCTACACGCGCATCGCCGCCCCCTTCGACGGCCAGATGACCCGCCGCCTGGTGGACCCCGGCAACGTGGTGGGCCCCGGCGCGGTGACCCGGCTGGCCACCATCGTGCGCCGCGACCAGGTGCACGTGTACTTCAACATCAATGAACGCGACCTGCTGCGGCTGATGGGAGACAAGCCCAAAAACGGCAAGACCGGAGCGCCGCCGGAACTGTCCCTGGAACTGGCCCTGGCCGACGAGGAAACCTTTCCCCATGCGGGCAGGCTGGAATACGCCGACCCCACGGTGGACCCGTCCACGGGCACGCTGCTGCTGCGCGGGATCTTCCCCAACACCGGGGGGCGGCTGGTGCCCGGCCTGTACGCGCGCATCCGCGTGCCCATGGGCAGGCGCGACGCGGCGCTGCTGGTGCCGGAACGCGCCCTGGGGCAGGACCAGTCGGGCTCGTACGTCATCGTCATCAACGCGCAGAACGTGGCCGAGCAGCGCCCGCTGAAGCTTGGTTCGCTGCATGACGGCTACCGGGTGGTGGAAAAGGGGCTGGAGGCGGGAGACCGCGTGGTGGTCAACGGCATGCAGCGCGCCCGGCCCGGCAGCCCCGTGGACCCGGTGACGGCCGACGCGGCGGCCCCCGGCGCGGGCCAAGGCGGCAAGGGAGACGGCAAGGGAGACGGCAAGCCCGCCGCCAGGCCCGCCGGATAGCGGCACCACACTCCCACCTGCGAGGCCCCCATGTTCGCCAAGTTCTTCATCGACCGGCCCATCCTCTCCAACGTCATCGGCATCGTGCTGATCCTCATCGGCGTCGTGTCGCTGCTCACGCTGCCCATCTCGCAGTATCCGGACATCACCCCGCCCACGGTGGAGGTGAAGGCCATCTACCCCGGCTCCAACTCGCTGGTGCTGGCCGACGTGGTGGGCGCGCCCATCGAGCAGGAAGTGAACGGCGTGGAGGACATGCTGTACATGTCGTCCAAGAGCGCCAACGACGGCACGTATTCCCTCACCATCACCTTCGCCCTGGGCACCGACATCGACATGGCCACGGTGCTGGTGCAGAACCGGGTCAACGTGGCCATGGCCCGCCTGCCCGACGAGGTGAAGCGCCAGGGCGTGACGGTGAAGAAGAAGTCCACCGCCATCCTCCAGGTGGTGACGCTGACCTCGCCCGACGGCAGCCACGACGACCTCTACCTGAGCAACTTCGCCTCGCTGCGGGTGCGCGACGAACTGGCGCGCATCCCCGGCGTGGGCGAGGCCATGGTGTTCGGCGCGGCCAGCTATTCCATGCGCGTGTGGCTGGACGCCCCGCGCCTGAAAAGCCTGGGCCTGACCACCAGGGACGTGGTCAACGCCATCAGCGAGCAGAACGTGCAGGTGGCCGCCGGGCAGATCGGCGCGCAGCCCGCGCCCGACACCCAGAACTTCCAGTTCACGGTGCAGACGCAGGGGCGGCTTTCCGAGGTTTCGGAATTCGAGGACATCATCATCCGCACGGCCACGGGCGGCCCCACCGGCCGCACCGTCCGGGTGCGCGACGTGGCCCGCGTGGAACTGGGCGGCCAGACCTACGACCTGTACGCCGAAAAGAGCGGCAAGCCCGCCTCGCTGGTGATCATCTACCAGCTGCCCGGCGCCAACGCGCTGGACGTGGCCGGAAAGGTCACCGCCGCCATGCAGCGCCTGGGCAAGGAGTTCCCGCCCGGCGTGGCCTGGGACATCCCCTACGACACCACCCGCTTCGTCGAGGCGGCCATCGAGCAGGTGTACCACACCCTGTTCGAGGCGGCCGTGCTGGTGCTGGCGGTGATCCTGATCTTCCTGCAGGACTGGCGGGCCACGCTGGTGCCCGCCACGGTGGTGCCCATCACCATCCTGGGCGGGTTCATGGCCATGATGGCCCTGGGCTTCTCGGTGAACCTGGTCACCCTGTTCGGCATCATCCTGGCCATCGGCATCGTGGTGGACGACGCCATCATCGTGGTGGAAGGGGCGGCGCACCACATGGAGCACGGCGATTCGGCGCGCGACGCCACCGTGAAGGCCATGGTGCAGCTGTTCGGCCCCATCATCGGCATCACTCTGGTGCTGTCGTGCGTGTTCCTGCCCGCGTCGTTCATGTCGGGCATCACCGGGCAGCTGTACCGCCAGTTCGCGCTGGTCATCGCCTCCACCGCGCTGGTCAGCGCGCTGCTGGCCGCCACCATGACCCCCGCCCAGTGCGCCCTGTTCCTGAAGCCCATCGTGCCGGGGCGCAACGCCTTCTACCGGGGCTTCAACAAGGCGTACGACGCGGTGGAGCGGTTCTTCGTCGCGCTGCTGAAGACCATGGTGCACCACGCCTGGACCACCATGCTGGTCTTCGTGGGGCTGATCTCGGTCACCTTCTGGTTCTTCTCGTCGCTGCCCACGGGCTTTCTGCCCGACGAGGACCAGGGCTACGCGCTGATGGCGGTGCAGTTGCCGGGCGCGTCGTCGCAGTCGCGCACCCGCGAGGTGACCGCCAAGCTCGACGCCATCCTTGCCGAAACACCGGGCGTGGCCAACTGGATCACCTTCGGCGGCATGTCCATCCTGAACAACGCCAACACCCCCAACTCGGCCACGGTCTTCGTCATGTACAAGGACTGGGCCGAACGGGGCGACCTGACGCAGGACAAGCTGGTGGCCGACCTGCGCCGCAAGACCGCCGCCATCCAGGAAGGCATGGTCCTGGTGGTCACCCCGCCGCCCATCCAGGGGCTGGGCAACGCGGGCGGCTTCGAGATGATGGTCCAGGACCGCGCCGCAACCGGGGCGCAGGCGCTGGAAAACGCGGCCTACGAGATGATCGGGGCCGGCCGGGGGCAGTCGGGCCTTGCCGGGGTGGCCACCACCTACACCGCCCGCACCCCGCAGTTGTACGTGGACGTGGACCGCACCAAGGTCAAGGATCACGGGGTGCAGCTGAGCGACGTGTTCAGCACCATGCAGGCCTACCTGGGCTCGTCGTACGTCAACGACTTCAACAAGTTCGGCAAGGCGTACCAGGTGCGCGTGCAGGCCGACAGCCGCTACCGGCTGGAGGCGGGGGACATCGGGCGGCTGGAGGTGCGCAACGCCGACGGCCACATGGTGCCCCTGGGCGCCATGACCGGCGTGCGCGACGTGGTGGGGCCCGACGTGGTGACCCGCTACAACCTGTACCCGGCCGCCTCGCTGATCGGCTCCGCCGCGCCGGGCTTCAGTTCCGGGCAGGCGCTGTCCCTGATGGAGGACATGGCCAGGCGCACCCTGCCGTCCACCATGGGCTTCGAGTGGACCACCATGGCCTACCAGGAAAAGGCCACCGGCAACGAGGCCTTCGCGGTGTTCGGCCTGGCGGTGCTGCTGGTGTTCCTGGTGCTGGCCGCCCAGTACGAAAGCTGGTCGGCCCCGGCGGCCATCATCCTGGTGGTGCCGCTGGCGCTGCTGGGCACCTGCATCGCCGTGTCCGCGCGCGGCATGGACAACAACGTCTACACCCAGATCGGCATCGTGCTGCTCATCGCGCTGGCGAGCAAGAACGCCATCCTCATCGTGGAGTTCGCGCGGGAGTTGCGCATGCACAAGGGCATGTCCATCCCCGAGGCCGCCGTGGAAGGCGCGCGCGCCCGGCTGCGGCCCATCCTGATGACCTCGTTCGCGTTCATCCTGGGCGTGGTGCCGCTGCTCACCGCCTCGGGCGCGGGCTCGGCCAGCCAGCGGGCCCTGGGCACGGCGGTGTTCGGGGGCATGCTGGCCTCCACCTTCCTCGCCGTCATGTTCGTGCCGGTCTTCTTCACCGTCATCCAACGCCTGAGCGAGCGCGGCACGCCGCCGAGCGCCAAGGCGCAACCCGACAACGCCCATCAGAGGTAGCCATGACCATCGTTTCCCGCATCACGTCGTGTATCGCCCTGGCCCTGCTGCTCGCGGTCACCGGCTGCGCAGCGCACAAGATGGAGGCGGAGCCCTCCGGTTTTCTCAAGGACTACGGCAAGCTGAAGCAGGGGCGCGACGACCAGGCCGGGCTGATCTGGATCAAGTCCGGCGTCAACGCCAAGGACTACGACGCCGTGCTCATCGACCGGCCCAAGGCCTGGATCAAGCCCGACGCGCCGTTCAAGGGCGTGGACGCCAAGGAACTGGACGCGCTGCTGACCCTGTTCGGCGATGCCCTGGTGCGCGAGGCGGGCAAGAGCTACCGCGTGGTGGCCGAACCCGGCCCGCGCGTGCTGGTGCTGCGCACCGCCCTGACCGAACTGGTGCCCGGCGAGCCGGTCAGCGGCACGCTGACGTCCATCATTCCCATCGGCATCGCCGTGTCCGGGGCCAGCCGGGCCGTGAGCGGCGAGCACATCGGCGTGGGCGAGGCCGCCATGGAAATGGAGATGCTTGACGGCGGCAGCGGCGCCCAGCTTGCCGCCGCGGTGGACCGCCGCAGCGGCACCAAGGCCCCCCTGCGCGGGTCCATGCAGGATGCCCAGGACGCCTGCGAGTACTGGGCCAAGCTGCTGGGCAAGCGGCTGGCGGAATTCAAGGCGGGCAACCTGCGCCCGTAGGCCCCGTGCGGGGAGTGGGGGTTGACCCTTCCCCCGCGGGGAGCGCATGACTGTCGGGGGCGGCGGGCGCGCGGGCGGCCGCGTTGCTCGTCCCCCCATGCGCAGGCTGCGCATCGCACCCGTCCCGTCGGCGCTCGTTCCGGCAGCGTCCGGCCCGCAACAGGTTGCCACATGCCACATCCCGCCACACTCACCGTCACCAGTTCCGGCACGCCGGGGGGCGCCAGCCTGCGCCTTGCCGTGGGCGGGGCCTGGAACCTGGCCGCCCCGCCGCAGGCCGCCGCCCGCGCGGCGGCGCTGGCCCGGCTGCGCGAGCCGGGCGTCGCGTCCGTGGTCCTGGCGGCCGAAGACCTGGACGCCTGGGACAGCAGCCTGGCCATCTTCGTGGCCGGGGTGATCCGCGCCTGCCGCGAACGCGACCTTGCCGTGGACATCAGCGGCCTGCCCGCCGGGCTGACCCGGCTGGTGGACCTGGCCTTCGCCGTGCCCGAGCGCGCCGGGGCCGCCCGGGGCGATGCGCGGCCGGGCCTGCTGGAGCGCATCGGCGGGGCGGTGCTGGCCCTGCCCAGGCCCGTGGGATCGACCCTGGACTTCATCGGCGAGGTGGCCTCCGCCCTGTCCCGGCTGGCACGCGGCCGGGCGGACATGCGGCGGCGCGACCTGTTGCAGTTCATGTCCGAAAGCGGCTCCGCCGCGCTGCCCATCGTCTCGCTGATCAGCCTGCTGGTGGGGCTCATCCTGGCCTTCGTGGGGGCGGTGCAACTGCGGGTGTTCGGCGCGCAGATCTACGTGGCCAGCCTGGTGGCCATCGCCATGGTGCGGGTGATGGGGGCCATCATGACCGGCATCACCATGGCCGGGCGCACCGGGGCGTCCTATGCGGCCATCCTGGGCACCATGCAGGTCAACGAAGAGGTGGACGCCCTGGCCACCATGGGCCTGCGCCCGGTGGAACAGCTGGTGCTGCCGCGCCTGCTGGCCCTGGTGGTGATGCTGCCGCTGCTGACCATCTACGCGGACGTCATGGGCATGCTGGGCGGGTTCATCGTGGGGGTGTTCATGCTGGGCCTGAGCCCCATGGAATACCTGAACGCCACGCGCGAGGCCATGACCATGGCCAACGTGTGGATAGGCATCACCCACGGGGCGGTGTTCGGCGTGGTGGTGGCGCTGTGCGGCTGCTACCACGGCATGCGCTGCGGCCGCAGCGCCTCGGCCGTGGGCGCGGCCACCACGGCGGCGGTGGTCAGCGGCATCGTGTCCATCATCGTGTGCACCGCGTTCATCACCGTGGCCTGCGAGGTGTTGGGCATATGAGCCGGATCACGCAACTTCCCGCGCAACTTCCCACGCAATTTCCCGCCACCCGGCCCCCCGCGCCGCACATCCGGGTGCGCGACCTGACCGTGGCCTACGGCCCGTTCGTGCTCATGCGCGGGCTGAACTTCGACATCGGGCGCGGCGACATCTTCATCATCATGGGCGGCAGCGGCTGCGGCAAGTCCACCCTGCTCAAGGTGCTGGTGGGGCTGAAGCAGCCCGCTTCGGGCACCGTGCACTACGGCGCCACCGACTTCTGGGGCGGCTCTCCGGCCGTGCGCGACGAGGTGATGCGCCGCGCGGGCATCCTGTACCAGAGCGGCGCGTTGTGGAGTTCCATGACCCTGGCCGAGAACGTGGCCCTGCCGCTGGAGCAGTACACCAGCCTTTCCCCGTCCGAGGTGGCCGACGTGGTGGCCTTCAAGCTGGCCCTCGTGGGGTTGGCGGGCTTCGAGCGGTTCTACCCTTCGGAGATCAGCGGCGGCATGCGCAAGCGGGCCGGGCTGGCCCGTGCCCTTGCGCTGGACCCGGAGATCGTCTTCTTCGACGAGCCGTCGGCCGGGCTGGACCCGGTGAGCGCCCGGCTGCTGGACGACCTGATCCTGGAACTGCGCGAAAGCCTGGGCACCACCATCGTGGTGGTCACCCACGAACTGGCGTCCATTTTCGCCATCGGCACCAATTCGGTGTTCCTGGACGTGGAAACGCGCACCATGACCGCCAGCGGCAACCCCAACGACATCCTGCGCGAGGCGCGCGACCCCAAGGCCGTGCGCTTCCTGACCCGGGGCGAATCGTCCATGGGCGCGGCGCGCAGGCCCGAACCGCGCGCCGCGACATCGATGGACGCCGGGGTGGACGCCGGGGCGCAGGCGGCGGACGACGACGCAACCGGACCGGATGCATCATCCAGCGGCAAGGAGGAACGGTAATGGCGCGCGAAGCCAACAAGGCCATGCTCGGCGCGTTCGTGGTGGGGGCGCTGGCGCTGCTGGCGGCGGCGGTGCTGCTGTTCGGCTCCGGCAGGTTCATGAAGGACCGGCCGCAACTGGTGCTCTATTTCAAGGGGTCGGTGCGCGGGCTGAACATCGGCGCGCCCGTGGTCTTCCGGGGGGTGCCCGTCGGCAGCGTGACGGAGATCCGCCTGATCCACGACCCCGACACCCTGGCGTTCTTCATCCCGGTGTTCATCGAGTTCGAGCCGGAGCGCATCCTGAACATGAAGGACGGCACCGTGGTGGAGCGCAAGGGCGACTACCGGGTGCTCGGGCAGCTCGTCGAGAAGGGGTTGCGGGCACGGCTGGCGTTGCAGAGCTTCGTCACCGGGCAATTGATGATCGAACTGGATTTCGAACCGGGCAGTGAACTGGTGCTGCGCGGCGACGGCAAGACACCCGAACTGCCCACGCTGCCCTCGCCCATGGAGGAACTGACCCGCACCCTCCAGAACCTGCCCATCGAAAGCATCATGGCCCAGTTGAACGAGGCCGTGACCGGGCTGAACAGGATGGTCAACTCGCCCGTGGTGGCCGACACCGCCGCCAGCCTCAACGAGACCTTGCAGGAAGTGCGCCGGCTGGTGGCCTCTGTGAACACGCAGGTGGGCCCCGTGGGCCAGTCGCTGGCCGGGGCGGCGCAGCGCTACGGCGCGCTGGCGGACAAGCTGGACCGGCAGTTGCCGGACACCCTGGCCCAGGCCACCCGGACGCTGGAATCGCTGTCGGCCGCGTCCGCGCGGGCGGAGGCGGCCCTGGCCGCCGCCCACTCCACCATCCGCGACGATTCGCGCACCATGACCGAGGTGCAGCAGGCCCTGCGCGAGATGGGAGCCGCCGCCCGGTCGCTGCGGGCCCTGGCCGAATACCTGGAACGTCACCCCGAGGCCTTGCTGCGAGGCAAAGGAGAGTACCGCTGATGAACGCCGCCGTGCATCGCCGAGGCCCCGCGTCCCGTTCCGGGCCGCTGCCCGCCCCTGTCCTGTTGGCTGCCCTGTGGGCGGTCCTGCTGCTGGCGTGCCTGTCGTTGTCCGGCTGCGCGGGCAGCAGCGCCGCCACGCGGTTCTACCTGCTCTCGCGCCCGGCGGGTGGCGTTGCCGGCGGCGTGTCCGGCCTGTCTGGCAGGCCTGGCGTGTCTGGCGAATCGGGCGCGCCGCAGGCGCGGGTGGCGGTGGGGCCTGTCAGCGTGGCCTCGTACCTGGACCGCCCGCAGATCGTCACCCGCGAGGGCGACGGGGTGCGCCTCGGGCTGGCGGAGTTCGACCGCTGGGCCGAACCGCTGGCCGAAAGCCTGCCCCGCGTGCTGGCGGAGGACATCTCCCGCGCGCTGGGCGGCGGCCGGGTGCTGGTGTTCCCCGGGACCGGGGCCGCCAGGGCCGAGGACGCCGACATCCGCGTGGCCGTGGACGTGAACCGGCTGGACGGCAGCCTTGGCGGCACGGTGGTGCTGGACGCCTGGTGGGCGCTGCTGGACCGTTCCGGCGCCACGCTGCGCCGGGGCAGGGTGGTCGAGCGCCGTGCCGCCGGTGGCGACTACGCCGCCATGGTCACGGCGCAGGGGGCGCTGGCGGCCACCCTGGCCGACACCGTGGCGGCCGCCGTGCGCGAAGTGCTGCCCAGGCCCTGATCCGCCCCCCGGATACGTGACGGCGGACAGCGTGGATATCCACGCCGGACCGGCCGCCACAGGCCGACAGGTCGGCCGGTCGGGCTGGTCGGGGCGAACGGCAAGACGAGAGGGTAGAACCATGGCCTCCCTGTCCATGGCGCTTTGCGTGCTGTGCGCCGTTACCGTGGCGCTGCTGCTGGTGCACGGCCATCTGGACGGCGACCGGCACGACCTGCGCCTGCTGGCGTGGGGCAAGGGCATGCAGGCCGCGGGCTGGCTGGGCTTCGGCTTTGCCGCCACGCTCCCGGAGGTGTTGCCGCCATTCCGTTACCTGCTGCTGCTGGGGTTGGGCGTGGAGGCGTTGGCCATCGTGCGGGTGCGCACCGGCCGTCCGGAGCGGGGACTGCCCTGGCTGATCGCGCTGGCGGCGCTGCACGCGCTGCTGGCCGTGTCCGTGTCCGGACGGGCCTTCGAGGTGCGGGCCTTCGCGCAGACCCTGGCGGCGGCCGCGCTGTTCCTGCCCTGCGGTGTATTGCTGCTTGCCGCGCGCGACGTGAAGTCGTTGCGACTGTACCGGGTGACCGGCGGCGCGTACCTGCTGGTGGCGGCGTTCACGCTGGCCAGGGGCGGCTATCTGCTGGCCCGGCACGAGGGGGCGGACATGCCCGCCGTGCCGCACATGGAGATGGTGGGCCTGCTGCTGTTGCAGGCGCTGGCGTTCATCGGGTGCGTGTGGTTCGTGGTGGTGCTGCGCGAACGGTACGAGGCGCACATCCACCGCCTGGCCACCATCGACCCCCTGACCGGGCTGCCCAACCGCCGCCACTTCCTGTCCGCCGTGGAACCCCTGCTGGCCCTTGCCGCGCGCAAGGGCACGCCGGTGGGGGTGATCATCTTCGACGTGGACCACTTCAAGCGGATCAACGATACCCATGGCCACCCCGTGGGCGACGCGGTGCTGCGTTGCATCGGCGAGGTGCTGCCCACGCTGGTGCGCGGCTACGACGCCATCTGCCGCCACGGCGGCGAGGAGTTCGCGGTGCTGCTGCCCGACGCCGACGACGCCATGACCGACCTGGTGGGCGAGCGCATCCGCCAGGGGCTGGAGCGGGCCGGGCGACTGGCGGCGGAGGAGGGCAGTGCGGTGGTGTTCACCGTGAGCGTGGGCGGCGCCTGCCGCGTGCCGGGCGGCCCGCAGGACCTGGACGGCATGCTGGCCGCGGCCGATGCGGCCCTGTACGAGGCCAAGCACGGCGGCCGCAACGCCTACCGGCGGCACGGGGGCTGACGGGGCGGCGGCATCGCGGAGTCCCCGTCACGGGTGGGGAATCACCGCTCCGCGTTCGCTCCCGCCCGCGTCCCGGTCCCGCCCTTGTCGTCGTTGTCACCCCTGTCACCCCTGTCGCCGCCGGGGGCATCGCCGTTGCCGAAGTCTCTTCCCCCCTTGCCGATGAAGGTCAGGAAGCGTTCCGCGTCGGCGTGGCCGGGCAGCGGCGTTATGCTCATGCGGCCATCCACGGACTGGGCCAGCATGGGGGCGTCGTGCCCCGCCACGTCCACCACGCCCTTGATGCGGAAATAGCGCCTCGATTCCCATTCCAGCAGGGATTCCAGCTGGGACAGGGCCATGGGGGCATGCACCCGCACGGTCTCGGCCGCGTAGCCGTCGTCGGCGTGGGTGGCAGGGCCGCCGGGGAACGCGGGGTCCCTGAACCGGGGCAGGCCGCGCGGCCGCCTTTCCGGCCGCGGGGCGCCCGCCTCCGTCAGCAGGCCGAAGGGGATGGCTCCTTCCGTGGCCTCGTGCAGCATGGCCCCGGGGTTGATGCGGGCCGCCATGGCGTGGGCGGCCTCGATGTGTTCCGGCCCGGCGATGTCGATCTTGTTGAGCACCAGGATGTCCGCCGCGGCCACCTGGTCCCTGGCCACCCTGCTTTCGCGCAGGGCGTTGGCGAACGAGACGGTATCCACCACGGTGATCACCGCGCCCCGGTCCACCAGGTCGGACACCTCGTGCAATTCGTCGAGCAGGTTCAGGGGGTTGGCCAGCCCGCTGGTTTCCAGCACCACCACGTCCGGGGTGAACCGGTCCAGCACCTGGGCCAGGCCGTGCCGCAACCGCCCGGACAGGGAGCAGCACACGCAGCCCTCGTCGGCCTCCACCACGCGGCAGCCGTCTTCCAGCAGCTTGCCGTCAAGCCCCACGGCTCCGATCTCGTTCTGGATGACCGCCACGAAGCGGTCGCGTTGCAGGTTGTATTCGACGAAGTGGCGCAGCAGCGTGGTCTTGCCGGACCCCAGAAACCCCGTGAGCACCAGCAGCGGCGGGCGCGGCCCCCCGCCGCAGGATACGGTCCCGGCGGCCTTTGCGCCGCCCATCCAGCCGGGACGGTGCGCGGTCATCCACGGCTGGGCGTGCAGCGGGCCCGTGTCCGCAGGCCGCCACGGCGCGGCGCGGCCCTCTGGCGGGGTGCCGTAGGCCAGGGCCACGGAGATGCGCCGGACGCCGGGCGCGGGCACGTTGCGGTATTCCCCGGCGCGGGTGAACCGGCCCTGCCAGCCGGGCCGCACGGCGTAGCGGCAGGCCACGGGCGCTTCGCCCAGCACGAAGCTGGCGCTGGCCGCCAGGCAGCGGAACAGGCGCAGGGCCATGCCGAAGGACGGGATGTCGCTTTCCGCGTCTCCGGGATGCACCACGTAGGGATCGGCCGTGCCCGTGCCACGTGCCGTTCCTTCCGGTGCGGGGGTGGAGTCCGGGGGCATGCCTTCGGACTGGCGAATACCATCGGCGGCGATGACGCGGGTGCGCGACAGGCCGGACAGTTCCAGCCGCAGCATCCCGCCCAGCCTGCCCGCCGCCACGCGCAGCGTGCCCACCCGGAACAGGGTGCGCATGGCGTGCGCGGACGGAAATTCGCGGACGTTGTCCCAGTAGTCGGGAAGCAGGGTGGCCACCCCGGCGGCCAGGGAAAAGCGCTCGGCGCGCGGTTCGTCGGGGTGGGGGAAATAGTGCAGCGAAAAGGCGCCCGCCAGCGTGCCGCCGGACATGCGCTCGCCTTCGAACAGCATGCCGAACACGCCGGGGCTGCCGTGCAGCTTGCAGGTCCAGCCTTCGCCGTGGGCGACGGTGGGGCGGATGCCCCGCCACCCCAGGGCGCGGGCCTCGGGCCGGTGAAACTGGGTGCGCAGCAGCAGGGCGCGCAGCATGCCCGCCGTCCAGCAGCCATGTCCCTGATCGATGGGAACGGGAGTGATCACGCGCAGGTCCATTGGGTCCCCCTTGCGGGGCCGTGCCCCGCCCCGTCCGGCCTGATGCTGCCGGTCCGAGGATAGCCGTTCGGCGATGTTTGCCCGGCGACCGGCCGGGCGGCGCATGCCGGTGTGCCCCGGCATGCCGCTGCTCTCGCGGGCATGCCGGGGCGTCCGGATGTGGCGGTTTCCAGGCTGACGGAGTCGGAGTTATTCCAGTTCCCGGCCCGTGGTTTCGGGCAAGAGAAGCACCAGCACCAATCCCAGAAGGAAACACGCCCCGATCAGCAGGAAGGCGGGGCCGAGCCCGTACACGCCGGCAAGGCTGCCGATGATGAAGGGAGCGAAGGCGCTGATGGCGCGCGCCGAATTATAGATGATGCCTTGCGCCGTCGCCCGCATGCGTGTGGGAAAGAGTTCGGCGATGAGCGGGCCGAATCCGGATGCGAAACCTGCCCCGAAGAAGACCAGGAAGGGGCCGATGCACAGCAGGGCTATGGGATCCCGGGTCATGGAATAGATGGGCACGAGGATGGTGGCCACAAGGAAGAAGATGGTGAATGCCTTTTTGCGGCCGATGGCGTCGGCTATGAAGCCGAACAGCACGTATCCGAACCATCCTCCCACCTGCATGACGATGACCCAGGTGGCGCTTTTGAAGATGTTGAGACCAGCCCCGCCCTGCTCCGGCGGCAGGGAAAGATAGCCGGGGATCCAGCTGAAGAGGCCCCAGTAGGTGAACAGGTGCATCAGGCTGAGGCCGAAGGCGAGGAACGTGTATTTGCGGTTTTGGGCCGAAAAAAGCTCGGCGACATTGGCCAGGATGTTTCTTTCCTTCTTGGCGGACTTTTCCTTTTCCTTATGCTCGACCCATATGGCGGGCTCTTCGACGTGACGCCGGACCCACAACGTGAAAAGCGCCGGCAAGATCCCAACGAAGAAGACGACCCTCCAGCCGAAGTGCGGCAGCACGATGGCGGTGACCAGTGCGGCCGCCGCGTATCCCAGGGCCCAGCAGCTCTGCATCAGTCCCATGGCCTTGCCTCTGTGCTTGGCGGGCCAGGTTTCGGTCACCAGGGCTGCCCCTGCGGTCCATTCCCCGCCCATGCCCAGGCCCAGGATGAAACGGAAAACGAGCAATTGGGTCATGGTCTGCGAGAAACCGCACGCGGCTGTGAACACGGAGTAGGTAAGGATGCTCAAGGTAAGGGAGAACTTCCGTCCCCACTTGTCCGCGATGAGACCGAACAGCATGCCGCCGATGCCCGAGGCGACCAGGGTGGCCGTGGTCAGCAGGCCCGCCTGGCTTGTGGTGAGCTGCAGCTCGGCCATGATGTGAACGATGACCATGGCGTAGAGCATGACGTCCATTGAATCGAGGGCCCAGCCCAAGCCGCCGGCGATGACCGTACGCCATTGCCTGGGAGAGACTTCCTGGTGCCATTTTGCCGCGGGGATGGTAATTGCGGTTTCCGTTGACATGCATTGCCCCTCATATCGGAAAATTACAGGGTTTTCTGCCACACTACGCTGTTGCCATGCGCATAGCGGACTATCTTTCCGCGTTGCATGAGAGCAACCATCCATGCCTGGATGGAATTTTCGGGAATGGGAGAGAATGAGTCGAACGGATCTTCAGGAAAGATACGTCTTCGAAGATCGCTGATGGTTCGTGACGTATCAAGCAGGGACAGTATGGACATTTCAAGGTGCAGATGTCGTCCAATGATTTGATCGAGCCAGATGGCGGCATCGGAGATGCCGAGATAGTGGCCGTGCCCGCAGTATGACGGTTCGAGATCACGAATGCGGCGCAGGCTGGCCAGGCAATGTTCGGCGTTGCCGATGGGATAGGGGCGGCAGGGATTCACCCAAAAGGTCAGATCGCCAGTATAGACGCTGCCGCTTGCCGGAACATGCACGCTCAGGCTGCCGGGTGAATGCCCCGGCGTATGCAGAAGACGCAGTTCAAGACCATCGAGATCCAGGGAGACGTCTTCAGAGATGAAAAGATCGGCGTTCACGGGCACGGTGAAGAATCGTTCCATTGCGCCGCGCATGTTCCTGATGGTTTCGTCGGTGAAGCCCAGATCGAGCCAGGCGTCCTGCATGGAACATCCATAGGCCCGGCCCATGGCGTCCGGATCGAACAGGATCAGGGGGGTTTCCAGCAGGGGGCGGTCAAGGGCGTGGGCCACGACGAGGCCGCCAAACTCCTCCCGCAACCGGTGCGCGTTGCCCACATGGTCATAATGGTCGTGCGTGAGCACGATGTATCTGGGCTTCACATGGTGGGCACGGAGCGCGGCCGCCAGAACCGCGTAGCAGGCATCATGCCTTCCCGTGTCCACAATGCAGGCCGATTTGCCCTTGATGATCACATAGATGGAAGAAACGGTTCCTTCCTGTCTGTTTTCTTCCGCTGTCTGGGCGTGGGGGCCGCAGACCATGAAGCCATCTGGCGTCGGGTGAACGCTGAAAGGAGTGTGGGGAGAGGGAGGGGGCATCCATAACCTCCAGTAGTGCGGAGTTCGAGAAGACAAGGGCGTGGCGGCCAGGCGCGCTGATTGATGCACGTCTGTTCCAAGGGGGTTGAGGAATGACGCTCCGGTATGTGCAGGCATGGGGCCTGCAAGCCGGTGCCATTGGCGGGGGACTTCGGCTCCCGTTACGCCGGGCGGCGCGGTGGCAGTCGCGGCCGCCCGGCCCAACGTCCTGGTCACTCTCGCGCTCTTCGCTTGCGCGTTGCGCCTTCTGGCTGCCCACGCGCCCCTAGGGGCTGTTTCCAAATTAGAATTTTCGTTCGTTGGCAAGGAAAACGAGCCTGCCATGAGGGAACATACTCTTATCGTATTTGACTGAAATGGCAGGCGAAGTTTGACGCAGCCAACGGGCGAAGGGACAATTTAGAAACAGCCCCTAGTCGATGTCCTGGTCCGGCCGAAGGATAGGCGGGTTGCATTCCACGGTTTCCGGGTACTTCAGGCCCGTGCCGGTATTCAGCAGCACGACCTTGTCGGAACGGGCGATCCAGCCCTTGCGGCGCAACTCCAGCGCTGCGGCCAGGGTGGCGGCGCCTTCGGGGCAGATGAAGGCTCCCTCGCGTCTCGCGATCATCTTCTGGGCCTTGAGGAGATCGTCGTCGCTGACGGCGATGGCGCAGCCCCGGGTCTTGGCGATGGCGTCCAGGACCAGGAAATCTCCCAGGGCCTTGGGCACGGTGATGCCGAAGGCGCAAGTCCTGGCGTTTTCCCAGAAGGCCGACTCCTTTCCGCCCTCTTCGTATGCCTTGACGATGGGCGCGCACCCCGTGGCCTGCACGGCCACCAGGCGGGGCAGCTTTCCGTTGATCCAGCCCATGGCCTGGAGTTCGCGCAGACCCTTGTAGATGCCGATGAGACCCACGCCGCCGCCCGTGGGGTAGAGGATCACGTCCGGGACCTCCCAGCCGAACTGCTCGGCCAGTTCCAGTCCCATGGTTTTCTTGCCCTCGATCCGGTACGGCTCCTTGAGGGTGGAGGCGTCGAACCAGCCGTGTTTCTTGACCGCGCGGGCCACGATCTTGCCCGCATCGGAAATGAGTCCGTCGACCAGGAAGAGCGAGGCCCCGGTGACGGCGATTTCCTTGCGGTTCATCTCCGGAGCATCCTTGGGCATGACGATCACCGAACGGATGCCCGCCGGAGCGCAATAGGCGGACCAGGCGCCGCCTGCATTGCCGTTGGTGGGCATGGCCAGGGTTTCGATGCCCAGTTCCTTGGCGCGGGATACGCCCACGGTCGCGCCGCGCGCCTTGAAGGTGCCGGTAGGGATGACGCCCTCGTCCTTCATGTACAGTTCGGGCATGTCCACGTCCGCGCCCAGGCGCTCGAAGTGGATCAGCGGGGTCATGCCCTCGCCGAGGCTGACGATGTTGCGCCCATCGCGCACGGGCAGGAGTTCGCGGTAGCGCCAGAGCGTGGGGGGGCGCTTGGCCAGATCGTCTTTGGTCAAGGCCGCGGCGGCCTTGTCCAGGTCGTAGGTCACGAGCAGGGGAGCCCCGCACTCGCAGAGCTGGATTGCCTTTTCGCTGGCATAGGTGGCCCGGCACTTGGGGCAGAGCAGATTCTTTACGAACATCTTGTATTTCCTCAAGATTGCAGATGGGCGACAGCTTCGATCTCGACCTTGGCCCCTCGCGGCAGGGCGGCCACCGCCACGCAGGAACGGGCAGGGGCGTTGGCCGGGAAGTAGGTGGCGTAGACCTCGTTCACGGCCGGAAACTCGGCCATGTTCGTGATGAAGACCGTGGTCTTGACCACGTTCTCCAGGGATGCCCCGGCGGCCTCGAGTATGGCTGCCAGGTTCTCCAGGCTGCGGCGGGTCTGGGTTCCCACGTCCGTGCCGTCCACCTCCCCGGACTCCGGGCTGAGGGGAATCTGGCCCGAGGCAAAGATGAAGCCACCGGCCTTGATGGCTTGGGAATAGGGCCCGATGGCCGCGGGGGCCTGTTTGGCGGCGACGACTTCCTTCATGTGATGCTCCTTTTGTTCGGGGCGGCCTCAGTGCGAGCCGTTCTTGACTTGGCGTATGTAGTTGTAAACCGTGTAGATGGACACGTTTATGGCCTGGGCCACGTAACTGACCATGCCCTTGATGAGGAACGCGCCCTCTCCGTCCAGAATGCGGATGAGTTCGAGCTTTTCCTCCCGGTTCATGATCGAGGGGTGTTTGCCGGCCTGGCGGATGGCCGCTTCCATGACCGCGTCGTTCGTCTCGTTGATGTACGCCGCGAAGGTTTCGCCCACGCCCTTGTTCTCCTGGGTGTCCACGCGGGTGAGATCCTCGATGGCGCTCTGCGCGGCCTCGAATTCCGAGAGGTCGAAGTTGATGCAGAACGCGCCGATAACCCGGCCCGCACTGTCCCGGATGAAGCTGGTGGAGGA
The DNA here is from genome assembly GCF_036763125.1 of Nitratidesulfovibrio sp. 1201_IL3209. NCBI lineage: Bacteria > Pseudomonadati > Thermodesulfobacteriota > Desulfovibrionia > Desulfovibrionales > Desulfovibrionaceae > Nitratidesulfovibrio > Nitratidesulfovibrio sp. 1201_IL3209. Next base: position 56,768 of record NZ_JBAIYT010000023.1, read on the forward strand.
CTTCAGGCGGTGGCCGCCACGCGAGGTGCTCGGGTAGTTCACCATGTCGCGCACCGCGTCGCCTTCCTTGCGCCACGCCTTGATGACCAGGTTGGTGATGGGAGCGCCAAGCTTGCGCCCCGTGATCGTGCCCTCGAGGTGGATGAGGGAGTGTTCCAGGTCCTGGAAATCGTGCAGGGCGATCTCGCAGTTGCGGCCGAAGGTGCGGACCACGGTGCGGGCGATCTGCTTCATGTTCTCGAAGATGACCGCGCGTTCGGATGGATCGCCGGGCGCTTTGGCGGCGGGTGGCTGGGGACGGTTTTTGGAGGTGGTCATGACATGCTCCTTGTGATCGCGTTCATGAGGAGCATGGCGTTGCTGCACCCTTCGTGTCAACAATTTTTTGTAAATCACAAATTTTTTGTAAACTGCGGGCGGCCCGCCCCCACGCCATTCAGCCCGCTGGCAAACAGGTCAGGCGGTCCGGGACGGCATGCCCCTGCCCGCGCGCATGCGGCGGGCAGGGGCGTCTGCTCATTCGTTTTCCGGCTGGCCGGTTACGCCTTGGCGAACCGGATGCTGTCCCCGTTGCCGAGATAGGCCTTGTCCTTGGTGCGGAACCGGGCGGTGCCCTCCACCACCGGGTAGCCCGCGTCGATGAACTTCTTGGCGGTGACGATGCCGGTGCAGTGGTTGCAGCCCACCTTTTCCAGGTTCCACTTGCGCAGTCCGATGACCAGGTCGTCGTACTTGGGGTCCCAGTCCTCGAAGGGCGAGATGTGCAGCCCGCCGTACAGGCCGTGGAACCGGTCGTGTTCGTAGGCCAGTTCGCGGTAGGCGGTGTCCGCGAACAGGATGATGCCCTGGTGGCAGCATCCGGTGATGCTGACCAGCCCCAGGTCCGCCACGTTGAAGTACAGCGACTGTTCGCCGAACACCCGGCAGATGATGGGCACGTCGAACATGTAGCTGGCCATGCCCGGCTCGATGGGGTGCAGCCCCTTCTTCACCTTGACCAGTTCGCCCTTGTGCCCGGCGTCCTTGATGTACTGCAACCCCTCGGCGTAGAACGAATCGGGGATGTATATCTTGATGCCCGGCGCGTACTTGAGGGTTACCGGCAGGCCCCAGAAGTGGTCGAAGTGCTCGTGCGAGACGATCAGCGCCTCGATTTCGCCGTTGGCGAGCATCCTGTCGATGCCCTCGCGCCGGAAGCATTCGTCCGTCCAGGCGAACGACCAGCCGGAGTCCAGCAGGTACTTGCGCACCTTGCCGTCCATGTCCTCCACTTCCACCAGGGCGGCGAACCCCCCGGCGTTCATGGGGTTGACGCTCTTGGCCCTGGTGATTTCCCACGCCTCCTCAAGCCGGTTGGGCAGCAGGTCGCGGATCTGGGCGATGCCCTTCTGGTACGACCCCTTGCCGAGCCCGGTGCCGTCGCCGAACGGCGGCCAGTTGTAGGTGTACTGGTCCACCAGCAGGCCCCCGGCGCTCTTGATGTCGGCCATCAGCTTGCCGTTGTCGAACCAGCTGGTTTCCGAAACGACCTTGGCCTTCACGCTGCGGCAGGTGCCGAAGGACTGCATCTTGCGCTGCACCTTGGGCAGGTCTTCGAACCGGCGGGACGAGTACGAATACGCGCCCATGGCCCCCAGGGTTCCCAGCCCCACGCCCAGTGCCGCGCCCTTTATGAAGTCTCGCCTGCTGAATGACGTCTTGTTGTCCGACATGGCGGCCTCCTTGGGCTACTTGGGGATGAGGGTGACGGATTCGGAAACCACGGGCACCATGCGCACGATGACGAAGTACAGCGCGACCCCCACGGCGGCGCCCACGGCAAGGCCGGGCAGCATCCTGGGGCTCCAGGTGTGCTCCGCCTCGCGCGTGGCGGCTTCCGCCGCCAGTTCGTCGGCGGTCTTCATGCGCATGGTCCAGCCGGGCCAGTTGTCCATGAACCAGTAGTTGATCAGCCAGATGTTGATCAGCCAGATGGTGGGGATCATGGGGAACTGCTGCGGGTGCGAGAAGCCCTTCTGCGTGCCCAGGAACAGGTGCGAGGTGCGGTAGTACACGGCGTACACCGCAAGGCCCGCCGCCACCACGATGGCGGTGCGCACCAGCATGTTTACCGGGGTGGAGAACTTGCGGGGCCAGTTGTCGCAGTACATGTACAGGAACAGCGCGGGCAGCAGGAAGAAGATGGCCGTCTCGCCCACGTGCAGCCAGCGCCAGTCGGGCGCGGCGTCGCGCTTGTGGCCCCGGATGGCTTCACCCCAGGCCAGTTCCTGCGCGAAGTAGAAGAAGAAGGTCAGGGCCAGCGAAATGGCGATGATGGCGAAGAAGATGGACAGCCGCCGCGCCCACGGGTTGCGGATGACCGAGAACGGGTAGCGTTCCCAGATGGTTTCCATCAGCCAGACCACCACGGTGCAGCACATGATCCACGCGATGTGGAAGTTGCCCGACACCGTGTTGGCGAAAGCCTCCCAGTAGGGCGGGGTGATGGAGGTGAACTCCTGCCACGGGTAGTACAGGATGCCCATGTGCGGGTGCATGGTCATCAGGTAGATGAGCGTGCTGAGAAAGAAGGTGACGATCCAGATGCTCATGCCCTTCACCGGCTGCTTCAGGTCCTGCCAGGGGGCTTCCTCCATGGCCACCACCCAGGCCGGGCTCAGCCACGAGGCGATGGCCGCGAACATCAGGCATGCCGTGGCCGCGTATTCCGCCGCGAAGAATTCGGTGATGCCCTTCAGCCTGGTGAGCTGGTCGGGGTTGAAGTAGGCCATGGCGTAGTTGCCCAGCAGCCCTTCGAAGAAGCCCTTGATCAGGGCCAGCATCAGGGCCACCGAAAGCAGCGTGAGAATGACGCCTTTCACCAGCGGGTGGGCCTTTTCCATCCACTCCCGGCGGAAGGGCCAGAAGTCGAAGATGTAGGCGACCCAGATCAGGATGATCAGCAGCCAGCGGGTGTACATGTAGCCCACGTAGGGGGTGTACAGCCGCATCACCCCGCGCGGGTCCTGGAAAATCCACCACGTGGCGTAGAAGATGACCAGCGTGAACAGCAGGTTGACGATGGCGGGCAGGGGCCCCTTCCACCGCTTTTCCAGCTTTCGCGCTTCAAGGAAACTGACGGATCCGTGAGACATGACGGTTCCTCCTCTGTTGGGGTGCGACCCTTGGAATCCCCAGCCGGTTATGCGCTGCGCGGGGGCGAGCCCGCGCGGTGGCGGTTCGGTTCAGCGGGGGTGCCCGGCGTCCGTTGCGTCGGGCGCGGCGGGGATGCCGGGGGCGGCCTCGCCGGTTTCTTCGGTGACGCCGGAGGCCCGGACGCCGGGCGGGGCCATGTCCAGCATGGCCCGGTGCAGGTGGTGCAGCAGGTCGCCGGGGTCGGCGTCGGCGGGCAGGCCCATCCGCTCGGCCTCCAGGCGCAGCAGTTCGGGGGTGAAGTCTCCGCCGGGGCCGCACAGGGGCGCGCCGCCGTGGAACGGCACGGGGGGCGCTGCGGCCGCCGGATGCCCGCCGCTTTCGGCGGTATCGGCGGGATCGGGGGTATCGGCGGCGACGCCCGCCGCGCCGCCCACAAGGTCCGCCCCCAGCGAGAACAATCCCCGCAGAAATCCGGCGCGTGTGGTGGTCATGCGTCCATCCCCCGCTGTTCCAGTTGCGCGCGGATATACGGAGTGCATTCGGTGCCCGCGTATTTTTCCATGCAGCGGCACATGCGCAGCAGGCGTTCCTCCATGCGCAGGCGGGCATCTTCCGGATCGTGCCGCTTCAGCGCTTGCAACACCTTGACCAGGTCGGCGAAGAACTGGTCGCGCTCGTAGTCTTCCATGGCGAACAGCAGGTCGATGGCCGAGGCTCCCGCCGGGCACAGCTGTTCCACGGTGGCCACCAGCGCGGGATTGCCCGTGGCCTCGGCCAGGGCGTGCATGAAGGCCACGGTCTGTTCCCGCGCAAGGCCGGGGTTGCCGCCAAGAATGGCGCGGCTGAGGGAGGTCATGGTTTCTTCGAGGCGGGAAAGGCCGGAGGGGGAAACGGTGACGGCGCACAGGGCCGCCAGGGGGGGCAGGATGATGTAGGCGGCTTCCAGCCGGGCCATGCCGGACTGGGGGCCCACGGCGTCGGTGTAACCGCCGCGCTCGCGGCGGGACCGCAGGTAGCATCCGCTGCCCCGGCGCACCTCGACCATGCCGCGCGCCTGCAACACGCGCAGTGCTCCGCGCACCGTGGGGCGGCTGGTGCCCAGCATGCCCGCCAGTTGGCGTTCGGGGGGCAGCCTGCCACCCACCTCCCATTCGCCGCAGCGGATCCTGCCCAGCAGATCCGTGAGAATGGCGGATTCCTTTTCCATGCACGCCTCCGTGGGGCGGCGCGCCGGGCGCCGCCTGCGGGTGTTGCCGGAAGGGGGGCGGGGTATCGTGCCGTCGGCTTGCGATGCCGCCCCATTGGTATGACCGATAGTGGCGTATGTGAGCGCTTGCAAGCTATACCGCCCCGGAAAATCACTCATCGTGCAATGTGCGGGTTTTCATGTGCTTTTTCGTGCGGGATTGGTAAGACCACTTGGGCCGCATTCGACAGGCGCGCGCCGGGAAGCCGCACGGAGCCCGCAGGCAATGCCGCCAACGCGAAGCGCCCGCCGGGCGTGGCCGACGGGCGCTGTACATGCGGGGGAGGGGAGGGAAGGGAACGAAAGGGAAACGCCTCAGGCTCCCTGGTGGCGCTGGCGGGTCCGCCATGCCTGAATGGCCTTGTCGAACGGATCGAACAGGATCGAGTATTCCGGCAGGCCCGTGGTGGGGAACGCCGCCGGACGCCGCGAGCACAGTATGAGCACCGCGCGCAGCACGCCGCGCCGGTAGAAGGGCTTGGCGAAGTACGAGCGGATGCCCCTGGGGATGAACAGCGCCCAGTCGATGGCCTTGATGCTGTCCAGGGTGTCGTCCACGATGAGCGAGTCCAGCTTGTAGCTCACGATGTCCTGCGCGATGGTGCCGTCGAAGGGGAACATTTCGCCCTGCGGCATGCCGGTGAACGGCTCCCCGGCCCAGTGCACGAAGACCTTGTTGCGGCGCTGGTGGATGTCCGAGAACAGCAGCCCGTCGCAGTCGTAGCTGGGCAGCCGGAAGGCGTGCAGGACCGCGAGGATCTCGGCGATGTCCGGCAGGGGCTTCAGCCGGGCGTGCAGTTCCTTTTCCAGCCGGGCGAATTCCCGGTCCGGGGGCGGCGCGGTGCGCTCCTCCGCGTCCTCGTCGCCGGAGGCCGAGCGCAGGTCGGTCAGCGAGACGCGCAGCAGCCTGCGCCCCTTCAGGGTCAGCAGGCGCACCGAGGTGCGGGCCGAAAAGGTGGCGTGGCTGCGCCGCACGTATTCCAGCTTGCCCTCCCACTTGCGGGCGAACACGATTTCCTCGAACAGGCGGTGCACCCGGTTGGTCATGCCGGGGTGGTGCAGCATGCCGAAATCCAGGTGGGTCATGCCGTTGCCGGGGTACATGAAGGCCGAGGCGGCGGCGGTGTTCAGGGAAAGCACCTGGCGGGTGTCGAAGTCCACGATCAGGGTGGGGTTTTCGGCAAGGTCGATGAGCATTTGCTGCTCGGCGTCCTTTTCGAGAATGGAGCGAATGCCCTCGGCCCGGTCGGAAACGTCCATCAGGTAGCCCATGTAGTAGCGCGGGTCGCGCGGGCTGGACCATCCGGCCACCTTGAGCCAGCACAGCTGTTCCTCTTCCTGCCCGGTCGCGCACACCCGCACGATGGTCTCGGCCGCGTCGCCCCGCTTCATGGCCTCCATGAAGGCCTCGATGAAGTGCAGGTCTTCGGGCAGCACCACCCTGCGGCGGAAGTCCGGGCTCTTCATGAACAGTCCGGACCTGTCCTCGAGCACGGGCAGCTTGCGCGCGTTCAGGAGTTCGATGCGCGACCTGGCGATTTCGATGCGCCACAGCAGCGCGGGAAAGGTGAGCAGGTAGTCGCTCATCTCGTCCCGCGAAATCTCGCGGGTGGCCACCACGTCCTGGGTTTCGATGCGGTCGATGTAGATCATCCGTCCTGCTCTCGCTGCTGCTGGCAACCCTTGGCGGGAATCCTGCCCTTCACGGAGACGACCCTACCTTACCGGCGAGGCGTCGAAAAGCATTCACTCACTCCGTTCGTGCGGGGGCGGGAAGGCCGCGAAGGCCGGGAAGGGGCGGGCAGGGGCGGGCCGGACAGGCGGCAACGTACCGAATGGTACCATTTCGTGCCCAAAGTGTACGCAGCGACCATCTTCGGCATGCCGGAGGGAGGCACGCCGAGGAGGGGCGGGCAGGATACGGACCGTCCTTTTGGCCGCCACGCGGCGCCATCGCTGGCGTGGCGGGGGCGGGCCATCCCGCCGACTAACCCGCCAACTGGCCGCGCCACTGCTGGCACATGCTTTGCTGTCATGCCTCCACAAGCATGAAGGAGGCGGCATGAGCGCAGCCAGCGTGTCATCCGCCGGGGCCACCCCGGCGGTCCATGAGATATGTGAGACCCGTGAGACCTGTGAGACCCGTCAGGTCATCATCAACGACACCACCCTGCGCGACGGCGAGCAGACGGCGGGCGTGGCCTTCACGCTCGACGAACGCCTGGCCGTGGCCCGTGCGCTGGACGCCGCGGGCGTGCCGGAGATGGAAGTGGGCATCCCGGCCATGGGCCAGCGCGAGGTGGACGAGATCCGCGCCATCGCGGCCCTGGGGCTTGCGGCGCGGCCCATCGTGTGGTGCCGGATGCACGAGGCGGATCTGGCCGCCGCGCGGGCAACGGGAATTTCCACGGTGAACCTGTCCATTCCCGTCTCCGACCAGCAGATCACCCGCAAGATCGGGCGCGACCGGGCCTGGGTGCTGCGGCGCATCGAGGCCATGACCGGCGCCGCGCTGGACATGGGCTTCGCCGTGTGCGTGGGCGGCGAGGACAGCAGCCGGGCCGACCCGGACTTCCTGGCTCTGGTGCTGGAGGTGGCGGAACGCTGCGGCGCGCGCCGCTTCCGCTTCGCGGACACCATGGGCGTGCTGGACCCCTTCGCCACCCATGCGCGGTTTCTGTCCATGCGGGCGCGCAGCGGCCTGGAGCTTGAAATCCATGCCCACGACGACCTGGGGCTGGCCACGGCCAATACCCTGGCCGCCGTGCGCGGCGGGGCCACCCACGCCAACACCACGGTCAACGGGCTGGGCGAGCGGGCGGGCAACGCCCCGCTGGAAGAGGTGGCCATGGCCCTGCACCTGCTGCACGGCATGCCCACCGGGGTGCGCCCCTCGCTGCTGCCGGGGGTGTCGGCGCTGGTGGCGGCCGCCTCGGGCCGCCCGGTGCCGCCGGACAAGCCCATCGTGGGCGAGAACGTGTTCACCCACGAGTCGGGCATCCACGTCAGCGGCCTGCTGCGCGACCCGGCCAACTACCAGCACATCGACCCGCGCGAACTGGGCCGCGACCACCGGCTGGTGCTGGGCAAGCACTCCGGTTCGGCGGCCGTGCGCTGGGCCTACGGACGGCTGGGCATCCGACTGGACGAGGAGGGCGCGCGGGCCGTGCTGCCCCTGCTGCGCGAGCATGCCGCGCGCACCAAGCGTCCGCCGGAACAGGCCGACCTGCTGCGCTTTCTGGATGCGGCGGGGTGCGGCGGAACGCCGGGAGGTGGCGGCGATGGCGTGCCCGGTGATCCGCGCGACCTGCGGCTGGACATGCGTTGCGCCAGCCCGTCCGCTCTCCCCCATGCCGCCTGCCCCCATGCCGTCTGTCCCCATGCCGCCTGTCCCCATGAATGACAGGCGGAATGACGGAGGTATCCCATGTGGCCATTCCTGTTTCCGGAGCCCCCGGCGGGCGCGCCGGGCGTCCCATCCCATTCCCGTGTCCTTCCACGTTCCGCGCCGGTGAGGGCCATGACCTGCGAAAAGAAACACAGCGACGAGGCGCGCACCTGCGGCGGCGGGGTGTGCCGGGGGGGCATCGTGCCCCTGCTGCACGAGATCGGGCGCATGCTCTCCGGGCCGGAGGACTTCTGCGCCGCGCTGGACCGCATCCTGGGCTACATGCACGCCGAAATGGGCGTGCGGCGCGGCATGATCAGCCTGCACCACCGCGAGTCGGGGCGCATCTTCGTGCATCGCAGCATCGGCCTGACGCCGGAGGAACAGGAACGCGGCGTGTACCACTTGGGCGAGGGCATCACCGGCCGGGTGGTGGAGACGGCGCGGCCCATCATCGTGCGGCGCATCGGCGACGAGCCCGCCTTCCTCAACCGCACCCGCAGCCTTTCCGGCGGCCCGGACCTGGAACTGTCGTTCATGTGCGTGCCCATCCTGCGCGGCAGCAAGGTGCTGGGCACCATCAGCGCCGAACGCCTCTACGAGGACCGGCGCTTTCTGGACCGCCACGTGGACGTGCTGATGGTGATGTCCCACATGCTGGCCCACGCGGTGGAACTGTACCTGGTGGAGAAGGTGGACCTGGCCCGCTGGGAACGGCGCACCCGCCTGCTGGTGGACCGGCTGAAGGAGCGCTTCCACCCCGCCAGCATCATCGGGGCGTCCGCGCCCATGCGCGAGGTGTACGCCCTGATGCGCAAGGTGTCCCAGACCCGCACCACCGTGCTGCTGCTGGGCGAAAGCGGCGTGGGCAAGGAGATGATCACCAACGCCCTGCACTACGACGGCTCCAACCCGGAAGGCCCGCTGGTGAAGTTCAACTGCGCGGCGTTGCCGGAAAACCTTGTCGAAAGTGAACTGTTCGGCCACGAGAAGGGCGCGTTCACCGGCGCGGTGCAGACCCGCAAGGGCCGCTTCGAGGAGGCCGACGGCGGCACCATCTTCCTGGACGAGGTGGGCGAACTTTCCCCGGCCATGCAGGCCAAGCTGCTGCGGGTGTTGCAGGAACGGCGCTTCGAGCGGGTGGGCGGCAACCAGAGCATACCCGTGAACATCCGCATCATCGCCGCCACCAACCGCAACCTTCAGGAGATGGTGGCCCAGGGCGCCTTCCGCGAGGATTTGTACTACCGGCTCAACGTGTTTCCCATCATGGTGCCGCCGCTGCGCGAGCGCGGCAGCGACATCGTGACCCTGGCCGAGCACTTCATGGCCCGCTACGCCCGCGAGACGGAAAAGAACGTGTCCAGCATCGCCACGCCCGCCCTGAACATGCTGGTGCAGCACGACTGGCCGGGCAACGTGCGCGAACTGGAAAACGTCGTCCACCGCGCGGTGATCCTGACCGAGGACGACACCATCCACGCCCACGACCTGCCGCTGTCGCTGCAATCGGCCATGGCGCCGGACGCGGGAACGCCGGGCGGGCTGGAGGCGCGCCTGGCCTGCGTGGAGTACGAGATGCTGGTGGAAGCCCTGCGCGCCCACCGGGGCAACACCACCGAGGCGGCGCGGGCGCTGGGCCTGACCCGGCGCATCATGGGCCTGCGCATGAAGCGTTTCAACCTGACCTACCGGCAGTTTCGCAGGGGGGAGGGGGCGCCTGCCAGCTAGTCGCTCATGTCGGGCCATCCCCATGGTTTCCACATACCCGCAGCCTTTCCCCTCTGTTTACTCCAACCGCCCAGCGCACCGTGAGAAAGGAGCCGCCATGAACGCCACCGAACCTGCCGCCACCCCGCGCGACGCCTCGAAGCATCCCTGCTTCAACAAGGCCGCGTCCGGCACCTGCGGCCGTGTGCACCTGCCGGTGGCCCCCGGCTGCAACATCCAGTGCAACTACTGCGACCGGCAGTACGACTGCGCCAACGAATCGCGCCCCGGCGTGACCAGCGCGGTGCTGAAGCCCCGCCAGGCCCTGGAATACATGCACCGGGTGCTGGAGGCGGAACCGCGCATCACCGTGGTGGGCATCGCCGGGCCGGGCGACCCCATGGCCAACCCGGAAGCCACGCTGGAAACCATGCGCCTGCTGCGCGAAGCCTACCCGCACCTGCTGTTCTGCCTGTCGTCCAACGGCCTTGCCATGCCCGCCCACCTGGACGACCTGGCGGCCTTCGGCGTCACCCACGCCACGGTCACCTGCAACGCGGCGGACCCGGTTGTCGGGGCTTCCATCTATGCGTGGGTGCGCGACGGCCGGACCACGTATCGCGGCCAGGACGCGACGGAACTGCTGCTGCACCGTCAGAAGCAGTCCATCGCCGGGCTGAAGGCGCGTGGCATCGCCGTGAAGGTGAACACCATCGTCATTCCCGGCATCAACGACACCCACGTGACCGCCGTGGCCGAAATGGCCCGCGCCCTGGGCGCCGACCTGCACAACCTGATGCCCCTGCACCCCAATCCCGGCACACCGTTCGCCGACGTGACCGAACCGTCGCCCGCGCTCATGGAAAACCTGCGTCTGGCCGGGGCGGCCCTGCTGCCCCAGATGACCCACTGTCGCCGCTGCCGGGCCGATGCCGTGGGTCTGTTGCGCGAGGACCGTTCCAGCGAACTGGCCCCGGTGCTGGCCACCTGCGGGGGGCTGACCCCGGCCGGGCCGGGCAGGGTGGGCGAGCCTGCGCGGCGCAAACGGTGCGGCGGCGGTGACGGCAGCGGCGGGGGATGTGGTGGAGGCGGCGGGTGCGGTGGCGGCGGCATGCTGCGGCGCACCACCGGCGCGGCGCACCCGGAACCGCTCCGCGCAACCGCCCTTGAGGGCGCTGCCCGGCCCTACGTGGCCGTGGCCTCGCGCGGGGGGTTGCGGGTGAACCTGCACCTCGGCAAGGCCGAAACGCTGCATATCTGGGAACCGCTGGAAGGCGGCGGCTTCCGGATTGTGGAGGAACGCGTCCTGCCCGCGCCGGACAGCCCCGGCCGCTGGGAACACCTGGCGCGCGGCCTGCACGACTGCCGCACCCTGCTGGTGGCCGCCCTGGGCGACGTGCCGCGCACGGTGCTGACCTCGCACGGGGTCAACGCCGTGGCCTGCTCCGGCATGGTGCTGGACATGCTGCGCGCCGTGTACGGCGAGGACGGGGCCAGCCTGGACGACATGCCCGTGGCCCCGACGGGGTGCCAATGCGGCACGGATGCGGGGTGCCAGCCCGTGTCGCGCTGATCCCGGCCAGCCGTTTTGCCCGATATCGAAGGCCGCCCCCGGAAGATTCCGGGGGTGGCCTTTTGCATTATGGCTTTAGCCAGTTGAGGGAGCGAAGCGACCGAAACAGAGAACCACCCGCTATGCGGGTGGAGTCAATCGGTTATACCAAAAAACACCTTTCCGGTTACGCTACAGGTGTTCAAGCCAGTCGC